>NZ_JBSFHY010000001.1:0-397874 GCF_053597295.1 Streptomyces sp. NPDC001450
GCGTTGTCCAGGGCCGCGACGGCCAGGCGGGACTTCATCCGCGCGTCGATGGAGTAGCCCACGATCCTGTTGCTGAACACATCCTTGATCGCGCACCGGGGTGCCGCCCTTCGTATGTACGGGCTGCTGCTCAGTGGCTCGCGGACGACTGCGACGCCGAGTCGCTCGGGGTCGCCCCCGTGGTCGCGGTGTCGGTGGCGGTCGCCGACGGGCTGGACTTGCCGCCCTTGCCCGGCTTGCCGTTGCCGGACGCGGTCGAGCCCGGCGCGGCGGTGGCGGTCGCCGAGGCGGTCGGGATCTCGCTCGGGCCCCAGCCGCTGAAGAAGCTGGTGGCAGGGACCACGAACGCCCGCAGGTTCACCGGACCGGTCTTGCTGAGGGTGAAGGTCACCTTCTGCGCGTTGCCGTCCTGGACCGCCTCACGGCCGCTGGCGATCACGGCGGACGCGTTGTCCTTGCCGCCGATGACCAGCGAGCCGTGCGCCGGGACGGTCAGGCTCTGGCCCTTGGCGGCGGACAGCTTGACCGGCTCGCCGCTGCCCTGGACGGAGATCGACTGCAGGGTCTGGTTCGTGTTGCCCCTGTTGAAGACGGTCGCGGCGATGACGGCCGGGCCGGACGCCTTCAGGTCGGGCTGGGTGATGACCACCGCGTTCTGGATCATGATGTCGCCGACGCTGGTCGCCGCGTTGTCCGGCTTGATCTGCAGGGTCTGCGAGTTGTTGCCGGCGCCACAGGCGGCGAGCGAGGCGATCGAGAAGGCGATGGCGGAGGCGGCGAGGGCGCCGCGTCGAAGGCTGCTGCTCACGGCGGCGGCAACTCCTTGAACGCAGGGGCGGCTCCCCTTATAAAGCCGCCCTAAGTGTCTGTCAGCGGCCTTAGGTTACCGAGCCGTTCCTGCGCGGCCGCACCCGACCCTCCCCCTGGCACCGGGCTTCCCTCCGGGTGGGGGTACCTCGCCGCCCACAAGTGACTCATGAGTCACTTTGCCGAGGCGCTCGTCCGCCATTCACATAACGCGCCCGCAAGACCGCAGTCCGCATCCCCGCAACACGGTCCGAAAATTTTCCGTGAAGGAATGCACGGCCACCTCGGATATTGATCATCCGGAGCCCATCCGGCCCCCCGTGATCAATTCCGGATTCGTCTCGCACCCGGCTCCTGCGGCCGAACGGAGTAGCGGAAGTCGTACGCTTGGAAGTGGACAAATCGGGATGTTCAACCTCTTGGGCGAGACTCCGCGAGGTTGTAACGTATGCGTTTCACCTCGCCCGGAGAGCTGCTCCGACCTGCGAATACCTGATGCATCTCGGACCGGCGAGCGCCTTCGAAGCACGTTCCTGTTGCTGTTGTCAAGCCCCGAGATATGCCCTGACCTGCGAAAACGCCATTCAGAAGACGCCGTATCCGTGTTACTCTGGATAGCCACGGAAGGGGTACCTGTCACATGACGTTCAAGGTTGGCGACACCGTGGTCTATCCCCATCACGGGGCCGCGCTGATCGAGGCCATCGAAACTCGCCAGATCAAAGGCGTGGACAAGACCTACTTGGTGCTGAAGGTCGCCCAGGGTGACCTGACGGTGCGTGTGCCAGCGGACAATGCGGAGTTCGTGGGCGTGCGTGATGTGGTCGGTCAGGACGGGCTGGACCGGGTCTTCGAGGTGCTGCGTGCGCCGTATGCCGAGGAGCCCACGAACTGGTCCCGTCGCTACAAGGCAAACCTGGAGAAGCTCGCCTCCGGCGATGTCATCAAGGTCGCGGAAGTCGTGCGTGACCTGTGGCGTCGCGAGCGCGAGCGCGGTCTCTCCGCCGGTGAGAAGCGCATGCTCGCCAAGGCTCGCCAGATCCTGGTGAGCGAGCTCGCCCTCGCGGAGAACACGAACGAGGACAAGGCCGAGGCCCTGCTCGACGAGGTGCTCGCCTCCTGACGCGCCACCGGCGGCATCCGCTGCCCGCAGCCCGTTCAGCACAGTGAAATGCCGCGGTGCCCGATGACACTGATCCCGTCGCCGGGCGCTGCGGCATGTTCGTCCCCGGTCCCCGGAAGAATCCGGCCGTCGTGAGACCGCCGGACCACCTGTCGTTCATCTCGGGGGGAAGCCCCCCGATACTTGGTGTGCCGGGCCCGGGCAGATGGCTCGACCAGGGTCACGGAAGGGTCCGGTCAAGGCTTCGCGCCCGGCACTCCTCCAGGCCATACCCACCTGGGTCGAGCACACAAACCTGACAGGAACCGATGTCTGACGATTCGCGCCCCGCACCCGCGCAGATTCCCGTCGCAGCCGTGATTCCCGCCGCCGGCCGGGGCGTACGGCTCGGCCCGGGCGCCCCCAAGGCGCTCCGCGCGCTGAACGGCACGCCGATGCTGATCCACGCGGTCCGCGCCCTCGCCGCGTCCCGCCATGTCTCCCTGGTGATCGTCGTCGCCCCGCCCGACGGCGCCGCCGAGGTCAAGTCCCTGCTCGACGCGCACGCGCTGCCCGAGCGCACCGACTTCCTCGTCGTCCCCGGCGGGGACAGCCGCCAGGAGTCGGTCCGGCTCGGCCTCGACGCCCTGCCGCCCGAGTACGGGGTCGTCCTCGTCCACGACGCGGCCCGCCCGCTCGTCCCCGTCGACACCGTGGACGCGGTCATCGAGGCCGTGCGCGACGGCGCCCCCGCCGTGGTCCCCGCGCTGCCGCTCGCCGACACCGTCAAGGAGGTCGAGCCCGCGGCCGTCGCCGGCGACCCCGAGCCGGTCGTGGCCACGCCCGAGCGGGCCCGGCTGCGGGCCGTGCAGACGCCCCAGGGCTTCGACCGGGAGACCCTGGTCCGCGCCCACGAGAGCGTCACCGAGGACGTCACCGACGACGCGAGCATGGTCGAGCAGCTCGGCCTCGGGGTCGTCACCGTCCCCGGCCACGAGGAGGCCTTCAAGGTCACCCGTCCCCTCGACCTCGTCCTCGCCGAGGCGGTCCTGGCCCGCAGGAGGCTGAACGATGGCTTCTGAGGCATCTGATGTCCGGCTGCCGCCGGGTGGGCTGCCCGTGCTCCCCCAGGTCGGCATCGGCACCGACATCCACGCCTTCGAGGAAGGCCGCGAGCTGTGGTGCGCCGGCCTGAAGTGGGAGGGCGAGGGTCCCGGCCTGGCCGGGCACTCCGACGCCGACGTCGTCGCCCACGCCGCCTGCAACGCGCTCTTCTCCGCCGCCGGGCTCGGCGACCTCGGCCAGCACTTCGGCACCGGGCGACCCGAGTGGTCCGGCGCCTCCGGGGTCACCCTGCTGACCGAGGCCGCCCGGATCGTCCGCGAGGCCGGGTTCGTCGTCGGCAACATCGCCGTCCAGGTCGTCGGTCCCCGCCCGAAGATCGGCAAGCGTCGCGACGAGGCCCAGAAGATCCTTTCCGAGGCCGCGGGCGCGCCCGTGTCCGTGTCCGGCGCGACGACGGACGGCCTCGGCTTCCCCGGCCGCGAGGAGGGGCTGATGGCGGTGGCCACGGCGCTCGTGGTGCGGGTGGGCTGAGGGCGTGCGAGGGTACCCGGAGAGTCACCGCTGACCCAGGAGGTACCCATGCCTGCCACCCTGTCCGACCGGCTCAGGTCCCTGCTCGACGGTCCCGTCTTCATCGTGGTCGGCACGGTCCAGCCCGACGGCAGCCCGCAGCTGTCCCCGGTGTGGGTGAAGCGGGACGGGGACCAGATCCTGTTCTCCACGACCGTCGACCGCCGCAAGAAGAAGAACATCGACCGCGACCCCCGGGTGAGCGTCGTCGTCCAGGACCCCGAGATGCCCTACGTCTACGGCGAGATCCGGGGCACCGCGGAGATGACCACCCAGGGCGGCAGGGAACTGATCGACGAACTGTCGATGAAGTACACCGGCAAGGAGTACGCGGAGTTCAATCCGGCTTCGGCGCAGGACGCGGAGCGAGTGGTCGTGCGGATCACTCCGCGCAAGGTCGTCGGGATGATGTGAGGCAACCGGCACGAGGCATCACTCCGGGCCCACTACCCTGGAGTGGTGACTATTCGCCTGTACGACACCAGCGCCCGGCAGATCCGTGACTTCACCCCGCTCAAGCCGGGTTGTGTCTCGATCTACCTGTGTGGCGCCACCGTGCAGGCGGCACCGCACATCGGGCATGTCCGCTCGTACCTCAACTTCGACATCATGCGCCGCTGGTTCCAGTACCGCGGCTACGACGTGACGTTCATCAGGAACGTCACGGACATCGACGACAAGATCATCGCCAAGGCCGCCGACCAGGGCCGCCCCTGGTGGTCGATCGGGTACGAGAACGAGCGCGCCTTCAACGACGGCTACGACGCCCTCGGCTGCCTCCCCCCGACCTACGAGCCTCGTGCCACCGGGCACGTGACCGAGATGGTCGAGATGATGCGCACCCTCATCGAGCGCGGCCACGCCTACGAGGCCGACGGCAGCGTCTACTTCGACGTCCGTTCCTGGCCCTCCTACCTGGAGCTGTCCAAGCAGGACCTGGACGAGATGCGGCAGCCCGCCGAGGAGGGCATCACCGGCAAGCGCGACCCGCGCGACTTCGCCATGTGGAAGGCGTCCAAGCCGGGCGAGCCCGACTGGGAGACGCCGTGGGGGCGGGGGCGCCCCGGCTGGCACCTGGAGTGCTCCGCCATGGCGCACAAGTACCTCGGCCCCGCCTTCGACGTCCACGGCGGCGGCCTCGACCTGATCTTCCCGCACCACGAGAACGAGATCGCCCAGGCCAAGGCCTACGGAGACGACTTCGCCCGGTACTGGGTGCACAACGCCTGGGTCACCATGAGCGGCGAGAAGATGTCGAAGTCGCTCGGCAACTCGGTCCTCGTGAGCGAGATGGTCAAGCACTGGCGCCCGATCGTCCTGCGCTACTACCTCGGCACCCCGCACTACCGCTCGATGATCGAGTACAGCGAGGAGGCGCTGCGCGAGGCCGAGTCGGCGTTCGCGCGGATCGAGGGCTTCATGCAGCGGGTCACCGAGCTGGCCGGGAAGACGGTCGAGCCGGCCACCGAGGTCCCGCCCGCCTTCGCCGAGGCGATGGACGACGACCTGGGCGTCCCGCAGGCCCTGGCGATCGTGCACACCACCGTCCGGCAGGGCAACAGCGCGCTGGCCGCCGACGACAAGGAAGCGGCCGTGGCCCGGCTCGCCGAGGTACGGGCCATGCTCGGTGTCCTCGGTCTCGACCCGCTGGACGCGCGGTGGGCCGGCGAGGGCGCCGACCGCGGTGAGACCATGTTCAACAAGAACGTGCACGGTGTGGTGGACAGCCTCGTCCGGCTCGTCCTCGACCAGCGCGAGTCCGCCCGCGCCCGCAAGGACTGGGGCACCGCCGACGCCATCCGCGACCAGCTCAACCAGTCCGGTCTGGTCATCGAGGACAGCCCGCAGGGCCCGCGCTGGAGCCTCGGCCCGCGCTAGCCCTCGGCTTGATCGACTGTGCCGCCCGGCCCTCCGGGCGGCACACTGCATAAGACGTACGTACGAAGCTCACGGAGACAGGTAACTCATGGCCGCGAACAACCGCCGCATGTCCGGCAAGAAGGGCGCGCAGGTCGGCAGTGGCGGCCAGCGGCGCCGGGGCCTGGAGGGCAAGGGTCCGACCCCGCCCGCCGAGATGCGCAAGGGCCACGCCAAGCAGCGCGCCGCGGCCGCGAAGACCCGCCGCGCCCAGGGCCGTCCGCAGCAGCGCCGGGGCGGCGGCAAGTCGTCCTCCGAGCTGGTCGTCGGCCGCAACCCGGTCGTCGAGGCGCTGCGCGAGGGCGTACCGGCCTCCACCCTCTACGTCCAGCAGTTCATCGACAACGACGAGCGCGTCCGCGAGGCCCTCCAGCTCGCCGCCGAGCGCGGCGGCATCAACCTCATGGAGGCCCCGCGCCCCGAGCTGGACCGCATGACGAACGGCCTGAACCACCAGGGTCTGGTCCTGCAGGTTCCGCCGTACGAGTACGCGCACCCGGAGGACCTCACCGAGGCCGCCTACGACGAGGGCGAGGACCCGCTGATCGTGGCGCTCGACGGCGTCACCGACCCGCGCAACCTCGGCGCCGTCGTCCGCTCCGTCTCCGCCTTCGGCGGCCACGGCGTCGTCGTCCCGGAGCGCCGCTCGGCCGGCATGACCGCCGGTGCCTGGAAGACCTCCGCCGGTACGGCCGCCCGCACGCCGGTCGCCCGCGCCACCAACCTGACCCGCGCCCTGGAGGCCTACAAGAAGGCCGGCATCACGGTCGTCGGCCTGGCCGCCGACGGCGAGGTCGAACTCGGCGCACTGGAGGCCCTCGCGGGCCCGGTCGTGATCGTGGTCGGCAGCGAGGGCAAAGGCCTGTCCCGACTGGTCGGCGAAACCTGCGACTTCCGCGTCCGGATCCCGATGCCGGGTGGTGCGGAGTCGCTCAACGCCGGTGTGGCGGCGGGAATCGTCCTGTACGAGGCGGCTCGCCGACGCGGCTGAACAAGCGTCCGTCGTCTCACTCGTACGGGGTAATTCAGGCGTCCATATGGCTTTCCGGGCCGCTTTGACGCGGTCCGGACACATCCGCCCGGTCAAAGCAGTGTCCTAACTCCACGTCACTCGGTTAGATGAGTGTGGACACCAGAACACCCCGCACACCCACGGGGGACCGCTCGTCGGGATTCGACGACGCTCCCGCGCTGAGCATGGTGAAGGTGCCGAGCGATCCGGCGCAGGTCATCGTCAATCACGCCAGCTTCCGCGTGCAGCTGGGCGCGTCGGCGAAACGCAGCCAATCCCCGCGGATCGCCGGGCGCCTGAGCGCCGCCCATGACACCGCCCGAATGCCGGTCGTGGGCGCGGCGGGCCGGGTCGGCGCCGCGGCCGGCCGCCGCCGCCCCGTCGTGTGGAGCGGCAAGTCCGCCCCCGACGACACCGGCGCCCACCGGCTGCTCCAGGCCGTGCGGGGCAGCAGCGTCCGCCACGTCGACGAGCCCGTCGAGGCCGGCGTCACCCAGGTCATCCCGCGCGTCGGGACCGGGTACACCGACGGCTACGACGCCCTCGACCAGACCGTCCAGACCCCCGTCGTCGGCCACCAGCGCACCGCCTCCGAGGACGGCGCGCGGCTCCTGCCCCACATGCGCACGGTCGGCAGCGCCTACGACGAACCCGCCTACGCCGACGACGAGTTCGACGACTTCGAGGAGAGCGCCGGGGCGGGCGAACGCCTCGCCAGGCGCCACGGCGACGACCCGGCCCGGCACGCCTACTACCCCGGCCGCCGGATGAACCTCGGCGTGGTCCTGCTCCCCCTGCGCATCTTCCTCGGCTTCATCTCCATCTACGCCGGCATGGGCAAGCTGTGCGACCCCGTCTACTTCGACGGCGGCAAGCGCGGCTCCATGGTCAAGTGGCTCAACACCCTGCACCCCTGGGAAGTCGCCGAGCCCCTGCGCCAGTTCGCCCTGCACCACCCGGTCGGCTCCGGCCTGGTCATCGCCTTCCTCCAGGTGGTCGTGGGAGTCCTGACCATCCTCGGCTGCTGGCAGCGCGTCGCCGCCGTGGTCGGCGCCCTGCTCTCCGCCGCCCTGATCGTCACCGTCAGCTGGAAGACGGTCCCCGTCTACGACACCCCCGACATCATCTACCTCGCCGCCTGGTCCCCGTTGATCATCGCCGGCGCCCCCGTCTACTCCGTCGACGGCCGCCTCGCCGGCGGCGCCTGGCGCCGGCTCGGCCCCCGCTCCGACATCTGGGAGCTGCGCCGCTACGTCCTGCGCCGCGGCTCTCTCATCACGGCCGTCACCGTCGGCCTCACCCTGCTCGTCGGCTCCCTGCTGGGCGGCGCCGTACGCGACTCCAGCCGCGTGGTCGTCCCCGGCCCCGGCGACGCCCCGCGCAACAACCTGCCGGGCTCCCCGCTGCCCGAGGAGCCCAGGCAGCGGCAGCGGACGAGCCCGTCGGTCTCCACCTCGCCCACGGGCGGCGCCACGGCCGGTGCGAGCCCCTCCGGGGCGGCCGCGACCCCGGGCGCCAGCCACAGCGCCGGCGCGACCACCACGACGCCCACCCAGACCCAGGGCACCACGGGTCAGGTCCCGCCCCGCCAGTCCTCCCCGACGGGCGGTGCCCCCAGCACCACGGCGGGCCCGACCACCACGGGCGGCACGTCAACGGGCGGCAGCACCTCCACAGGCGGCACCGGCACCTCAGGCGGCACCACCTCCTCCGGCCAGCCGGGCCTGGTGGGCGGCATCCTGGACTAGCCCGGCAAGACAGCAAGGGGCCCCGTACCGCGAAGGTACGGGGCTCTTTGCTGTGCGGAGGGGCGTTACCTCAGGGGCGCGTGGCTGTATCGATGTGCGGCTCCGCCGCGTGGGCGCGACCAGCCACAACGCACCCGCACTCGGCTACCGCCCCAAAGCCGCCAGTTCCTTGGCCGCCTCCGTCAGATCCTTGGCCGTGTCAATAGCCCGCCAGTAGGCACCCTGCGGAATGGGGAACCCGAACAGCTTCCGCTCCCGGGCCAGCCGAGGAAACGTCGTCCGCTCGTGATCACCCCGCTCGGGCAGCATCTCCCCGAACTCCGGTGAGAACACGTACACACCCGCGTTGATCTCGAACGGCGACGGCGGTGCCTCGATGAAGTCGGTGATGTGGCCGAACCCGTCGGTCTTCACCGCACCCCAGGGAATCCGAGGCCGGGCCAGCGCCAGCGTGGCGACAGCGTCCCGCTCGGTGTGGAAGTCGGCCATGTCCCGCAGGGAGAAGCGGGTCCAGATGTCGCCGTTGGTGGCGTACCAGGGCCGGTCGGGGTGGGGGAGGTGCGCGGCGGCGTACTTGAGGCCGCCGCCACGGCCGAGGGGCTCCGTCTCGACGACGGTGGTGACGGAGACGGGCAGGTCGGCCGAGTCCAGCCACTTCTGCAGGACCTCGGCGAGGTGGCCGCAGGAGACCACCACGTCCGTCACGCCCTCCTCGGCGAGCCAGGCCAACTGGTGGCCGATGATCGGAGTGCCCGTTCCGGGGATCTCGACCATCGGCTTGGGCCGGTCGTCGGTGTAGGGACGCAGCCGTGAGCCCTGGCCACCGGCCAGGACGACGGCTTGAGTGGGGCGCAACGCGGCGCTCGGATGGGTCATGCCCCGAACTGTACGTGGCGCCCCGGCCGGAATTCCGACCGCAACCTGCTCCTTAAGGAGCCGTTACCGAGTTCCCAACCTGCACTCAGCTGCGCCCGGCCAGGACCCCGGTGGCGAAGGCGGTGTCGCAGACCGGGCGGGCGTAGGACTGGGCGCGCGAGGCGCCGTAGATGCGCACCGCCGCCCTGCCCAGGGCACGGGCGATGGAGGTGCAGTGCTTCGCCAGCGCGGGGTGCCCGTTCACGGCCTGCTGGAGGTGGGTGAGGACCACGCCCGGGTTCTTGTCCTGCAGCTCGGTCATCAGCTGGTCGCGGAGGACGTCCTGCGGGGCGCGGGAGACCGCCTTCGTGGAGACCTCCGCAGGGGAGACGTCCGAGGCGGTGAGCACCGAGCCGGAGGGGCTTCCCGTCCAGTTGACCCGGGTGACCGCGAGGGTTCCGGAGAGCACCAGGACGACGGGCAGGACGAGGGCGAGCGTGCGGCCGATCCGGCGGGCAGGGCCGCCCCGATGGCCGCGTCGCGTCTGAGGGATGGTGGAGTGCTTCACGCGTGTGAGGGTAGCGCCCGGTAATGATTTGGCGACATTTAGTCACCCCTATGGGGGATGCAGTGGTGCCACTTTCTGGGTAATGGGTTGACGTGCGGTGCCCGAAATGATCGCTGTGCCGGGGTATTTCGCGGCAATGAGCAGGGCCCCGCGGGGGTCCGCGGGGCCCTGCTCGTCAACCTGCGTGAAAACGCCCTGCTCAGGACGGTCAGTCGGAGAGACGCTCGCCCGTCGAGGTGGAGAACACGTGGGTCTCACCCGGACGAGGTACGACGTGCAGGGTGGCGCCCTTCTCCGGCACCTGGCGGCCGCCCACACGGACGACCAGGTCCTTGACCTCGCCGCCGACCTCGGCGGTGCCGTAGACGTAGCCGTCGGCGCCCAGCTCCTCGACGACGTTCACGGAGACGGCGAGACCGGCCGGGGCGTCCTCGGTGTCCTTGGACAGGGAGGCGGCGGCACCGCCACCCAGCTCGACCACGTCGAAGTGCTCGGGCCGGACACCGACGGTCACCGTGCGGTCACCCCTGTCGGCGGCGGCCTTCAGGGCGTCCCGGTTGACGGGGACGACGCTGTTGCCGAACTTCACGCCGCCGTCGGTGATCGGGACCTCGACCAGGTTCATGGCGGGGGAGCCGATGAAGCCGGCGACGAAGAGGTTGGCGGGCTTGTCGTACATGTTGCGCGGCGAGTCGACCTGCTGGAGGAGGCCGTCCTTGAGCACGGCCACCCGGTCGCCCATCGTCATGGCCTCGACCTGGTCGTGGGTGACGTAGACGGTGGTGATGCCGAGGCGGCGCTGCAGGGACGCGATCTGCGTACGGGTCGAGACGCGGAGCTTGGCGTCCAGGTTGGACAGCGGCTCGTCCATGAGGAAGACCTGCGGCTCACGGACGATGGCGCGGCCCATGGCGACACGCTGGCGCTGACCGCCGGAGAGCGCCTTCGGCTTGCGGTCCAGGTACTCGGTGAGGTCGAGGATCTTCGCGGCCTCCTCGACCTTCTGCCGGATCTCCGCCTTGTTGACGCCGGCGATCTTGAGCGCGAAGCCCATGTTGTCGGCGACCGACATGTGCGGGTAGAGCGCGTAGTTCTGGAACACCATGGCGATGTCCCGGTCCTTGGGCGGCAGGTGCGTGACGTCGCGGTCACCGATGCGGATGGCGCCGCCGTTGACGTCCTCGAGCCCCGCGAGCATCCGGAGCGAGGTGGACTTTCCGCAGCCCGACGGGCCGACCAGAACGAGGAACTCGCCGTCCTCGATCGCGATGTCGAGACCGTCGACGGCGGGCTTGGTGGAACCCGGGTAGATCCGGGTCGCCTTGTCGAACGTGACAGTGGCCATGGTGAATGGGCCCCCTTCTACCGGCAGGAACGTGCCGGACGATCCGTTGTAGGAAGGTGGTGGATGTAGTCCACGCGAGTGAACTGGCTCAGGACGGTACCTGGCGTTCACTCGTCTGTCAGCACCCGGGCGACTGTGAACTTCGCGGGAATTTTCGACAAGGGCCACCCCGGACCTGGGTACACTGCACGGGCGCGCAAGCGCACGCCTCCTTAGCTCAGCTGGTCAGAGCGCCGCTCTTGTAAAGCGAAGGTCGTCGGTTCGAATCCGACAGGGGGCTCGGCAGGGCCAAGGCCACCCGCACCTCACCGTGCCGGTGGCCTTCGTCGTCTGTGCAGGTCAGGCCGTGTGGAGCAGGGTCCGCAGGACCTTTCGCAGCTCCGCCTCGGGGTCCGGTACAGCGCCCGTCGCCCGCCACGCCACGAACCCGTCCGGCCGTACCAGGACCGCGCCGTCGGCGGTGGTGCCGTGGGCCTGGGCCCAGTCGGTGCCCTCGGCGTCGTACGTCAGGTCCGCGTCGGCGCCCGGGCCGATCCGGTAGGCGTCGAGCCGTACGCCGTCCGTGTCGGCGATGCGGCGGGCCGCCGCGTGCCAGCCCGCGTCGTCCGGGGCGTCGGCGAGCAGGACCAGGGAGTGTTCGTACAGGTCGAGGGTGGACATGCGGGTGCCGGCGCGGCGCAGCCAGAGGTGGGGGGCGCGGGTGCCGGGCCGGCCGGTCAGGTCCAGGGCGTCGGGGACGACCGGCCGCTCGGGGTCGGTGCCGAGGGCGGCGCCGTGCGGGTAGTGGTAGCCGAGGACGACGTTGAGGATGCCGCCGCGCTTGCCGCCGCCGATGCCGGGGGCGGGGGCGAAGCCGGGGTGGCTGTGCTCGACCGAACGGGCGGAGGCGCGGGCGCTGGTGGCGAGGGCGACCGGGCGGCGCTCGGCGTCGTACGAGTCGAGCAGGCCGGGGCCGGCCCAGCCGGCCAGGACGGCGGCCAGCTTCCACGCCAGGTTGTGGGCGTCCTGGATGCCGGTGTTGGAGCCGAAGGCACCGGTCGGGGACATCTCGTGGGCGGAGTCGCCGGCGAGGAAGACCCGGCCGGAGGCGTAGCGGTCGGCGACCCGTTCGGCGGCACGCCAGGACGCCTTTCCGGTGATTTCCACGTCGAGGTCGGGCACGCCCACCGCCCGGCGGATGTGGCGCTGGAGGCGTTCCTCGGTGAACTCCTCCAGTGTTTCTCCGCGCTCGGGGTGCCAGGGGGCGTGGAAGACCCAGCGTTCCTTGTTGTCGACGGGCAGGAGGGCGCCGTCGGCGTCCGGGTGGGTGAGGTAGCAGCAGATGAAGCGGCGGTCGCCGACCACCTCGGCCAGGCCGGCGGAGCGGAAGGTGACGCTGACGTTCGCGAAGAGGTCGCCGGGGCCCGTCTGGCCGATGCCCAGCGCGGTGCGGACCGGGCTGCGCGGGCCGTCGGCGGCGATCAGGTAGTCGGCGTGGACGGTGCAGCGCTCCTCGGTGGCGCGGTCGCGGATCACCGCCGTCACTCCGTAGGCGTCCTGCTCGAAGGACTCCATCTGGTGGTGGTAGCGCAGGTCGCCGCCGAGTTCCCGGGCGTTGTCCAGCAGGACCGGTTCGAGGTCGTTCTGGCTGCACAGGCACCAGCTGGTGGGGCTGAACCTCGCGAGTCCGCCGCCCGGGTCGATGTGCTTGAACAGCCATTCGCCGGCGTCCCCGACGAGGGTCGGCGTCTGCAGGATGCCGTGGTTCTCGGCGAGGAGTGAGGCCGCCGCCTTGATGTCCGGCTCGACGCCGGCCACCCGGAACAGTTCCATCGTCCGCACGTTGTTGCCGCGTCCGCGCGGGTGGACCGAGGTCCCGGAGTGCCGCTCGACGAGCATGTGCCGCACACCGAGACGGCCCAGGAACACGGACATGGACAGGCCCACCAGAGAGCCGCCCACGATGAGGACGGGGACCCGGTGGTCGGCTTTTTGATGCATCGAAGCCTCCAGAGGCAGGGGTGCGCGTGTGGGGCGCCTGTGAGTTCTCTTGCCCGGTGGCGCCCGCTCCGCGTGCCCAATCACCCACGTGGTTCATACGAGTCGCGGGGTGGTGGGGACCGGCACAGGATCAAGGAACGCTGCCGTCGCGTCACTCGCGGCCGGCGACGCCTCTGCCCCGCGAAGGAGATGTGTGCAGGATGACCACGACGTCTGAACGTCTTTCAGAGAAGCTGACACGCGAGGCCTCGAAGCGTGTCTCCCAGTCCGTGTTCGACGGCTCCCGGCTCCGGGTCGTCCTCCTGGTCGACGTCTACGACGGCGCACAGCAGCAGTTCCTCGAGGCGTACGAGCAGCTGTGCAACCAGGTTGCGTCGGTTCCCGGCCATGTCAGCGACCAACTGTGCCAGTCCATCGAGAATCCCTCCCAATGGCTCATCACAAGTGAGTGGGAGAGTGCCCCGCCGTTCCTCACCTGGGTGAACAGCGAGGAGCACGTGCGGATGGTGCAGCCGCTGCACAGCTGCGTCCGGGACACCCGGTCGCTGCGCTTCCACATCGTGCGTGAGACCGTCGGCGCCGGGCAGGCGCAGTCGGCGGAGCGTCGGCTGCAGGCGCACCCGCGCATCGGCGACGGGGTGATCCGGCACGCGCTGACCTTCACGGTCAAGCCGGGCAGCGAGAAGAAGGTCGCGAAGATCCTCGCCGACTACGCCTCGCCCGAGGCCCGGGTGGACGACACGACGCGGCTGTGCCGGACCTCGCTGTTCATGCACGGCAACCGGGTGGTGCGGGCCATCGAGGTGCGCGGCGACCTGCTCGCGGCGCTCCGGCACGTCGCCCGGCAGCCGGAGGTGCGGGCCGTCGAGGAGGCGATCAACCCGTACCTGGAGCAGGACCGGGACCTGGGCGACCAGGACTCGGCCCGGATGTTCTTCACCCGGGCGGCGCTGCCGGCCGTGCACCACGTGAGCACGGAGGACCAGTCGGAGGGCAGGCGGCAGGCCCTGTACTACCCGGCCCGGCCCGGCCGCGGGATGCGGCTGGCCGAGCTGATCGCCAAGGCCGACTCGGTGGCCGCGGACGACCCGGCGAGCCCGGTGCTGCGCAGCACGGTCTTCCAGCGGGACGACGTGGTGGTGCGCCTGGTCGACGCGCGCGGCGACCAGGAGGCCGAGGTGCTGCCGCGGGAGTCCCGGGTGGCCGCCGAGGTGCGGGAGCTGCTCGACGCCGAGGTCGCTCGTATGGACCTGATCACCGACCGCCGCTCGCCGGGCGCCTGATCCGGCGGCCGGGTCCCCCCACCGCCAAGCGCCGACGCAGCACATCCAACGGAGGCAACGTTGTCCATCAAACCCCGTCCGAAAATCGTGGACCTCAGTGAGGTCGAGCCCAACGTCCGGCGAGGTGGCGACCTGCGCGCCATGCTCACCCCTGCCACGGTCGGCTCCACCAGCGGCTTCATGGGCGTGGCCATCGTGCAGCCCGGTGACCGCATCGGGGAGCACTACCACCCGTACTCCGAGGAGTTCGTCTACGTCGTCTGCGGGCAGCTGGAGGTGGACCTGGACGGTGAGCCGCACGCGCTGCAGCCCGAGCAGGGTCTGATGATCCCGGCCCACATGCGGCACCGTTTCCGCAACGTCGGCAAGGTGGAGGCGCGGATCGTCTTCCACCTCGGTCCGCTGGCCCCCAGGCCGCAGCTGGGTCATGTCGACACCGAGGAGACGGAGGTCATCGGGGCCGCCGCGGTGGTCACCGAGGCGGGTGCCGCGCACGCGGCCGACCGGGGTCGGGTTCGGTCATGACCCGGCGCGTGGCGGTCACTGGCATAGGCATCGTTGCTCCGGGCGGCATCGGCGTACCGGCATTCTGGGATCTGCTTGCCGACGGCCGGACCGCGACGCGGGGCATAACCTTCTTCGACCCCTCGGGGCTCAGGTCGCGGATCGCGGCCGAGTGCGACTTCGACCCGGCGGCGCACGGCCTGGACGCGGACCAGGTCGTCCGGGCGGACCGGTACATCCAGTTCGCCCTGGTCGCCGGGGCGGAGGCGGTCCGGGACTCGGGTCTCGACCTGGCCCGGGAGGATCCCTGGCGGGTCGGGGTGTCGGTGGGCACCGCGGTCGGTGGCACCACCCGCCTGGAGCACGACTACGTCCTGGTCAGCCACCGCGGGCAGCGCTGGGACGTCGACGACCGGGAGGCGGAGCCGCATCTGCACCGGGCGTTCTCGCCGAGCACGGTCGCCTCGGCGGTGGCAGAACGTTTCGGCGCCCAAGGTCCGGTGCAGACCGTCTCCACCGGCTGCACCTCAGGCCTGGACGCGGTCGGGTACGCCTTCCACACCGTCGAGGAGGGCCGGGCCGACATCTGCATAGCGGGCGCGTCGGACTCGCCGATCTCCCCGATCACCATGGCGTGCTTCGACGCGATCAAGGCCACGTCCCCGAACAACGACGACCCGGCGCACGCCTCCCGGCCCTTCGACAACAACCGTGACGGGTTCGTCATGGGCGAGGGCGGTGCGGTGCTCGTCCTGGAGGAGCTGGAACACGCGCGGGCCCGTGGCGCGCACGTGTACTGCGAGCTGGGCGGCTACGCCACCTTCGGCAACGCCTACCACATGACCGGACTGACCAGCGAGGGCCTGGAGATGGCCCGGGCGATCGACACCGCGCTCGACCACGCCCGGCTCGACCCCACGGCGATCGACTACGTCAACGCGCACGGCTCCGGCACCCGGCAGAACGACCGCCACGAGACGGCGGCCGTGAAGCGGGCGCTCGGCCACCACGCCTACGACACCCCCATGAGCTCCATCAAGTCGATGGTGGGGCACTCCCTCGGGGCGATCGGGGCGATCGAGGTGGTCGCGTGTGTGCTGGCGCTGGCCAAGCAGGTCATACCCCCTACCGCGAACTACGAGACCCCCGACCCCGAGTGCGACCTGGACTACGTCCCGCGCGTCGCCCGCGAACGGAAGCTGACCAGCGTCCTGTCCGTGGGCAGCGGGTTCGGAGGCTTCCAGTCCGCGGTGGTCCTGACCCGGACGAGGGACCGGACTAGGGAGAGGACAAGATGAGCGAACCGCATGACCGGCGCGCGGCCGTCACCGGCATCGGGGTGGTCGCGCCCAACGGCACCAGCACCGACACCTTCTGGAAGGCCGCCCAGGGAGGTCTCAGCGTCCTCGACCGGATCACCCGCGAGGGCTGCGAGCACCTTCCGATGAAGGTGGCCGGCGAGGTCCGCGCCTTCGATCCGGCGGTGACGATCGAGGAGCGGTTCCTCGTCCAGACCGACCGGTTCACGCACTTCGCCATGGCCGCGGCCGACTTCGCGCTGGACGACGCCCGGCTTGGGCAGGCCGACACCTCCGAGGAGCCGTACTCCATCGGTGTGGTCACCGCCGCCGGGTCCGGCGGCGGTGAGTTCGGCCAGCGCGAGCTCCAGCAGCTGTGGGGCAAGGGCAGCCGGTTCGTCGGCCCGTACCAGTCCATCGCCTGGTTCTACGCCGCGAGCACGGGCCAGATCTCCATCCGCCGCAAGTTCAAGGGCCCCTGCTCGGTCGTCGCCTCCGACGAGGCCGGCGGTCTGGACGCCCTCGCGCACGCGGCGCGGGCGGTGCGGCGCGGCACCGACGTGATCGTGGCCGGCTCCACCGAGGCGCCGCTGGCGCCGTATTCGATGGTCTGCCAGCTCGGTTACGAGGAGCTGAGCCGTGAGGAGGACCCGGCCCGGGCCTACCGCCCGTTCACGGACGCCGCCTGCGGCTTCGTGCCGGCGGAGGGCGGCGCCATGCTCGTGGTCGAGGCGGAGCGGTCCGCCCGCGAGCGCGGCGCGGACATCCGGGCCTTCGTCGCCGGGCATGCGGCCACCTTCACCGGTGCCTCCCGCTGGGCCGAGTCCCAGGACGGCCTGGCCCACGCCATCCGGCAGGCCCTGGACGAGGCCGGCTGTGCGCCCGAGGAGGTCGACGTCGTCTTCGCCGACGCCCTCGGGGTGCCGGAGGCGGACCGGGCCGAGGCGCTCGCGCTCGCCGACGCCCTCGGCGCGCACGGCGCCCGGGTGCCGGTCACGGCGCCGAAGACCGGCATCGGCCGGGGTTACTGCGCGGCGCCCGTGCTGGACACCGCGGCGGCCGTGCTCGCGATGGAGCACGGACTGATCCCGCCGACGCCGAACGTCTTCGACGTCTGCCACGACCTCGACCTCGTGACCGGCCGTGCCCGCGTGGCCGAGCTGCGGACGGCGCTGGTGCTGAGCCGCGGACTCATGGGGTCGAACTCGGCGCTCGTGCTCCGGCACGGCGCCGTCAACGCCTAGCAGCACAGGAGGTAATCGCATGTCCGCACAGATCACCGTGGAAGAACTGGCCGCGCTGATGAAGCAGGCCGCCGGGGTCACCGTGGCCCCGGAGATGCTGCTGGAGCAGGGCGAGTCCGGCTTCGACGCCCTCGGCGTCGACTCGCTCGGCCTGCTCGGCATCGTCGGCGAGCTGGAGAACCGGCACGGCACCCCGATGCCGCCGGACGCGGAGCGCTGCAAGACGCCCCGGCAGTTCCTCGACCTGGTCAACAGCACTCTGATGGCAGGAGCCTGACATGGCAGGACACACGCAGAACGAGATCACCATCGCCGCGCCGCTGGACCTGGTCTGGGACATGACCAACGACCTGGAGCGCTGGCCCCAGCTGTTCAGCGAGTACGCGTCCGTCGAGGTCCTCTCCCGGGAGGGGAAGAAGACGACGTTCCGGCTGACCATGCACCCGGACGACAACGGCACCGTCTGGAGCTGGGTCTCCGAGCGCGAGCCCGACCGCGACACCCTCACCGTGAAGGCCCGCCGCGTCGAGACCGGCCCCTTCGCCCACATGGACATCCACTGGGCGTACGAGGAGGTCCCGGCCGGCACCCGGATGGTCTGGACGCAGGACTTCGCGATGAAGCCCGACGCCCCGGTCGACGACGAGTGGATGACCGACAACATCAACCGGAACTCCAAGGTCCAGATGGCCCTCATCCGGGACAAGATCGAGAAGGCCGCCGCCGGACACCGGCCCGCACCGGCCCTGGCCGACTGAACCGGAAGGAGGAGCAGACCCCATGCACCAGGCCCTGATCGTCGCCCGGATGGCCCCGGGCTCCGCACCCGACATCGCCAAGGTGTTCGAGGAGTCCGACCGTGGAGAGCTGCCCCACCTCGTCGGTGTGGTGCGGCGCAGCCTCTTCCAGTTCGGCGATGTGTACATGCACCTCATCGAGTCCGAGCGCGAGCCGGGACCGGCCATCGCCAAGGTGACGAACCACCCCGAGTTCCGTGACGTCAGCGAGCGCCTGCAGGCGTACGTCAGCGCGTACGACCCGGAGACCTGGAGGTCCCCCAAGGACGCGATGGCGCAGCGCTTCTACGTCTGGGAGCGCGACTGAGCCGTACGGCCCGTCCGGACGGCCACCGGCCGCCGGGCCCGCAGCGTCGCGGGCCCGGCGGCCGGTGTTCTGTGTCCTTCGTGTCCGCCGCGTTCTCCGTGTCCGGGTGCCCCGTCACCCGGGCACGTGGCAGTCGAACGCGTGCAGATACGGGTTGACCGGCCGGATGTCCTCCACCTTGAGGCCCGCCGAGGTCAGCCTGCTGACCATGGAGTCGGTGGTGTGCTTGGCCCCGCCGACGTTGAGGAGCAGCAGCAGGTCCATGCCGGTGCTGAAGCGCATCGAGGGGGTGTCGTCCACCAGGTTCTCGATGACGACGACCCGGGTGCCGGGGCCGCCCGCCTCGACGACGTTGCGCAGCGTCCGGGCCGTGCTCTCGTCGTCCCACTCCAGGATGTTCTTGATGATGTAGACGTCGGCCTGGACCGGGATCGCCTCCCGGACGTCGCCGGGCACGATCCGCGTGCGGTGTGCGAGATCGCCGCCCTCACGCAGCCGCGGCAGGGCGTTGTCCACCACCCGGGGCAGGTCGAGCAGGCTGCCCCGCATCTCCGGGTACTTGTCCAGCAGACACGCCACCACGTGCCCCTGGCCGCCGCCGACGTCCGCGACGGACCTGCTGCCGGACAGGTCCAGCAGGGCCGCCACCTCGCGTGCCGACTGCTCGCTGGAGCGGGTCATCGCGCGGTTGAAGACGTCCGCGGACTCGGGGGCGTCCTCGTTGAGGTAGGTGAAGAACTCCTTGCCGTAGAGGTCCTCCACGACGTTCCTGCCGGTGCGCACCGCCTCGTCCAGCTTGGGCCAGGCGTCCCAGGTCCACGGTTCGGTGCACCACAGGGCGATGGCGCGCAGGCTGTTCGGGTCGTCCTCGCGCAGCAGCCGGGACGTCTCGGTGTGTGCGAACGTGCCGTCCGGCTGCTCGGCGAAGACGCCGTAGCAGGACAGGGCGCGCAGCAGCCGGCGCAGCGGCTTCGGTTCGGTCTTCACCGCGGCGGCGAGGTCCTCGACGGCCATCGGCGCGCTGTCGAGGGCGTCGGCGACGCCCAGCCGGGCGGCCGCCCGGACAGCGGCGGCACAGGCCGCGCCGAACACGAGTTCGCGCAGCCGCATGGGTGGCGGTGGGGCTGTTTCAGCGGATGTCATGTGCCGCCCTCTCTTTCTTCGGCCTTCGTCGGTCCAGCAGGGGCAGTGCGCGTGCGGTCAGCACAGGCCCGCGGGCTTGGAGGCCCGGCAGGAGTTGTGCTGGAAGGCGTTGCCCTTGCCGGTGTCGGTGTTGACCAGGTCCGCCGGGGAGTTGTTCGCGAGCATGTTGTCGCTGACCCGGTTCTTGTCGCCGGTGGCGCCCACGAAGCTCTTGAACAGCACGATGCCGCCCGACAGCGGGGACTTGCCCGAGTGGTCGGTGACCAGGTTCCCGGTGACCGAGACCTGCTCGGTACCGGTCAGGACGATGCCGGAACCCTGGAGGGCGGGCAGCCGCTCGGTCTTCGGGCAGGACTTGTTGTTCCTGACGACGTGGTTGGAGGCCACTTCCAGGGCGCCGGCCTTGGGCTTGTTCTCGTCGCCGACGACGAACACCCCGACGCAGTTGCCGGTGACGTAGTTCTCCGCGACGGTGAGGTTGCGCAGCCTGCGGGCGGTGACGCCGATCCGGTTGCCCACCAGGCGGTTGCGCGCGACCAGCGTCTGACCGGCGTCGTAGGCGCCCGCCTCCTCCGTGATGGTGTTGGCGAGGAACAGGCCCGCGTCGCCGTTGTCGTGCGCGTAGTTGTACAGGAGCTGCCCGTGCACGGACCGCTCCTGGGCGATGCCCCACACGCCGTTCTTGTAGGCGTACACCCGGCGGACGGTCATGGTGTCCGTCGCCATGCCGAACACGCCGGTCCGGCTGAAGCCGGTCACGGCCAGGTCCTCGACGGTGACGCCCTCGACGTTCTTGGTCTTGGTGCCCACCACGCAGATGCCGTTGCCGTTCCCGGCGCAGCTGTTGGCGGCCTTCGTCGAGGTCTTCTTGTTGACGGGCTTGATCACCGTCCCGGGGCCCACACCCCGCAGGGTCAGCCGGGGCGTCATGATCTTGACGCTCTCGTGGTAGGTGCCGCCGAGCACGAGCACGGTGTCTCCGGCCCGCGCGGCGTCCACCGCCTTCTGGATGGACTCGCCCGGGTGGACCAGCAGGGTCTTGTGGGCGGCCGCGGCGGGAGCCGCGCCCAGTCCCGCGCCGACGAGGGCCACTGTGCAGGCGAGATATGCGATGTGACATCTCTTCATATCGCGTACGGTATGACCGTTTAATCCCGTGGTGGCCGGATAGGCCATCCGGCGGCGTGTCAGCAGCCGCGCAGCTCCCGCCCGGTCTCCGGCTGTACGTCTTCCAGCGGCCTGCCGTCTCGTCGAGCCGCCCCAGGCCGGGCGGAGACCTGCCTCATGGTGAATCACATCCTCAGCTCGCCCGGCCATACTGACGTGCGTGAACCGGGTCATCCGATTTCGGCGTGGGCTCCGGGCGGTCGCGGCCTACGTCCGCAGCGCCCCGGGCACCTATGTCTGGCTGCTGATCCTGTTCGTCACCACCGTCGCCCTGCACCACATGTCGCCGGACTTCGAGGAGGACTTCCTGCGGCAGCGGTCGACCAACATCCACGAACTGTCGCAGAACCCGGTACGGGTGCTGATCACCAGCGCGATGTGGATCGACGGCGGGCGCTGGCTGCCGTACGCCGTCCTGTACACCGTCTTCCACGCCCAGGCCGAACGCTGGCTCGGCACCCTGCGCTGGCTCGCGGTGTGCGTGGCCGCCCACGTGTTCGCCACCCTGATCAGCGAGCTGGCCCTGCTGAAGGCGATCCACGACGGCATGGCCCCGCACTCCGCGGTCAACACCCTGGACATCGGCGTGAGTTACGCCCTGGCGGGGGTGATGGCGGTGCTCACCTACCGGATCGCGGCGCCCTGGCGGTACCTGTACCTGGTGGTCCTGCTCGCGATCTACACGGTCCCGCTCGCCACCAGCCGCACCTTCACCGACTTCGGGCACTTCCTGTCCGTACTGATCGGGCTGGCGTGCTATCCGCTGGTCAGAGGCCGCGGAAGAGCATGGAACCCGAAGGAGACCCTGGCCGCCCTGCGGGGCATCGCCACCGGTTGACGCGAGGCGAGCCGCCCTCACCCCGTCGCCGCGGACGCCGGGTTGCCCTGGTGGGTGAAGGCGGCCCAGTGCTGCAGGCGGTGGAGGTCGGGGCGGGTGGCCTCGCGGCGGAGGAGGCCGTCGAGGGATCGCGGAACCTTGCGGTGCGGGTTGAGCATCCACAACTGGGCCGCGCGCAGCGCGTCGGGCGGGGCCAGCCCGGCGGCGGTGAGGTGGTGGTGGAAGACGGCCATCATCACGGCGGTGGCACTGTCGTGCACGGCCCAGCGGGACCCCACCACGTCAGCGGCGCCGCCCGTGACCAGCGCGGTGGCGAGGGTCAGTGCCTCGTCGTGGTGGCGCGTGCTCAGGTCGGTCTCGCAGGCGCTGAGCACGACCAGCGGGCCCGCGGTGTCCGGCCGGCGGCCGTACGCGCCGTCGAGGATGCCGGCCACGGTGAGCCGGCCGGCGTCCTCGCCCGCGCCGGGCGGGCCGGCCAGCCACAGCGCGGAGTCGGTCGGGCGCGGCGCGGCGACGGCGTGGCAGGACAGGTGGACCACGGACGCCGGTGACGCGCCGCCGGGCAGCACGGCGAGCAGCTCATCCGGCGTGCCCGCGGCGTCCGGCACCTCGTCCGTGGTGACGAACTCGCCGTACCGGAGCGCCTCGGGGTAGCAGCCGGCCCGCAGCGCCGCCGTCTCCACCTCGGCCCATGGGAGGGTCAGCTCCGGGTCGGCGACGAGCACCTGCCGCCCGGCGGTGGGAGGCATGCGCCGACGGGCGCCCGCGGCGAGGAAATGGGTGCCGGACGGGGCGTAGCTGAACACGGCCTCCTGGCAGGCGTACCGGTGACCGTGCTCGCCGAGACCCCGGATGCGCGCGGCGTGCCACGGCACTACACCGAGCTGGCCGCAGGGCACCAGCACGATCCTCGGTAGCCGGGCGTACGGCCCCAGGGCCGCCGACAGCGGGCGTACGGCCGCGAGCACCGGGCCCATGACCGCCTTCCAGGCCCAGTCGCACAGGTCGCCCAGCGCTGCCTGCCAATGTCCCTCCCAGGCGGCTCGCCACGAAGAGTGCAGGTCCGGGTCGGCGAGCGCCCGGGAGCGTCCCGCCGCGGCGTCGAGGTAGCGCTCCAGCGGCGGGCTGCCCGGGGCCTTCAACTCCGGCAGGGGAAGGATGAAGGGGCCTGCGCCCGGGCGCAGGATCAGCGCGTGGCCGAGCCATGGGCCGTTGGGCACGGGGGCACCGGGCACCAGATAGACCAGGGCGTCCGTGCCCGTGGCGGCGAGACCGTCCGTCAACTGGGCCACGTCCGCGGCGCCCACCAACTGCCGGGTGCCCGACCCTTCCCCGGCACCGGGGCGGACGCCCAGCACGGACAATGCCCTGCGCCGCAGCGCGCTCGGGATCGGCGGGCCGTCGGCCGACGAGGGCGGTGCGGCGCCGGCCCGGGACCGCAGCGGGTCCGTGGGGACCTGGGCGCGCCACTGCCGGGCCAGGGCGGGCCGGCCGGCGTCGTCCAGTAGGTCGGGGATGCTTCGGGCGGCAAAGGCGGCCTGCAGCACCAGGGCTCGCCCCATCTCCAGATCGGCCACCGCGTCGGCCGGCCGGCTGAGACGGAAGTCGACGAACGCCAGCCTCCGCGTCAGCAGGGCACCGTTGAGGGCCGCCGACAGACCGTGGTCGGCGCCGAGTTGGAGCAGGACCTCGGCGGCCAGTTCGGCCAGCGCCTCACGGGTGATCCGCACGAACGCCAGCAGGTCCTCGGCGGCCTGCGGGCCGCGCCGGGCGGAGCGCATGACGTGGGCCTCGGCGAGAATCTTCAGGACGTCCACGCGCCGGGTCGCGCCACGCCCTTCGGCGAGCAGTTGGCGGACGCGGGTCAGCTGGGTGATGGCCTCGTCCAGCAGCGCCGGGTCCTTCTCACCACGCACAACGGCGCCCTGCAGCCGCAGACCGAGTTGGGCGCGCAGGTCGTACTCCTGCCCGTGATAGGCCTCCGGCCGGTCGAGCGCCCGGCGGATCTCGGCGACGTCGCGTTCCAAGGCCGCTCGCTCGTCGGCAGGGTCTGCCGCCTCGGCCGCTCCGGGCGCCTCGCGTTCAGTGGCCGACCGCGTGTCCGCACGCAGTTTGTCGAGCCATCCCAACCGCTCGGCCACCTTGCCGCGCCACTCGCTGTCCGCCGGCAGGGCGGCGTGCCGGCCACGGAGTTCCTCGCTCAGGCGCGGCAGCGCCTCGTGGTCTGCGGTGCGCTCCGCGTGCCGCAGCTCGCCGTCGGCGAGAAAGAGCACGAAGTCGAGGGCCAACGGTGCGTCGGGCGGCAGGGAGCCCTCGCGTTCCAGGCTGGCGCCCAGCCCGCGCATGGCGGCCAGGGAGACGTCGGCGTCGTGGAGGCTGTTGCCGCGCGAGGCGGCGGATTCCACGACCTCGGCCAGCTCCACCCGCAGGGCCGTGGCCCACCACGAGTCCGCGGGGCTCGCGTCGAGCGCCTCCTTGAGCAGGGTGGCGGCGTCCTCCAGGTAGCCGGGATCGCCGGTTCGGTAGGCGAGCAACCGGTCGTACATGGCTGCGGAGCGCCGCTCGCGAATGCCGAGGTGGGAGACGAAGTCCCGCAGATGGCGGCCGAGATACTCGAACAGGCCGGGCTCCACGGGGAGGCCGATCGGCCACTCGGCGAGGCGATCGTCGCTGCCGTCGTCCGGTTCCGGCTCGGGCCGCTCCACCGTGCCGAAGTCGACCGAACCGGGCTCCATGGTCTCCACCAGGACGAGCAGGTAGGCGTGGAGCCTGGCGACCCGGGCCCGCTCGGGTGCGTCCGGTGGTAACGCGCGCAGCGCCCGCAGCACCAGGTCGGCGGCGCGGCGGATGCCGTCGGTGCCGGCCGCGCTGCCGGCGCCGGCCTGGCGCAGCAGCGCCGCGGCTTCCGGGTCCACCAGGTCTGCGCCGCCGCCCTTTCGACTGCCGCCTTTGGAGCTCAACTCGGCGTTCAGCCAGACCAGCACGCGGGTGAACTGCGGCGTGCTGCGTGCGCCGGCCAGGGCCACCAGGCCGCGGACGGCGTCGAGCAGCGCGTCCTCGGGCGCGATGGCCTCATCGGGGTCATCGGTGTCCCGGGCGCTGTCGGGTGCGGCGGCCGCACCCGGGGCGGCTGCTTCGCCGGCCGCCACCCCCGCCACCGCCGTCTCCTCCACCGCCGTCTCCGCCGTCGTGCCGGGGGAAGCCCAGCCGGGGGTGAGTATCAGCTCGAGGTCCCTCCTGATCTCCGCGGTCCGCTTGTGGAACTCCGGGTCGGGCGGGGCCGCGGCGAGGCGGTCGACCACCTCCAGGGCCTCCGTGATGTCCCGGCGCAACGACTCGGTCAGCACCCGATCGTCGGCGGCGGAGAGCAGCGCTTCCTGAAGTGCGGTGCGGGTGCCGTCGGCGCGGGGCAGCATCCAGGGCACGAGCAGGAAGAGCAGCATCATGCGGGCCTGCACCACGAGCAGGTTGTCCAGCGGCCCCGTGTCCGCCCACCGCAGGCGCCGTAGCGCCTCCGTCCGCTCGCTGGAGCCGGACGACGCGCTTTCGCCCCTGCTCAGGCTGCGCGCGCCGAGCACGAAGCCCAGGTGCATGACGACGACGGGGAGGAAATCCCGCTCGTTCCGCTCGGCCAGCGCGGCCTCCGCGTCGGCCAGCCGCTCGACCACCGGCCCGAACGCCTCGGCGGGCTGCTGCCGGCTCCCCGGGAGGTCCAGCAGCCGCCGGGCCTCCCGGACGGCGTCCTGCGCCTTCTTCCGCAGCTCCGCCAAGCCGGCGCCGTCGTCGTCCTGTCGAACCTCGCTGCCCATCGGCTCCCCCGCCGTGCGCGTGCCTCGCCCCGTAGGACCCACTTCCACTCAGTCTCCAGGAACGGTTAACGTCCGCACATGAGCAGCACGGCAAGAAGTGTCGTCAACGGCGGCATCTCCTTCTGGTACGCGGACGACGGTCTCCCGGCGGTGCGGGAGCCGCTGTCCGGGGACGCGTCCGCCGACGTCGTCATCGTCGGCGGCGGCTACACGGGACTGTGGACCGCGTACTACCTGAAGCAGGCCGCACCCTTCCTGCGCATCACCGTCCTGGAGCAGAAGTTCTGCGGCTACGGCGCCTCCGGCCGCAACGGCGGCTGGCTGTACAACGGCATCGCGGGCCGTGACCGGTACGCGAAGCTGCACGGCCACGAGGCCGCCGTACGGCTGCAGAAGGCGATGAACGACACCGTGGCCGAGGTCGTCGCGGTCGCCGAGGCCGAGGGCATCGACGCCGACGTGCACCGCGGCGGCGTGCTGGAAGTGGCCACCACACCCGCCCAGTTGGCCCGGCTGAAGGCGTTCCACGAGCACGAGCTGTCGTACGGCGAGAAGGACCGCGAGCTGTACGGCGCCCGGCAGACCGCCGAGCGGATCAGGGTGGCCGGCGCGGTCGGCTCGACCTGGACCCCGCACGGCGCCCGGCTGCACCCGGTGAAGCTGGTGAAGGGCCTCGCGGCGGCCGTGGAGGCGCTCGGCGTCACCATCCACGAGTCGACCCCGGTCACCGAGATCCGCCCCAAGCACGCCGTGACCCCCTACGGCACGGTCCGCGCCCCCTACATCCTGCGCTGCACGGAGGGCTTCACCGCCTCCCTGAAGGGCCAGCGGCGCACCTGGCTGCCGATGAACTCCTCGATGATCGCCACCGAGCCGCTCACCGACGAGCAGTGGGCGGCCGTCGGCTGGGACGGCCGGGAGACGCTGGGCGACATGGCGCACGCCTACATGTACGCGCAGCGCACGGCCGACGGGCGGATCGCGCTCGGCGGGCGCGGGGTGCCGTACCGCTTCGGCTCGCGCACCGACAACGACGGCCGCACCCAGCCGGAGACGATCGAGGCCCTGCGGGAGATCCTGACCCGCTTCTTCCCCGCCCTCACGGGCGTGCGCGTCGCGTACGCGTGGTCCGGAGTCCTCGGCGTCCCGCGCGACTGGTGCGCCACGGTCACCCTCGACCGGGCCACCGGCCTCGGCTGGGCGGGCGGCTACGTCGGCTCGGGCGTGGCCACCACCAACCTCGCCGCCCGCACCCTGCGCGACCTCGTCCAGCAGGACTCCGGCCAGGCCGGCCGCACCGAGCTGACCGACCTGCCCTGGGTGAACCACAAGGTCCGCAAGTGGGAGCCGGAACCCTTCCGCTGGCTCGGCGTCCAGGGCATGTACGCCACCTACCGCGCCGCCGACCGGCGTGAACTCCTCCACCCGGGCACGGAGTCCTCCCGCCTGGCACAGATCGCGGACCGGGTGGCGGGGCGCCGCTGAGGCATCAAGGGTCCCCGGGCCCCTGGAGACTCGCTGAGGCCGTGTCGCACCTGCGTGCGGCCGTCGCCTCAACTACCGACCATCCAGGGGGAATTTCTTGTCCGGCAGGGCGACGCCGCCGCCAAGGCGAGCGTCCCGGCCGACGGCGCCGCCTGCTTCACCTTCACCGCCGACGCGCCGGGCCTGCACCTGGTGTCCCTGAAGGACGACAGCCGTGTCCTGTACGCGCAGGTCACCGCCGCCGACGGCAACCAACTCGACTGCTACGACACCGAGTACCGGGTCGAGGGCTGGTGCGACCTGCCCTCGGCGGGCACCTCACCACCCGGCTGAGCCGGACGGGCCGGACCATCAGCGCGAAGGCGGACTCGGTCGCCGCCGACAACCGCTCGGTGACGGCCACGCTCGACCTGACCGGCGCGGCCCCGGGCAGTTGGAACGTCAGCGTGTTCACAGGGTGCTGTGAGTACCAGCGCGGCTCGTTCACCGTGACCGAGCAGCCCCGGCTGCAGAACACGGCCCCGCCCGAGGTCACCGGTACCGCCAGGACCGGCGCCAAGGTCACCCCTCGACCCGGCGCCTGGTCTCAGGCCCCGTCGTCGTACGGCTACCAGTGGAAGGCCGACGGCAAGGACATCTCCGGGGCGACCGCGCCGTCGTACACGATCCGGGCGTCCCTGGTCGGCGAGAAGCTCACCGTGAGCGTCACCGCCGCCAGGAGCGGCCTCGCCCGCGGTGACCGTCGCCAAGGGTGACGCGCCGAAGGCGACCAAGCCGCCGGTGATCAGCGGCACGGCGAAGGTCGGCAGGACGCTGAAGACGACGAACGGCACCTGGAGCCCGGCGGCCAGGGGGCGACCGGGTCCTCGCTGGTGCTGAAGGCGGCCCAGAAGGGCTAGAAGATCACCGTGAAGGTGATCGCCCACCGCACCGGACACCAGGACGGCTCCGCGACGAGCGCGCCGACCAAGGCGGTCACCGGCTGACCCGCCGGACGGACCACGGGGGAGGGGGAGGGTGGCCGCCGGCCACCCTCCCCCTCGACGTTCGCGGCGCGATGCGCGGCGGCTCAGACCGCCGACTCCGCCACCCGCGCCCCGGCCCGTGCGCCGTGGCCGGGTGCCTTGGCCGTGACCATCAGGCCCGCGACCAGTCCGGCGAGGAGCATGACGCCGGCGGCCCACCAGATGGCGACCGTGTAGCCGTGCACCACGCCCTCCGGGACCACGGTGGCCTTGTCGGCCGGGTTGTGCAGGTGAGCGGCGATGTAGGCGGTGCTGCTGGTGGTGGCGATGGTGTTGAGCAGGGCCGTACCGATCGAGCCGCCCACCTGCTGGGAGGTGTTGACGGTGGCCGAGGTGACGCCGGAGTCGTGCGCGGGGACGCCGGCGGTCGCGGTGGCGAACACCGGCATGAAGGTCAGGCCCATGCCGAGGCCCATCAGGAGCAGGGCGGGCAGGATCTCGGTGGTGTAGGAGGAGCCGACGGTCATCCGGGTCAGCAGAAGCAGGCCGGAGGTGGCGAGGAGCATGCCGGGCACCATGAGCACGCGCGGAGCCACCCGGTGCAGCAGGCGGGCCGATATCTGGGTCGAACCAGTGACGATCGCCACCGTCAGCGGAAGGAAGGCCAGGCCCGCCTTGACCGGCGAGTAGCCGAGGATGACCTGGAGGTAGTAGGTCATGAACAGGAACAGCCCGAACATGCCGATCACCGCGAGCATCATGGTCAGGAAGCAGCCCGCGCGGTTGCGGTCCTTGACGATGTGCAGCGGGAGCAGCGGGCTCGGGGCGCGGGTCTGCCACCAGACGAAGGTGGCGAGCAGGACGACACCGCCCGCGAAGAGGCCGAGCACCAGCGGGTCGGTCCAGCCGCGCGGCTCGGCCTCGCTGAAGCCGTAGACGATCGCGACGAGTCCGCCGCAGCCGAGCAGGACGCCGGGTACGTCGAGGCGGGCGTCGGTACGGCCGGGGCGGTCGTGCAGCAGGGCGAAGGCGCCGAGGACCGCGGCGATCGCGATGGGCACGTTGACGTACAGGCACCAGCGCCAGTTCAGGTACTCGGTGAGCAGACCGCCGACGATGAACCCGATCGCCGAGCCGCTGCCGGCCAGGGCGCCGTAGATGCCGAAGGCCTTGCTGCGTTCGCGCGGGTCGGTGAAGGTCGTGGTCAGCAGGCTCAGCGCGGAGGGCGCGAGGACGGCGGCGAAGACGCCCTGCAGGGCGCGGGCGCCGAAGAGCATGCCGGGGCCGGTGGCCGCGCCGCCGAGCGCGGAGGCGGCCGCGAAGCCGACGAGCCCGATGACGAAGGTCCGTTTACGGCCGACGAGGTCGGCGATCCGGCCGCCGAGCAGCAGGAGTCCGCCGAAGGCGAGGGTGTAGGCGGTGATGACCCACTGCCGGTTGCCGTCGGACATGCCCAGGTCGCGCTGCGCCGAGGGCAGTGCGATGTTCACGATCGTCGCGTCCAGCACCACCATCAGCTGGGCGAGAGCGATGACGACCAGCCCCCACCACCGGCGGGGATCGGCTGCTTCGGTTCCGGCTGTCGCCGACGGGGCTTCACCCTTTCGGCCGCTGCTCATCTGGCCAGAAGACCATGAATCAGGGCGTATCGCATCTGCGTGCGGGGTCTTGTCGTGCTTGTGCCTCATGGCTCCAGCACCACCTTTCCGATCGTGCCGCGGTTCTCCAGCGCCCGGTGCGCGGCGGCCGCCTCGGAGAGTGGGAAACGGGTGACGGCCGGGCGCAGGCGGCCCTGGCCGGCCTCGGTGAGGGCGCGCAGTTCGAGGGCGCGCAGGCCGCCGGCCTTCTGCAGCATCGCCGGGCCCAGGACCGACTCGGAGAGCCCGTCGACGAAGTGGCCCCGGGCGCCCGCCCCGATGCCCTCCGCCGACCAGCCGAAGACGAGATGCCGGCCACCGGGCCCGAGCAGCGCCACCGCCTCCCGGGCGACCGCGCCGCCGACGCCGTCGTAGACGATCGTGGCGGGCCCCTCCATCCGCGCGGCGCGCCCCTTCGGCTCGCCCGCGTGCCCACCGAGGTGCGCGCGGACCTTGGCCGGCCAGGCGGAGTCGTTGTAGTCGACGGCGAGATCGGCGCCATTGGCTTGCACGCGGGCGGTCTTCTCCGCCCCGCCCGCGAGGCCGATCACTGTCGCTCCGGCGTTCTTGGCGTACTGCACGAGCAGGGTGCCGATGCCGCCGGCGGCCGCCGGTACGACGACCACGTCGCCCGGCCCCGGCTCGGCGAACTGCGCGATCCCCAGCGCCGTACGCCCTGTCCCGATCATGGCGACGGCCTCGGCGAAGCCCAGTCCTTCCGGGATCTCGTGCAGGTGTTCGGCGCCGGTGACGGAGAGTTCGGCGTACCCTCCGGGCGCGAAGCCCAGGTGGGCGACCACCCGCCGGCCGAGCCACGCCTCCTCCACACCGTCGCCGACGGCGTCCACGATCCCCGCGACCTCACGGCCGGGGACGGTCGGCAGCGTGGGCGGTTCGGGCAGCGGGCCCTGCTGCCCCTCGCGCAGGGCCGTGTCGAGGAGGTGCACCCCGGCCGCCGCCACGGCGATCCGCACCTCGCCCGGCCCCGGGACCGGGTCCGCGGCCTCCTCGTAGGTCAGGTTCTCGGCCGGCCCGAAGGCGTACAGGCGCACGGCGTGCATGGGACCCCCCCGGTGATCGTGTCTCCGTCTCCGGAGGCCACTCTTCAACCTCAAGCATGCTTGAGGTCAAGGACGGTCCGGCCGAGGATCAGCGACACCGCCGTGACCGCGCTGTTGAAGGAAACCTCCGACAGCACGCCCGGCGCCGCCACCTGGTCGCCGGCCAGGTAGACGCCGTCGCCGCGGTCGACGGAGGGCCGGTCCCGCCAGCTGGTCCCCGGCAGGTCCACGGCCCCCGTACGACCGTCCGCCACGGACTCCCGCCGCCAGGTGACCCGCTCCCGCCACCCCTCGAAGGCCAGGTCGAGCAGCTCCTCGGCCCGGGTGAGACCGTCCGCGCGCACCTCGCCGGGCCCGATCGGGATCTGCCCCTGGATCAGCTGCTCGCCGGCCGGGGCGAGGGTCCGGTCCTGTGCCGTGAACCGCTCGATCCAGCCGGGTGCGTCCAGGTCGGAGACGGCGAAGGCGTCCCCGCGCCGGGTGCGCAGGGCGAGGTCGAGCAGGACGGTACGGCCGCCGGTCCAGGTCAGCGAGTCGTCGCCGAGCAGCCGCCGGGCGGCGGGCAGGGAGGTGGCGACGACCACGGGCGTGTCGGTCGGCAGGGTGTCGACGCGGGACAGCGTCTCGATCCGCACGCCGAGTTTCCAGGCCCGCGCGGCCATCCGGTCGATGAGGCTAGCCCAGCCGCCGCGTGGATACTGCGCCTCCGGTGGCAGCTTGGTGGCCCGGCGCAGCCGCTCCTGCACGAAGGCGGCGGACAGGGCGCCCGGGTCGTGGTGGAAGAGGGCGACGGCGGAGTAGTTCGCCGCCGCCCGGGCGCCCTCCTCGCCGGCGATACCGGTCGCCCAGCTGAGGAAGTCGGTGTCGACGGGAGCCTGGCGGATGCTGGGGCGCAGCAGCTTGAGCAGGGCGAAGGGCGGGGTGCGGCGCAGGGCGCCGTGGTGACGCAGCCGCAGCCGGGCCGCCTCCAGGGGCGGGAGCGGGGCGAGCGGCCCGATCAGGTCCCGTTGCCTGAGCCACGTCCAGTGCGGGCCGCCGTTGTAGAGGGCGTGCGGACCCTCGTTCGTCCGGTACGGCGCCTCGGCGGTGCGGGCCCGGCCGCCCAGGGTGTGGTGGGCCTCGTACACGGTGACCTCGGCGCCTGCCTCGGCGGCGGTGATGGCGGCGGTGAGCCCGGCGAAGCCGCCGCCGACGACGGTGATGCGATGCATGGGGTGCGCTCTCCCTCGGGTCGATTCACCTTCCGTACATACGACTGAACAGGGCCCCGAAATGTGACATCGGCCCGGCGTGGATCCGATGTCCGCAGCTCAGGCGCATTGTCAGTGGCCGGGTGCAGCATGGGGCCATGGCGAGGAGAGCGACGGGCACGCACAAGGCGGGGATCAAGGGCGCACGGCGGCCGGAGCTGCGGCTGCCGCCCCTGGAGGCCTGGACGGACGGCGAGTTGGCGCCGGACGGCGACTACGACGGGCTGGAGTTCCGGGAGGCGGACCTGGCCCGGCAGGACGGCGCGGGCGCCCGCTTCATGGACTGCGCGCTGACGGGCTGCGCGGTGGACGAGACGGCACTGGGCCGGGCCCGCTTCCTGGACTCGGTCCTCACCGGCCTGCGGGGCGTCGGCACCCACCTCGCCGAGTCCACGCTCCGCGACGTCGAACTGATCGACCCCCGCCTCGGCGGCACCCAGCTCCACGGCGCCGTCCTGGAGCGGGTCGTGATCCGCGGCGGCAAGATCGACTACCTGAACCTGCGCGAGGCCCGCCTCAAGGACGTGGTCTTCGACTCCTGCGTCCTGGTCGAACCGGACTTCGCGGGCGCCCACCTGGAGCGGGTCGAGTTCCTCGACTGCGCCCTGAAGGAGGCCGACTTCAGCGGCGCGACCCTGAAGGACGTGGACCTGCGCGGGGCTGCTCCGCTGGAGATCGTCCGGGGTCTGGACCGGCTGTCGGGCGCGGTGATCAGCACCGGGCAGCTGCTCGACCTGGCGCCGGTACTGGCGGGGGAGCTGGGGATCCGGGTGGAGGGCTGAGCGCTCAGGGCAGGCGGGGGAAGCGCGCCTGGAGCGTCCAGATCGCCGGGTTCTCCGCCAGGTCCTCGTGCAGGTCGGTCAGGTCGGCGAGGAGGTCGTGCAGGAAGTCCCGGGCCTCGCGGCGCAGTTCGGTGTGGGAGAAGGTGAGCGGGGCCTCCTCGGCCGGCATCCAGTCGGCCTCGACGTCCACCCAGCCGAAGCGGCGCTCGAACAGCATGCGGTCGGTGGACTCGGTGAAGTCCAGCTCCGCGTGCTGCGGCCGGGAGGCGCGGGAGCCCATGGGGTCCCGGTCCAGCTGCTCCACGATGTCGCACAGCGCCCACGCGAAGTCAAGCACCGGCACCCATCCCCAGGCTGTGGACAGCTCCCGGTCCGACTCGGTGTCCGCGAGATAGACGTCCCCGCAGAACAGGTCGTGCCGCAGCGCGTGGACGTCCGCGCGGCGGTAGTCGGTCTGCGGCGGGTCCGGGAAGCGGTTGGAGAGGGCGTAGCCGATGTCGAGCACGGAAGAGATGGTGTCACGACGACCGCCCCGCCCCTGCTCCGGTGCGGTCCGCCCGCCTAAGATCACTGACATGTCCAGATCCGCGCGCCTTGTCCCGGCGGTCGCAGCCCTGCTCGCTCTCGCCCTCACCGGCACCGCGTGCGACGGCGGGGTCCACGGCACCCCGGGGGCCTCCGGTGTGCGCGATCCGTACTTCCCGAAGGCGGGCAACGGCGGCTACGACGTCACCCACTACGCCCTCACCCTCGACTACAGCCCCGGCAGCCGCCACCTCACCGGCAAGGCCGTCATCACCGCCCGCGCCACGAAGGACCTGTCCGCCTTCGACCTCGACCTCGCCGGACTGGACGTCGACTCGGTCACCGTCGAGGGCAGGCCCGCCCGCTGGAACCGGGCCGGCCAGGAACTCACCGTCCGGCCCCACGACGACCTCGACAAGGGCGAGACGTTCAGCACCACCGTCCGCTACGCGGGCGAACCGAAGACCCTCACCGACCCCGACGGCTCCGAGGAGGGCTGGCTGCGCACCGCCGACGGCGCGCTCGCCCTCGGCGAGCCCGTCGGCGCCATGGCCTGGTTCCCCAGCAACAACCACCCCTCGGACAAGGCGACGTACGACATCACGGTCACCGTCCCGAAGGGCCTCCAGGCCGTCTCCAACGGAGAGCTGACCAGTCAGCGCACCGAGGGCGGCCGGACCACCTTCGCCTGGCACTCCGCCCAGCCCATGGCCAGCTACCTCGCCACCGTCGCCATCGGGCACTACGACATCACCCGCACCACGGGCCCGCACGGCCTGCCCGTCCTCACCGCGGTCGACCCCACCCAGGCCGAGGACAGCGCGAAGGTGCTCGCGAAGATCCCCGAGATCATCGACTGGGAGGAGACCAACTTCGGGCCGTACCCGTTCTCCTCCACCGGCGCGATCGTCGACCGCCCGGGCGACGCCGGCTACGCCCTGGAGACCCAGACCCGGCCCGTCTTCCCCGCCGACCAGTTCGACACCAGCACGCTCGTGCACGAACTCGCCCACCAGTGGTACGGCGACTCGGTCACCCCGAAGAGCTGGCGGGACATGTGGCTCAACGAGGGCTTCGCGACGTACGCCGAGTGGCTGTACGCGGAGGACTTCGGCGGCAAGAGCGCCCAGCAGACCTTCAACGACCTGTACGAGGGCGACCACGAGGAGATCTGGGCCTTCCCGCCGGCCAAGCCCTCCAGCGTCGCGCACATCTCCGACAGCCCGGTCTACGAGCGCGGCGCGATGGTCCTGCAGAAGATCCGCCAGAAGGTCGGCGACGACACCTTCTACGACATCATCCAGGGCTGGGCCGCCGCGCACCGCTACGGCACCGCCGACACGGCCGACTTCACCGCGTACGTGGAGAAGAAGGCCCCGGACAAGGACTTCGGCGAGATCTGGAAGGACTGGCTGTACGGCGACGGAAAGCCGGACCACCCGTGACGGGCGGCCCGGCTCTCATCGCCGTGACCCCGCTTAGTTGACGTTCACGGCCTTCCAGGCCGCAGCCACCGCGTTGTACTCCGCGCTGCCCGAGCCGTACAGGTCGGCGGCGGCCTGCAGGGTGCCGGTGCGGGCGCCCGCGTAGTTGGTCGTCGACGTGAAGTACGTGCTCAGGGCCTTGTACCAGATCTGGTCGGCCTTGGCCCGGCCGATGCCGGTGACCGTGGAGCCGTCGTAGGTCGGGGAGTTGTAGGAGACGCCGTTGATCGTCTTGGCGCCGCTGCCCTCGCTCAGCAGGTAGAAGAAGTGGTTGGCGACGCCCGACGAGTAGTGCACGTCGAGGCGGCCGACCGACTTCGACCAGTAGTCGGCGGAGCGGCCGTCCTTGCTGGGCTTGTCCATGTAGCGCAGCGGGGTGCCGTTGCCGTTGATGTCGATCTTCTCGCCGATGAGGTAGTCACCGGGGTCGGAGGAGTTGTTCGCGAAGAACTCGACCGACGTGCCGAAGATGTCGGAGGTGGCCTCGTTCAGACCGCCGGACTCGCTGCGGTAGTTGAGCTTCGCCGTGGCCGCGGTCAGACCGTGGCTCATCTCGTGCCCGGCGACGTCGAGCGAGGTCAGCGGGTCGGCGTTGTTCGTGCCGTCGCCGTACGTCATGCAGAAGCAGTTGTCGTCCCAGAAGGCGTTGACGTAGGCGTTGCCGTAGTGGACGCGGGAGTAGGCGGCCTTGCCGTCGCCCGCGATGCCGTTGCGGTTGAACGCGGACTTGTAGAAGTCCCAGGTGACGGCGGCGCCGTAGGCGGCGTCGACGGCGGCGGTCTGGCGGTTGGTGACGGTGCCGTCGCCCCAGACGTCGTCGGCGTCGTGGAAGAGGGTGCCGGTGCCGGACGTGCCGCCGTTCAGGTCGTACGTCTTGTGGCCACCGCGGCCGCCGTCGATGAGGTCGTAGCCGCCGGAGCCGGAGGCGGTGGTGCCGATCGTGACCGTGCCGCTGTACTGGCTCGTGCCCGTGCCGGTGTCGATGCCCTCGTAGGAGTAGAGCTTCTTGCCGCTCTGCGCGTCGGTGATGACGTGCAGCTCGCTCGGGGTGCCGTCGTGCTGGAGGCCCTTGACGACGGACTCGTAGGCGAGGACCGGCTTGGCACCGGCCGCCCAGACGACCTTGCGGGAGGTCGAGGCGGTGGCCTTGGCGGTGTCGGCGGCCTTGAGGGCGGTCTTCTTCGCGCTCGCGGGGGAGACGGCCGCGGTGGTGGTCGGCACGGATATCCGCGCCTTGACCGCCTTGTCGACGCCCTTGAGGGAACCGTTCTTCGCCACGTGGGTGACCAGGTCGCCGCCGAGGACGGGGAGCCCGGCGTACGTCCGCTCGTAACGGGTGTGGACGGTACCGTCCACGTCCTTCACCACGTCCCGGACGACCAGCTTCTCCTTGGCGCCGAGGCCGAGCTCCCGGGCCGCCGCACCGGCGTGCCGCTGAGCCGACTCGATGGCGGCGGCGCGGGCCGTGACGCCGAGCGGGAGGGCCGTGGCGCCGGGGGTGTGCGTGGGGGCGGCGGTGGCGGCGCCGTTCTGCAGCGCGAGGACGACCATGGCGGCCGAGCCGACCAGGGCGGCGGCGCGCACGGCGGTCTTGCGGGGAGCGTGGGGCTGCTGTCTCACTCGATCTCCTTCAGGCTGGTCTCCGTGGGGTTGGAGACGCAGGCGGGACACAGGGGATGCACAGAGTTGCGGCGGCGAGGAGAGAGTGACATCAAGAACGGCCTGTTTGACAGGCCGCCGACAAGACTTTACGTGTTTGTATCCGAAAGACGTGGCCTGGCATCCGATATGCGGACATGGGGGATCAGAACACAACTCCCCTTAGATCCAGCGCTTTTGACGCCCGCAGCGTCACACCTCGCGCGCCGGCTCCGCCCGCATCGCGGCCCGCGCCGTCCACACGGCCTTCGCATGCCGGAGCCGGTGTCCCTGCAACTCCGGTGTGCGCAGCGCCGGATCACCGGCGGCGAACACCTCGAGCAGCTTCAGCAGGGAGACCCGGTGCATGTCCTCGTACGCCGGCCGGTACTTGGTCAGGCAGGTGACACGGCGCTCCCCACGCCACAGACCGCTCAGCCTTCCCACTCGTCCAGCAGCCGTGCGAGGTCCGGCGGCCACACCGGCTCGGCCTCCTCGGCCAGCTCCCGCCTGCTCCACCAGCGCCAGGTGAGGATGCCGTCGGCGGCGTGCGCGGCGGCGAGGGCGGGGCCGGCCGGTTCGCGGTGGGGGCCGTGGGTGACATAGATGTGCTCGTGCTGGCGGACGGGGGTGCCCGAGTGCGTGAAGTCGTGCTCCCAGGTGCACAGGAGGGGACCCGGCTTCAGGTCGGTCCAGCCTGTCTCCTCGGCCAGCTCCCGCAGGGCGCCCTCGATCGGCCCCTCGTCCGCCTCCAGGCCGCCGCCGGGCAGGGCCCAGTGGACGCCGACCTCGACGTTGTCGTAGCGGAAGAGGAGCACCGCGCCTTCGGGGTCCACGACGGCGACGCGGGCCGCCTGCCGGGGTGTCCGCAGTACCTTGCGCAGCACGGCGCAGGGGCGGCCGTGGGCGCGGTCGGGGCGGTGGTCGATGACCTCGTAGCCGAGGGCGGTCCAGAAGGCCAGCCCCTTGGGGTTGTTGTCCAGGACGGCGAGCCGAACGGCTCGGCGCCCGGCGGCGCGGAAGCGCTCCTCGACCAGCGTGGCGACCCGCCGGCCGTACCCCTTCCCCTGCTCGGCCGCGTCGACCATCAGCAGCCCGATCCACGGGTCCGGGTCGGCCGGGTCGGGGTGCCGCGCGAGCGTGATCACGATCCCGGCCACCCGCCCCTCGCTGCGGGCGAGCAACACCTCGACGTCCGGATGCGCCAACTCGTCGGCCAGCGCGGCCGCCACCTGCTCGGGCCGTACGTCGTCCGGGTCGGGGAAGTCGCCGCTGAGCGCATGGAACTCGCGGTTGGAGGCGTACAGGGCGGTGAGCTCGGTGAGCAGCTCGGCGGGGAGGGAGCCGTCGGTCGACGAGAGCCGTTCGAGGAGCATGACGGGACCCTATCCACTGACCGGCCGCTTCTGGGGTCACCGGGGTGCTGGATAGATTTCCGCAGGAGCCACACCATGTTCGGGGAGACGGAAGACGATGACGACCCAGCCACCGCCGTACGGCAACCAGCCCGCCTACGGCAACCAGCCCGCCTACGGCCAACAGCCCGCCTACGGCCAACAGCCCGCCTACGGCCAACAGCCCGCCTACGGCCAACAGCCACCGCTCCCGCCGGCCACCGCTCAGCCGGGCTTCGGCCCCCCGCCGCCCCAGTACGCCTACACCCCGGCCGCACCCCCACCGCAGGCCAATGGCCCGGAGTTCATGGCGGTCGACCGCCACAACTCGATCGTGGTCGACACCCAGGGTGTGGCCTTCGAGGACCACGGCATGTCCGTCGACTTCCCCTGGCAGGAGATCCGCAGCGTCCACTACAAGGCGAGCCCGTCCGGCAAGGCCCTGATGGTGGCGGTGGTCCTCCCGGACGGCCGGTTCTACGAGTGCGTGGTCGAGGCGAAGCCGAGGGCGCGGCTGGGGGAGTGGTTCGCCCAACTGTCCGCCGTGCTGGGTTATTACCGGCCGACGGGCTGGTAGGACTCGGGACAGGGCGAACCGCTGTGAGACCGAACCTGTCGCGCGAACCGAACGCTCATCGCTTCCTGGCGCGCTCCTGCCAGTGCGCCAACTCCTCACGAGTGGCCCGTACGTCAGGATGATCCGGGTCGAGGACGCGGATCTGCTCGTTCAGCAGGTGCGTGAACGAGACCGCCGCCCCGGCAGCGTCTCCGGCCCGGCCGCGCCAGTGGGCGTGACCGTGGTGAGCGGCGAAGACCTTGAGCCAGTTGGAGCGAACAGTCGCCTCGTTCCCGTACGGCCCGACCCGCGGCTGAAGGTCGCCGCGGCCGCCCAGTACGCGGATCAGGTCGTTCAACAGCGTCTCGTACACCGTCGCCGCCCCGTACGCGTCCCCCGATTCGCCTTTCAGGCGGGCGAGCTCGGCACAGGTGTCCAAGGCCCAGGGGGAGTCCGTGCCGAACGTCCGCTGCTGCAGCGGGAGCAACTCGGCGTACGCCGCCGCCGCCCCGGCCGCATCACCCGCCGCCTCGCGCCAGCGGCCCAGCGCCGCCCGGGTGGCGAACGTACGCGCGTGGTGGGGGCCGAACACGCGGCTCTGCTGGTCGAGGAGCGCGGCGTACGCCGCCACGGCCCCGTGCGCGTCGCCGGACTCGCCCTGCCAGTGAGCCTGCCGGGCGCGGGCGGCTTCGAGGCTCGGGGAGTCGGGGCCCTGGCGGCGCAGCACCTCACCGGCCAACCACTCGAAGTAGTCCCGGGCCCGAGCCGCTGACCGGCCTGTTGTGCCGTGGAGTTCGCCCGTGCGGAACAGCAACTCGTGGGTGTCGGGGTGCGGGTCCCCGAACAGTTCGTTGAGGGACACACCCAATACGCCGGTTGCAGGAGGGGCGAACGGTGACCAGAGCGCGGCTGCGGCGTGTGCGCGCAGCACGTCGGCGGCGCCGGCGAGCACCGGGACGAAGGCGGGATCCGCGCCGTGCGTGTCGGCGGCCTCGACCCACGCCGACGCGACCGTCCGGGCCAGCCCCCGGATGCGGTCGGCGGACAGTCCCTCGCGTACCGACCGCTGCAGCACCGGATGCACGCGCACTGCCCGGTACGGATCGCCCGAACCGCGGGGTGCGTGGTCGATCAGCCCCAGCCGGTCCAGGACGCCCAGCGCCGCCGTGATGTCCTCGCCTCGCGGCAACTGCCCCGGCACCGGGGCGGCGCGGTGCTGCTGGACGTACTCGGCGCAGGCCCGGCTGGTGAAGACGGACTCCGGCGCCCCCTCCACAGGCAGCAGCGACGCCACCTGGAGCAGGGGGCGCGCCAGGTTGGCCGGGGGCAGCCGGTCGGCCCGGTCGAGCAACGACCGCCACGCCTCGGTCACTGCGACGCCCTGCCCGTCGGGCAACGCGCCCGGCCCCGGCAGGAGTCCGGCGAGCGGGCACCCCCGACGGACCCCGCTCCACTCGTCCGGCCCGCCCAGCAGGTCGTACTCGCGCAGCAGGCCGAGGTAGGTGCCACAGTCCTGTCCCGCGCCGGCGAGATGGGCTGCCGCCTGGGCGAGCGCCAGCGGCAGGTAACCCAACTCATGGCCGAGGGCGCCCAGGTCGCCGACCGGACCCGGCTCGCGGCCGTATGCGGTCAGCACCTCGGAGAGATACGTCGTCGCCTCGCCCGGCGTGAATCCGTCCACCGGGACCACCACGCGGTTCAGGCCCGGCTGCGCCACGTCCCGGCGCCGGGACGTGATCAGCACCTGGCCGCCCGGGTTCTCCGGCGGCCACAGACCTCTTAGGTCCTCGGGGTCGGCCACGTCGTCGAGCACGATCAGCCAACGCCGTCGCGACCCCTCGGCACCGGGCCGCAGCCAGGCGAGGAACGCCTGCGCCGCCTGTTCGGCAGCGGCCGCACTCGAGCCGCCCGCCGCGTCCGACCCGGTGATCTCGGCGATGGCCTGGGCGTACCCGGCGACGACAGCATCGCGGTCGGCGGCCGTGACCCACAGGAGCAGGTCGACTCGCCCCTCCTGCCAGGCGGCGCGTGCGAGCCTGGCGGCCTGCTGTGTCTTGCCCACGCCCGCGGTACCGACAAGCACCGTGCAACGCTCGGCGAGTGAGGCGCGTTCGTCGAGCGCGGGGCGCGGCCGGAAGCAGCGTGCCTCACCTGGAATCACTCCCACCTGGAGCGGCCAGGACGCCGGAGGACGGGAGTTGGCGTAGTACGAGACCTGGTCGGCGTGCCCGACGGCCATGCCGTGGTGACTGGCCTGGACGACGTACGGCGGCGATGAGGGAGGGATGGTTGAGGAGAAGTGAGGGCTGGTGTCGTCAGCCGGTCCGTTCAGCCCTGGGACGGAGCCGGCGGTGGAGGGGGGCTCATCTGCACTCCCCCGTGGATCACCCCGGCGGCCACAGAGCCGTTCTCCGCGCTGATGTTCAGGTCCCCGCCGACGGCGAGCCCGCCGTCCCCGGCCGCCGTCCCGGGTGGCCTGCGCCCGTCGAGCAGCGCCCGCAACTCGGTGGCAGCCCGCTCCCGTTCGGCCTCCGTGAGGCTCTCCAGCAGATTCTCGAACCGGGCCTGCCAAAGGGCCTCCTGCCGGATACGGATCCGCTCCGCCGACGCGCCGCCGTCGGCGCTCCCCGGCTCCGCGGTCGCGAGGTCGGCCGCCGTCTGGTCCAGGCGCGCCAGCTCACCGGACTCCCGCCCGGCGTCCCCGCGCCCGAACCAGGTGGCCACGCGCTGACGGAACGCCGCCCATGCCTCCGTACCGGCGGCTTGCACCACCGCGGTTCCGCCGGCTGTCGCCAGCCCCACCAAAGCCTCCGGCAGCACGCGCAGCCCCCTTCCGTGCAGGTCGCCAACGATCACGTAGATCCTATCCGCGGCGCCCTTTTTGACGCCGGGCGTTTTCCGCACGAGAGATCCACATGCACACCGGCTGGTGTGGCGAGCAGATCAGTGCGGTCACTGCCCGGGTTCTGCAGCGTCCTCGCCCCGACCGCCTGGGCGGCCTTCGTGCCGTACGCGTCCGGGAACTGACCCGGACGCCGGAGCCCCGGCCGCAGCGCACCACAGCCAGGGGCTCCCGCTCAGCGAAGCGTCTTGCGTCCGTCAGACGTTCACGCCGAAGTCCTGGGCGATGCCCACCAGACCCGAGGCGTAGCCCTGGCCCACCGCGCGGAACTTCCACTCCGCGCCGTTGCGGTACAGCTCGCCGAAGATCATGGCCGTCTCGGTGGCGGCGTCCTCGGAGAGGTCGTAGCGGGCGATCTCGGCGCCGCCGGCCTGGTTGACGATGCGGATGTAGGCGTTGCGGACCTGGCCGAAGTTCTGGCCGCGGTTCTCGGCGTCGTAGATGGAGACCGGGAACACGATCTTGTCGACGTCGGCCGGGAGCGCGGCCAGGTTGACGTTGATCGCCTCGTCGTCGCCCGCGCCCTCGCCGGTGCGGTTGTCGCCCGTGTGGACGATGGAGTTGTCCGGGGTCTGCTTGTTGTTGAAGAACACGAAGTGGGCGTCGGAGTACACCTTGCCCTGCGTGTTCACCGCGATGGCGGAGGCGTCCAGGTCGAAGTCCGTGCCGGTGGTGGTGCGGACGTCCCAGCCGAGGCCCACGGTGACGGCGGTCAGGCCCGGAGCCTCCTTGGTGAGCGAGACGTTGCCACCCTTGGACAGGCTTACAGCCATGATTGGGAGTCCCTTCCCTTTTAGGTTTCTGTGCCGACGAAGCTACCGTCACCGGGGAGAACGTCGAGGGGGGTCCCGATGGTTCCGGATCCCTTTACCGTTTTTACCCAAAGGGAAAACCGGGTGACGTGAGGCGGGCTGGAGCGGGAACATGGGATGCATGTCCGGGCCCTACCTCATCCGCGGCTCGGTCTCGCTTCCCGAGGCCGAGCTGACGTGGCGTTTCTCCAGATCCTCCGGGCCCGGCGGGCAGCACGTGAACACCAGTGACTCGCAGGTGGAGCTGCGCTTCGACCTCGCGGCCACCGAGGCGCTTCCCGAGGTGTGGAAGGAGCGGGCGCTGCAGCGGCTGGCCGGGCGGCTGGTCGACGGGGTCGTGGTCGTACGCTCCTCCGAGCACCGCTCCCAGTGGCGCAACCGCGAGACAGCCGCCGTACGCCTCGCCGCCCTCCTCGCCGAGGCCACCGCACCCCCGCCCAAGCCCCGCAGACCGACCCGCATCCCGCGCGGCATCAACGAACGCCGGCTGCGGGAGAAGAAGCAGCGCTCGGACACCAAGCGGGGAAGGTCCGGCCGCGACTGGTCCTAGCCCCTCCGGGCCGAGAGCGGCTTCGGGCCGAGAACGGCTTCGGTATTCCCGGGGGCATCTCTTCGTGACGAGCGGTCATCCGTGCACATTAAGCGAAGGTGTTCACGGCAACACCACGGAATTCCGGTGCGCCCGATTACCCCAACTGCCGGTAGCGGCCCCGGAAATACAGCAGCGGACCGCCCTCCGCGCCCGGCACCCGCGCGGTCAGCACCCGGCCGATGACGAGTGTGTGGTCCCCGGCCGTCACCCGCTGTTCGGTGCGGCACTCCAGGGTGGCCAGCGCGCCGCCCACCAGCGGGGCGCCGGAGACCTCCCCGCGGACGTGGGGGAGGCCCTCGAAGAGCAGACGGTCGCTGATGCGGCCCTTCATGGCGAAGCGGCCGGCGACGTGGCGCTGGCTCTCGGCGAGGACCGAGACGGCCCACAGCGGCTGCTCGTCGAGCAGGTCGTCCATGCGGGCGCCCGTGCGCAGGCTGACCAGCACCAGCGGCGGGTCCAGCGAGACGGACATGAAGGCCGTGGCGGTCATGCCGACGTCCTCGCCGCCCGGCGCGGTAGGGTCGTCCGGGTCCAGCGGCGGCTCCTGCGCGGTCACCAGGACCACGCCCGCGGCCAGCCGGGACATCGCGGCCCGGAACTCGTCGTTGCTCACCCCCTCAGCATGCCCGGAAGCTGGTGTGGCGGTGAGTGAGGGAGTGGTCAGCACGCCGGAGACGCTAATCTCCGCCCCGTGCGTGCCGCATCGGGCCCTGGGCCGAATCGGGTCCTAGGACTCAGGGACCATGGGCGGCCGGTGGTGTGCGCATCATGTGAACACACTGGCAAAGCCCGCGTTCGGTAAACGCACAGGGAAAACGCCGAAACTCTACTCAATTGTTCACGTTCTTCTGTGACTTGAGTCACAAGGGGCAGGAATTGTTGACCCTGTGTACCGAGTGAGCAGCGCGCTGTGATTCAGTGGCGGGAAGCTAAGAACACGACAAGAACCACCGGGGTAAAGAAGCGCCGAAGACAACCCTTGATTCGCTGCGAGGTCTCGGGGGGAGGGCGAGCATGGAGACCGAGTCGGAGCCGTATGTCCGTCTTGCGTCCCTGCGGCAGCTGCACCAGGTCATGGCCGACATGAACACGGCACGCAGCCTGGCGGACACACTGCAGACCGTCTCCGACGGCGCGGTGAACGCTCTCGGGTACGAGATGGCGTGCGTCAACCTTGTACGCCCCGACGGCGACCTCGTCGTCGCCGCCTTCTCCGGCAACCCCGCCGCCGAGGCCCTGATCACCGGCCGGGTCGGCTCCCGTGAATCCTGGCTGCGCCGGCTGAGCATGGGCGAGCAGTGGGGCGACCTGGTGTTCATACCGCACACCGAGGGCTGGGTGCTGGACGACGACGACGTCCCGCAGTGGTACACCGACGGGCCCGCGCCCCGCTTCGAGGACGAGTGGCACCCCTCCGACCGGCTCTTCGCGCCCATGTACACGCCCGGCGTGCAGGGCGGCTCCTCCGGTGAGCTGCTCGGCGTCATATCCGTCGACCGGCCGCGCAACGGCCGCCACCCCGGCGCCTGGGGCCGCGAGGCCCTCCAGATGTACGCCTTCCAGGCCGCCATCGCGATCAGCAACGCGCGTCTGCGCTCCAACATGCAGCGCGCCCTGGTCCGCCTGGAGCGCGAGCAGCAGGCGCTGCGAGCCAGTGAGGAGAGCTTCAGGCAGGCGTTCGAGTACGCCCCGTCCGGCATGGCGATCGCCGAGATGGGCGGCGACCAGCACGGCCGGATCCTGCGCACCAACGACGCCCTGTGCCGCCTGCTGGGCCGCCCCGCCTCCGCGATGCGCCGCTACTCCTTCTCCGACCTCGTCCACCCCGAGGACATCGGCACCCTGCTCAGGACATCCGCCGAAGGCGGCCGTGCGGAACTCCGCCTCGGCCGTCGCGACGGCACGTACGTGTGGGTGTCCCTGCGCAACTCGGTCGTCGCGGACGCCGCCGACGGGCCCCGCTTCCTGCTCACCCACGTCGAGGACATCGAGGAGCGCAAGCGCCGCGAGCTGCAGCTCGCCCACCGCGCCTCCCACGACTCCCTCACCGGGCTGCCGAACTCCGCCGAGCTGCGCTCCCGCCTGTCGGCACGCCTCTGTCAGCGCCCGACCCACGCCGGCGCCCTGGAGTCCCTCGACGCGGCCTACGGCCACCCCGCCTTCGACACCCCCGCCGGCCACGGCTTCGACTTCGCGCCGGGCGCGGAGTCGTACGACGGCTTCGACCACCACGTCCACACCGTCGCCCCCGAGGACGACCACGACGACGGCACCAAGGGCCTCGCGGTCCTCTTCTGCGACCTGGACGGCTTCAAGTCGATCAACGACCGCTTCGGTCACAACGCGGGCGACGCGGTCCTGATCGAGGTCGCCCGCAGGCTCTCCCGGGGCGTCCGCGACGGCGACACCGTGGCGCGCCTCGGCGGCGACGAGTTCGTGATCCTCGCCGACGGCCTCGGCAAGGCCGACGCGCAGGACCTCGCCGTACGCCTGCGCAACGAGATCATCCAGCCCATCCGCGCCGAGGGACGGGCCGTCCGGGTGGGCGCCAGTTTCGGCATCGGCTGGGCACACTGCGGCATGACTGCGGACGAAGTGTTGAAGTCAGCCGACGAACGGATGTACGTAGAGAAACGATCTCGTCCCAAACAGCACCGGCGCGCCGGATGATCCGCAGGTCAGTGAGCTGATGCGGTCCGAGTCACCCGTTTGGGCCAGCCAGAGCGGGTAGGCTCGCCATTCCAGACCTGTACCGCATCCACCCGCACCTGCTGAGGAGACCAAGGGATGACGCCCGGCGAAAACAGCCCGAGCACGCCCGAGGACGACGACCCGTTCGGCTATCTGTACGCCGACGGTCAGGCCAGAGGAGCCCAGCCGCCGTCCGGCGGGTACGGCTACCCGAACTCGGTCAGCAGGGTGCGTTCGGTCGGCGAGCGCACGTACGGCGGGCCGCAGGCGCAGCCCGGCGTCCCGCAGCAGCAGGGCGCCTACGGCCAGCCGAACGCCCACTACCAGGCCCCGGAGACGCTCCCCGGCGGCGCCCCGACGAGCAGCCGGCCCGGGCCTCCGGCCCCCGCCCGCAGCGGCCCGAACACCAAGGGCCTGCTGATCGGCGCGATCGCGGTGGTCGCCGCGGTCGTCATCGGCATCAGCATGGCGATGCTCAATGGCAACTCGGACGACAACAAGTCCGGCAGCCAGGCAGGCGCGTCCCCCGCCCAGTCCCAGAACACCAAGCCGAGCCCGTCCGGCAGCGGCTCGGCGGCTCCGGGGGAGCTGCCGAAGACGGACGCGAACGCGCTGCAGCTGGCCGGCGGGGCGACTAAGTTGTCGGACGTCAAGGGCGCGCAGGCGGCGGGGGGCGTGTACGTGGGCGGCCTGAACACGGTCGGGTCCTCGGTGACCTGGACGTTCAACAACGTCCCCGAGCAGGGCGCGTACACGATCTTCGCGCGGTTCAACAACCCCGGTGAGGATCAGAAAATGACCCTCACCGTCAACGGCAAGCCCTTCGGCGGCAAGTTCAACCTGGGCAACTTCACCCACAAGTCCGACCCGGCGGAGGCCTGGACGGAGACCTACGCCTGGCCGACGCTGAACAAGGGCCCGAACACCATCTCGCTCTCCTGCCAGCCCGGCGACACGTGCGATGTCCTGCTGGACCAGCTCTGGCTGAAGAAGGGCCGGGTCAAGCGGGACAGCTAGGCCGCGCTGACCACCCCGCTCACCGCGACCCGCCCCCGCAACTCCTCGTACGCCGCCGAGTCGAACTCGCCCGCCCCGGCCGCCCGTACGGTCGCCGCCGACAGTGCGACCGCGCGGGTCAGGCGCTCCGGCCACGGCAGGTGTTCCACCAGGCCCGACAGCAGGCCCGCCACCGCCGAGTCGCCCGCGCCGGTCGGGTTGCCGTGGATGCGGGCCGGAGGGGTGGCGCGCCAGCGGCCCTCGGGGGTCGCTGCGAGCAGGCCTTCCGGGCCGAGGGAGGCGACCACCGCGTGGGCGCCGCGGCGGCGGGCGTCCTGGGTGGCGCGCAACGGCTCCTGGGAGCCAGTGAGTTCGGCCAGTTCCTCGGTGTTGGGCTTGATGATGTCGGGGCGGGCTGCCACCCCGCGGCGTAGAGGCTCACCGCTGGTGTCCAGGAGGACAGGGACGTCGGCGGCGCGGGCGGCGCGGATCAGGCCTGCGTATGCGCCCACCGGTACTCCCGGTGGCAGGCTGCCGGAGAGGGCCACTGCACAGGAGCGGGCCAGCAACTCCTCGTAGCGGTCCAGGAAGATGCCCCACTCGGTGGGGGAGATCTGCGGGCCCGGTTCGTTCAACTGGGTCGTGTCGCCGGAGCGCTCGTCGACGACGGCGATCGTGCGGCGGGTCGGCCCGGTGACCGGGACGAAGGCGTCCGTCACGCCGGGCGTGGCCGCCAGGTGCTCGCGCAGCACCTGGCCGGTCGCGCCGCCCGTGAAGCCGGTGACCGTCACCTCGTGTCCGAGGGCCGCCAGCACCCGCGCCACGTTCACGCCCTTGCCGCCCGGCCGCTCGATGACGTCCGAGACGCGGTGCGAGGCGTGCGGCCGCAGGGACCGTACGCGATAGGTGATGTCGAGAGCGGTGTTCAGTGTGACCGTGAGGATCACCCGGGCCGACCTCCCTCGAAGTCCTTACGCCATCGGTACCGGGGCCCCGATCATGCCAAACAGACGGCGGCCGGCCCAGTACGAGGATCGGCCGCCGGCTGGCGAAGAGGAGAACGGATCAGGGCAGTTGGGGCGCCACCACCCATTCACCCCTGCGCAGCACGCCCTTCAGGTCGAAGTTCGCGTCCAGCAGCACCACGTCCGCGTCCTTGCCGGGTTCCAGGGAGCCGATGTGGTCGGAGAGGCCCAGCAGACGGGCCGGGTTGGCCGAAAGAGCGGCGACCGCGTCTTCCACCGGCAGCTTGTCGATGGTCACCGCCCGCTTGAACGCGCGGTCCAGGGTGAGCGTGGAACCCGCGATCGAGCCGCCCTCCACCAGACGGGCCACACCCTCGCTGACCTCGACCTCCAGCGGGCCGAGCATGTAGCGGCCGTCGCCGATGCCGGCCGCGTCCATCGCGTCGGTGATGAACGCGACCCGGGAGGCACCCGCGTGATGGAACGCCAGCTCCAGCGCGGCGGGGTGGAGGTGGGTGCCGTCGTTGATCAGCTCGACCGTCACCCGCTCGTCCTCCAGCAGGGCGGCGATCGGGCCAGGGGAGCGGTGGCCCAGAGTGGGCATGGCGTTGAAGAGGTGGGTGGCGACCGTGGCGCCCGCGTCGATGGCCTCGACCGTCTGCTCGTAGGTGGCGTCCGTGTGGCCGATGGCGGCAATCACACCGTGCTCGGCGAGCAGCCGTACGGAGTCGATGCCGCCCGGCAGCTCGGTGGCCAGGGTGACCATCTTCGCCTTGCCGCGCCCCGCGTCGATCAGCTTGCGGACCTCGGCCGGGTCCGGGTCGCGCAGCAGCTCCTCGGAGTGCGCGCCCTTGCGGCACGGCGAGATGAACGGCCCCTCGAAGTGGATACCGGCGATGTCGCCCTGCTCGGCCAGCTCGCTCAGCAGCCCCGCCTGCCGCACCAGCAGGTCCATCTCGTCGGTGACGGTGGAGGCGACCAGGGTCGTGGTGCCGTGCAGGCGGTGTGTGCGGATGGCCGACAGCACGTCGTCCACCGTGCCGGAGAAGGAGGCTCCGCCGCCGCCGTGGTTGTGGATGTCCACGAAGCCGGGGACCAGCCAGTGGCCGGTCACGTCCAGCACGTCGGCGTTCTCGGGAGCCTCGCCCGCGAGCTTCGTGCCCTCCACGACCACACGCCCGTCGGCCACCACACCGGTGGGCAGCACCACCCGAGCACCTGTGAGAACCAAGCTGGGAGCCATCAGGCGGTTACCTCCGTAGGGTCGGTGGAGTCGAGGAGATCCCGGGCGAGGAGACCCGCGCCCAGGCAGCCGGCCGTGTCGCCGAGGGCGGCGGGGACGATGGCCGGCAGTTTCTGGAAGGTGACCCGCTGCCGGACGGCGTCCCTGAGCGGTTGGAACAACACTTCCCCCGCCTCGGCCAGGCCGCCACCGATGATCAGCGTGCGCGGGTCCAGCAGGGTGAGCGCGGTGACCAGTCCGTCGGCCAGCGCGTCCACCGCCTCCTGCCAGACCCGGACAGCGTTCGGGTCACCGGACGCGACGGCCTTCGCGCAGTCGGCCGCGTCCGCTTCCGGGTCCCCGCAGGCCGCCGTCCACGCCTCGCTGACCGCGGACGCGGAGGCGTACCGCTCCAGGCAGCCGCGCTGGCCGCAGGGGCACGGGGTCCCGCCGGGCCGTACGACGACATGGCCGATCTCGCCGGCGAAGCCGTGCGCGCCCGCCTCCACCCGCCCGTCCACGCCGATGGCGCCGGCGATGCCGGTGCCCAGCGGCACGAACAGGAACCGGTCGGCGCCCTTGCCCGCGCCGATCCGGCCCTCGGCGAGCCCGCCGGTGCGCACGTCGTGGCCGAGCGCCACGGGTACGCCGAGCCGGTCGGCGAGCAGGGCGCGCAGGGGTACGTCCCGCCAGCCGAGGTTGGCCGCGTAGACGGCGATGCCGTGCTCCTCGTCGACGATGCCGGGGACCGCGAGGCCGGCCGCGGCGGCCGGTTCGCCGTAGTGCTCCACGCCGTACGCGCGCAGTTCCGTGGCGAAGTCGAGGATGGTCTCGACCACCGCCTCGGGCCCGCGCTCACGGCCCGTCGCGCGGCGGGCGCGGTGCAGAAGCGCGCCGTCGTCTCCGACGAGGGCCGCCTTCATCCCGGTACCGCCCACGTCCAGGGCGATGACATGTCTCACGGGGGACAGTGTGGCCCGCGGACCCACAAGAGGTCTAGTCCACTCACGTGGTGTAGACCTTATGTGTCCACATATTGAACGGTCAGACAGCAGGGTTGGGGCTTTGACGGTGCGTCGGCGTACGGCAGGAACGATCGCGGTGGTGTCCGCACTGAGCATGACGGCGGTCCTCGGCGGCTGCGGGAGTACGGGCTCCTCCGACGTGACCCTCAGACTGGTCGCGGCCGACTACGGCGACTCCCCGGCGAACAGCTCGAAGAAGTACTGGGACAAGCTGGCCGAGGCGTACGAGGCCCAGCACTCCGGTGTGAAGGTCGAGGTCAGCGTCTACTCCTGGAACGACGTCGACCGCAAGGTCAAGGAGATGGTCGACTCCAAAGACGCACCCGACCTGGCCCAGATCGGCGCCTACGCCGACTACGCGGCCGCGGGCAAGCTCTACCAGGCCTCCGACCTGCTCTCCATCCGCACCCAGGCCGACTTCCTCTCCCAGCTCTCCGACGCGGGCGAGTGGAAGCACGTGCAGTACGGCATCCCGTTCGCCGCCTCCACGCGGGTGCTCTTCTACAACAAGACCCTCTTCGCCCAGGCCGGCATCACCCCGCCCACCACCTGGAGCGAGCTGGCCGCCGACGCGAAGGCGCTCAAGGACAAGGGGGTGAAGTACCCCTACGCGCTGCCGCTGGGCTCCGAGGAGGCGCAGGCCGAGACCATGCAGTGGCTGCTGAGCGGCGGCGACGGCTACACCGACGACATCGGCACCTACACCATCGACTCGGCGCAGAACGTCCAGACCTTCACCTGGCTCAAGGACGACCTGGTCGGCAAGGGCCTGACCGGTCCGGTCGCCCCCGGCAAGCTCAACCGCGCGGACGCCTTCGCCGCCTTCGCCGACGGCCAGGTCGGCATGCTCAACGGGCATCCCACGCTGATCCAGCAGGCCGCCAGGAAGGGTGTGCAGTTCGGCATGGTCCCGATGCCGGGCCGCACCGGCAAGGCCAAGGCCGCGATGGGTGTCTCCGACTGGATGATGGGCTTCAAGCAGCGCGGGCACGCCGAGCAGATAGGCGACTTCCTCGACTTCGTCTACGAGCAGAAGAACGTCCTGGCGTTCTCCCGCGAGTACGGACTCCTCCCGGTCACGGGCTCCGCGTCCAACACCATGACCGAGTCGGACTCCGCCCCCGACAAGGACCTGCACCCCTTCCTCGACCAGCTTCCGATCTCCGAGCTGTACCCCGTCGGCAAGACCTCCTGGGCGGCGGTCAGCGCGGCCGTGAAGAAGGAGATCGGCCAGGCGGTCGCCCCCGGCGGCAGCCCCGTCGGTGTCCTGACCCGCCTCCAGGCGACGGCGACCGAGGCGGACAGCAGCGACGTGAGCTGACCCGGCTGTCGGTGCCCGGCGTTACGGTGGCCCACATGGAACTGGGCACCCGCGAAAAGGCCATCCTCGCGCTGGAGCGCCGGCCCTTCCCCGGCCCCGGCGCGAAGGAACGAGCCATCCGCGAGGAACTGGGCCTTGCCCCGGTCCGCTACTACCAGCTCCTCAACGCCCTACTGGACGACGAGAGGGCACTGGCCGTGGACCCGGTGACGGTGAACCGCCTGCGCCGAGTCCGGGAGGCACGCCGCTCCGAACGCTGACCCCCGGGACCCGGCGCCGACGCACTTGAGCTGGGCGCCGACTCACCCAGCCTTTCCCCACCCACCCCAGCCGGCCAGGGCGCCTTCTCAGCCGACCGAGTCGGGTGGGCGGTGGGAAACGGGGTCCAGGGGCGGAGCCCCTGGCGGGGTCTGGGGCGGAGCCCCAGGAGTGACCAGCCCCTGCGCTGGATACTGTCGCGGTATGGACCTTCTGCCGACCCCGGCGACCAAGGCCGGCCGGGATGGACTGCAGGCGCTGCTCGCAAAGCCCCGCTCAGCAGTGATCGGACTCGACTTCGACGGCACACTCTCCCCGATCGTCGAAGACCCCGAGCAGGCCCGAGCCCACCCCGACGCCGTCCCCGCACTGGCCACCCTCGCCCCCAAGGTCGCCTCCGTGGCCGTGGTCACCGGCAGACCCGCCGAGGTGGCGGTACGGCACGGCGGCTTCGCAGGCACCCCCGGCCTGGAACACCTCGTCGTCCTCGGCCACTACGGCGCCGAACGCTGGGACGCCGCGACGAACACGGTCACCGCACCCCCACCCCACCCCGGCGTCGCCGCGGTCCGCGCCGAGCTCCCGGGCCTCCTGGAGCGCGTCGGCGCCGGGCACGGCACCTGGATCGAGGAGAAGGGGCGCGCCGTCGCCGTCCACACCCGCCGTGCCGACGACCCGCAGGCCGCGTTCGAGGCCCTGCGCGGCCCCCTCGCCGACCTCGCCACCCGGCACGGCCTGATCGTCGAGCCCGGCCGGCTGGTCCTCGAACTCCGCCCGCCGGGCATGGACAAGGGCGTCGCCCTCCTCGACCACGTCCGCGCCACCGGCGCCGAGTCCGTCCTCTACGCCGGCGACGACCTCGGCGACCTCCCCGCCTACGCGGCCGTCGACGAACTCCGCTCCGACGGCGTCCCCGGCCTCCTGGTCTGCAGTGGCAGCACGGAGGTCACGGAACTGGCGGAACGGGCGGACGTGGTGGTGGACGGCCCGGAGGGAGTCGTAGCCCTCCTACGCGCCCTGGCGGCACACATGCCCTGACCCGCTACCGCTCCAGTGCACCCAGCTGATCCAGGAACCACTGAGCAGGCGGCAACGCCGTAGCGGCCACGGCCAGCCTCTTCGAGCGTTCCGCCCGCTCACCCGCCGGCAGGCTCAGCGCCTCGTGCAACGCCCTCGCGGTCCCCCCGATGTCGTACGGGTTCACCACGATCGCGTCCTCGCCCAGCTCCTCGCACGCCCCCGCCTCCCGCGACAGCACCAGCGCGCACCCCTCGTCGGAGACGACCGGCACCTCCTTGGCGACCAGGTTCATGCCGTCCCGGATCGGGTTGACCAGCGCCACGTCCGCGAGCCGGTACGCGGCCAGGGAGCGGGCGAAGTCGTCCTTGACGTGCAGCACGACGGGGGTCCAACCCGCCGTCCCGTACACGGAGTTGATCGTCTCAGCGACCCGCTGCACCTCGGCCGTGTACTCCCGGTAGACGGGGAGGTCCTGCCGGGACGGGTAGGCGAACGCGAGATGGACCACCCGTTCGCGCCACTCGGGGTGGTCCTCCAGCAGCTGCCGGTACGCCAGCAGGCCGCGCACGATGTTCTTGGACAGCTCGGTGCGGTCCACCCGCACGATCGTCCGGCGTCCCTCGCCGATCTCCTCCCGCAGCGCGGCCATCCGTGCGTCCACGTCCGGCCGGTGCGCCCGCTCGCGCAGGAAGTCCGCGTCCGCTCCGAGCCCGTGCACACCGATCCGGGTCCCGGACGGGATGCCGGGGCCCAGCACCGCGTGACAGCAGTCGGTGAACGCGTCCGCCCACCGCCGGGTCAGGAACGCGGCCCGGTCCGCGCCCAGGATGCCGGTCAGCAGCTCGGCCGCGATGTCGTCCGGCAGCAGGCGGAAGTAGTCCGGCGGGGCCCACGGGGTGTGCGAGAAGTGGCCGATGCGCAGGTCGGGGCGGAGCCGGCGGAGCATCCGGGGGGCGAGGGCCAGGTGGTAGTCCTGGACGAGCACCGCGGCGCCCTCCGCCGCCTCCTCGGCCAGCGCCTCGGCGAAGGCGCGGTTGTACGCCTCGTACGACGCCCACTGCCGCCGGAACTCCGCGTCGAAGACCGGCTCCAGCGGGGTCTGGTACAGCATGTGGTGGACGAACCACAGCACCGAGTTGGCGATGCCGTTGTACGCGTCGGAGAACACGGTCGGGTCGATGCCGAGCATCCGCACCCGCTGCCCGCCGGTCTCCTCGGCCGGCAGCAGCCCGCCGCCCGCGCGCCGTACCGCCTCGCGGTCGCCGCCGCCCAGCGCGGCGCACACCCACACCGCATTGTGGTTCGGCCCGATGGCCGACAGCCCCGAGACCAGCCCGCCGCCGCCCCGTTTGGCGAGCAGCGAGCCGTCCTCGTGCACCTCGTACGAAACCGGGCCGCGGTTGGACGCGACCAGCACATCAGCAGTGTGCGCGGAAGCCATGGTCCTCAACCTAGCCCGGCCCGGAAACGCTCAAACGTACGGTCTGCCCCGGAAGGGGGCTGTATACAGCCGTTTTCGTGCGCCCCTCACGCCACCCGGCGCGCCGCGTACTCCGCGATCTCCGCCATCGGCGGCCGCTCCTCGGTGTCCACCGAGTAGGTGCGTGGCTCGAACCCGTCCTCGCCCCGCTCGAACTGGGTCAGCGACGGCCGGATCAGGTGCCCGCGGGCGAGCCTGAGCTGTGCCGTGCGGTAGATCGCCGCGGCCATCCGGCCGAGCGCCTGGCCGTCCTGGTGGCGGTGCTTGCGCACGCCGACGTCGACCTGGGCGAGGGCGTCCAGGCCCACCAGGTGCAGGGCGTCGACCAGCATGCCCAGCTCGACGCCGTAGCCGACCGGGAAGGGGAGCTGTTCGAGCAGCGAGCGGCGGGCCGCGTACTCGCCGCCGAGCGGCTGCACGAAACCGGCCAGCTGCGGCCAGTGCATGTTCAGCAGCGGGCGGGCCATGAGTTCGGTGACCCGGCCGCCCTGCCCGGCCGTCCTGCCGGAGGCGAGCGAATCCAGCTCAGCGCCGAGCGGGCGGTCGTACATCGCCTTGACCAGGTCGACGCCCGGTTCGGTGAGCAGGGGGCCGACGATGCCGGAGACGAAGTCGGAGGAGAACTCCTTCAGGTCGGCGTCGATGAAGCAGATGATGTCCCCGCTGGTCACCAGCAGGGAGCGCCACAGCACCTCGCCCTTGCCGGGGACGGCCGGGATGCGCGGGAGGATCTCGTCGCGGTGGACGACCCGCGCGCCCGCGGAGGCGGCGACCTCGGAGGTGTGGTCGGTGGACCCGGAGTCGACGACGACGATCTCGTCGACGAGCGGGACCTGCTGCATGAGGTCGTGACGGATGATCGCGACGATGTCGCCGACCGTCTTCTCCTCGTTCAGCGCGGGCAGGACGACGGAGACGGACTGACCGGTGCGCTGCTTGGCGGCGAGTATCCGGTGGAGCGGACGATCGGTCACGGACCAGGAGCGGGTGGCCAGCCAGCGCTCGACTTCTTCCAGCACGGTCTGCGGCTCCTCACTGTCGTGATCACATGGGGTGACCGTGTGATCCATCTCGCGGTTCGGACGACTATCTCAACTGTCCTGGCCTTCGGTTACAGTCTTGAACAACGCCGGTGACCATCGCATGTCGGGGTCAACGGGCGTTGACAACCACATACAGCTCATCCAGAGGGGCAGAGGGACACGGCCCGATGAAGCCCCGGCAACCCTCCAGTCGGTTCTCGTTCTCCAGCGAGGCTCCCGGCTAGGGAAGGTGCCAAATCCGTCTCACGGCGAGATGCGTCGTGAGGAAGATGAGGAGAAAGGGCCTCGCCTCCATGGCTGTGCAGACTGTTGCAAGCACCAGCAATCCCACCGTAGACCTCGGCCCCGCCGCGGCCCTGAGCTGTCGCGAGTGCGGTCACCGGGTGCCCCTCGGGCCGGTGTTCGCCTGCGAGGAGTGTTTCGGCCCGCTGGAGATCGCCTACGACTTCTCCGCGTACGACACCGAAGAGCTGCGGGGGCGCATCGAGTCCGGCCCCGCGAACATCTGGCGTTACGCGCCGCTGCTGCCCGTCCCCGCCGACGTGGCCGACAAGCCCAACATCAACCCGGGCTGGACCAAGCTCGTCAAGGCCGACAACCTGGCCCGCGAGCTGGGCGTCACCGGCGGGCTGTACGTGAAGGACGACTCCGGCAACCCGACGCACTCCTTCAAGGACCGGGTGGTGGCCCAGGCCCTGGAGGCCGCGCGCGCCTTCGGCTTCACCACGCTCTCCTGCTCCTCGACCGGCAACCTCGCCGGTGCCGTCGGCGCCGCCGCCGCCCGCGCCGGCTTCCGCTCCTGCGTGTTCATCCCGCACGACCTGGAGCAGGGCAAGGTCGTCATGGCCGCGGTCTACGGCGGCGAGCTGGTCGGGATCGAGGGCAACTACGACGACGTGAACCGGTTCTGCTCCGAGCTGATCGGTGACCCGGCCGGCGAGGGCTGGGGCTTCGTCAACGTCAACCTGCGGCCGTACTACGCGGAGGGCTCGAAGACCCTGGCGTACGAGATCTGCGAGCAGCTCGGCTGGCGGCTCCCGGACCAGCTCGTGGTCCCGATCGCCTCCGGCTCCCAGCTGACGAAGATCGACAAGGGTCTGCAGGAGCTGATCAAGCTCGGGCTCGTCGAGGACAGGCCGTACAAGATCTTCGGTGCCCAGGCCGAGGGCTGCTCGCCGGTGTCCACCGCCTTCAAGGCCGGTCACGACGTGGTCCGCCCGCAGAAGCCGAACACCATCGCCAAGTCCCTGGCGATCGGCAACCCGGCCGACGGCCCGTACGTCCTCGACATCGCCCGCCGTACCGGTGGCGCGGTGGAGGACGTGACCGACGAGCAGGTCGTGGACGCGATCAGGCTGCTGGCCCGGACCGAGGGCATCTTCGCGGAGACCGCCGGCGGTGTGACGGTCGGCGTGACGCAGAAGCTGATCGAGAACGGTGTGCTGGACCCGACGCTGACGACGGTCGTCCTCAACACCGGTGACGGCCTCAAGACCCTCGACGCGGTGGCCGGCACGGGGCTCACCGCCACCATCCGCCCGACCCTGGACTCCTTCCGAGAGGCTGGCCTCGCATGAGCGTGACCGTTCGCATCCCCACCATCCTGCGCACCTACACCGGTGGCCAGGCCGAGGTCGCCGCCGAGGGTGCGACCCTCGCCGAGGTCATCGAGGACCTGGAGAAGAACCACACGGGCATCGCGGCCCGCGTTCTCGACGACCAGGGCAAGCTGCGCCGCTTCGTCAACGTGTACGTCAACGACGACGACGTCCGCTTCGAGCAGGGGCTGGAGACGGCGACCCCGGACGGTGCCGGAGTCTCCATCATTCCCGCCGTCGCCGGCGGCTGATCAAAAGCGGACCATTACCTTCGGTAACCGCGGTTACTGAATGTTCATCGAATGGCCTCCTCCGTGAGAGAAGCGGAGGGGGCCATTCTGCGTGATTGAGCGCGGTACAGTTGGGGAACGCGTGCCGGGTCTGCGGGTCGCAAGCCCCGGAATCATGCCGTACGCCCCGGTGAGAAGCAGCCAAAGTGCACGGGTTGAATGCGGCTTTTACGCCTTTTATGGAGCCCGACTTGCCCTGAATTCGGACGAATTCTCGGCAGATTCCGGACCGGGCCCGTCCAGAATTCTCGTCCGATTGACCTGTTGCAGACGGCAGTTGGACAGATACATTCAGCCGCGGTCGACGCGTTCCGGCGCACGCCCCCGACCAATGGGGGGTGAGGTCTGACCCGGGTCCGCGAAGTGTGGATCTGTGCAAGGGCCAGTAATAGGGGAGTTAGGCATGGCTCAGGGCACCGTCAAGTGGTTCAACGCGGAGAAGGGGTACGGCTTCATCGCGGTCGACGGTGGTGCGGATGTTTTCGTCCACTACAGCGCGATCCAGATGGACGGTTACCGCACCCTGGAAGAGGGGCAGCGGGTCGACTTCGAGATCTCGCAGGGCCAGAAGGGCCCGCAGGCGGACATGGTCCGGCTGGCGACCAGCTGAAGCACGCGTCGGCTGACAGCGACGTTCTTCTGTTCATCTTCGAAGGGCCCGTACCTCCTGGGGTACGGGCCCTTCGTCATGCCCGGCGCCCCTGTTCGCGCGCGGCTGAGCGCCCCCTCCGGCATGCCCGAGGCGCTTGCACTCGAGGGTGCCGAGTGCTAATCATTGGCGTTAGCACTCTGAAGGTGAGAGTGACAAGAAGGACCGGGTCGGTGAGGCCCGCAGGCCAGGTGGGGCAAGGAACCACAGGTCGGCGAGCCGTCCGTCGCGGGCGCGGGCGCGGTCCGAAGGAATCACCCCCAGTCCTGGAGGGACCACTTCACATGGCCAAGATCATCGCGTTCGACGAGGAGGCGCGGCGCGGCCTCGAGCGCGGCATGAACCAGCTCGCGGACGCCGTGAAGGTGACGCTCGGCCCCAAGGGCCGCAACGTCGTCCTCGAGAAGAAGTGGGGCGCCCCCACGATCACCAACGACGGTGTCTCCATCGCCAAGGAGATCGAGCTCGAGGACCCGTTCGAGAAGATCGGCGCCGAGCTGGTCAAGGAAGTCGCGAAGAAGACGGACGACGTAGCCGGTGACGGCACGACGACCGCGACCGTCCTGGCCCAGGCCCTGGTCAAGGAAGGCCTCCGCAACGTCGCCGCCGGTGCCAACCCGATGGCCCTGAAGCGCGGTATCGAGAAGGCCGTCGAGGCCGTCTCCGCCGCCCTGCTGGAGCAGGCGAAGGACGTCGAGACCAAGGAGCAGATCGCCTCCACCGCGTCCATCTCCGCCGCCGACACCCAGATCGGCGAGCTGATCGCCGAGGCCATGGACAAGGTCGGCAAGGAAGGCGTCATCACCGTCGAGGAGAGCAACACCTTCGGTCTGGAGCTCGAGCTCACCGAGGGCATGCGCTTCGACAAGGGCTACATCTCCGCCTACTTCGCGACCGACATGGAGCGCATGGAGGCGTCGCTCGAGGACCCGTACATCCTCATCGCCAACTCCAAGATCTCCTCGGTCAAGGACCTGCTCCCGCTGCTGGAGAAGGTCATGCAGTCGGGCAAGCCGCTGCTGATCATCGCCGAGGACGTCGAGGGCGAGGCCCTGTCGACCCTGGTCGTCAACAAGATCCGCGGCACCTTCAAGTCCGTCGCCGTCAAGGCCCCGGGCTTCGGTGACCGTCGCAAGGCCATGCTCGGCGACATCGCCATCCTCACGGGCGGCGAGGTCATCTCCGAGGAGGTCGGCCTCAAGCTGGAGAACGCGACCCTGGACCTCCTGGGCCGCGCCCGCAAGGTCGTCATCACCAAGGACGAGACCACCATCGTCGACGGCGCCGGCTCCTCGGAGCAGGTGGGCGGCCGCGTGAACCAGATCCGCGCCGAGATCGAGAACAGCGACTCCGACTACGACCGCGAGAAGCTGCAGGAGCGCCTGGCGAAGCTCGCCGGCGGTGTCGCGGTCATCAAGGCCGGTGCCGCCACCGAGGTGGAGCTCAAGGAGCGCAAGCACCGCATCGAGGACGCCGTCCGCAACGCGAAGGCCGCCGTCGAGGAGGGCATCGTCGCCGGTGGTGGCGTGGCCCTGCTGCAGACCTCCGGTGTCTTCGAGAAGCTGGAGCTCGAGGGCGACGAGGCCACCGGTGCCGCCGCTGTGAAGCTGGCCCTGGAGGCCCCGCTGAAGCAGATCGCCGTCAACGCCGGCCTCGAGGGCGGTGTCGTGGTGGAGAAGGTGCGCAACCTGACCCCGGGCCACGGCCTGAACGCCGCGACCGGCGAGTACGTCGACCTGGTCGCCGAGGGCATCATCGACCCGGCGAAGGTGACCCGCTCTGCCCTGCAGAACGCCGCCTCCATCGCCGCGCTGTTCCTCACCACCGAGGCCGTCATCGCCGACAAGCCGGAGAAGGCCGCCGCGGCCGCTCCGGGCGGCATGCCGGGCGGTGACATGGACTTCTGATCGACCTGACGGTTGATCGCCTGTCCTATGGACCGAGGGCGGTGCTCCCAGCTTCTGGCTGGGGGTGCCGCCCTCGGGCGTTTTCAGGGCTCAGCCGACGCGGGTCTCCGCGTAATAGGAACCCACTGCGGGCTGACCCGTGTAGTTCGGCCCGGCGGAGGGATCGGCGCCGACGTAGCGGAACGGCGGTCGGATGTCGCGGGCGCCATCGAGGGTGAGGCGGTGGTGCCGGGAGCTGTAGCGGAACCCGGCGGCGCGGAGGGCGGAAAGAACGGCCCGCCCGGCAGGTGAGCCATCGACCCAGCGGATGGAGTCGGGGTCGAAGTGGGCGATGAACAGCCCGTCGGGAGCGAGCCAGGAGGCGGCCCGGCAGACGAGCCCCAGCTGATCGCCGATGTAGTGGAGACCGTGTACGCAGGTGATGAGGTCGTACGTCCGTGAGGGCGCCCAAGAGGAAACGGAGGCGACGATCTCCTCCAGGACGGGCGGTGTCGGCGCCCCGGGCGCGAGCGGCCCCACGAGATCCACGGCGGTGAGCACAGCGTCCCTCGACAGGGCACCGGACGCCTCCCGCAGGGCCCGGCCCTCACCACTGCACAGGTCCAGCCAGGAGGGAGCGGGACGACCGGCCAGCCGGGCAACGGGATCGAAGCCCAACTCGCGGGCGTAGCTGTTGACTCCGGTCAGCCCGCGTTCCCGGTTCATGGAGTTGTTGGCTACGACGGAGGACCGCTCCAGCTCGTCGCTCGCGGAGATCAGTGGGGGTTTCGGCATACGGTCAGTCTGCGTAGTGAAGTCAACTCGCAGGGCGGGGATGCGAGGCCTGAGCCTCGGGAGTTGGCCAGTGACCGTCGGGCCGCCCGCTTCTCGGCGATTGTCGTGCTTCCACGGCCCGCGTCAAGGGCGCTGCGCGTCGCCTTCGGCGATGGGCCTGCGGCCCACCCTTGACCTGGTCCGCTCCAGCACGGGGAAGAAGCGAGCGGGCGGCCGGGGAGCAGTGGGCGGCTTGGCGGGGTTGGCCCTTGGGCGGGCTGCGCTTGTGCCGTTGGCGGAGGTGCGCGTTCGCGCCTCGCCTGCACGCCGGGCTGGCATAGCGGCTGGCCGCCGGTGGGTGGGGCGCGAACGCTGGGTTGGGGCAGGCCGGGCCGGGTTGGCGGCTTGCGGCCGGTGGGCGGGGCGATGCACCTGTCCTCCGAGTCCCGCCCGTCACACAGGCCACTTCAGCCTCGCTTCACCGAGTGATTGGTGCATTCGGGCCACCAGCCCCGGCAAATGCCCTGGTCAGGCAGGTCAGACGAGGCAGAGGTCGGCCCATTCGCACCACTCAGGTCCATCGGCCGGTTTCCTTCCCCCACTCGCCCGCAGGCCGCCAAGCCGGCCCGGCGTGCTGGCGAGGCGCGACCGCGCCCGTCAGCCGAGGGTCCCCTCGCAGCCGACCGTTGCTCGCGAACCCCGGCCGGGACCCGGCCCCAACGGTCACTTGAGAGAAGAGGTGAAGGCAGCCCAGGTGACCGAGCTGAAGAAGAGCTTCGGTCCTTGGGGGTTCTTCGAGTCTCGGATGGGGATGAGGGTGGGGAAGTCGTGGGTGACTTCGAGGCAGTTTTCGTCGCCACCGCTGTAGCTCGACTTGATCCATACGGCCGTGCTCAGGCCGGGGTCAGGGATGTTCCTCATGGGTGTAATCCTCTGCCAACGCCTCGATGAGCGCCAGGGACTTCTCCTGCGAGAGCGCTGACGCCACGAGGAGGTCGTACACGAACCTCAGTCGGGTGACAGTGGCCGGGTCGTCCTCCAGCCGTCCGGTGCTCAGCCCTTCCATGTAGGCCAGCGGAGGGGCGTCCTCGAACTCCATCAGCTTCAGAGCACCCTGCATCGCCGTGTGCGCGCCCGCGCTGAACGGCACCACCTGCATGACGATCCGGTTCCGGCGGGCCAGGCCAGCGACATGGCGCAGTGCCTCTGCCATCACCGCCGGGCTACCGACTTTCCGGCGCAGCGCCGCCTCGTCAAGCACCGCCCACAACACGGGCTTTGTTGGGTGATCGAGCAGACGGGCCCGTTCCAAACGGCCTTCCACCCACTCCTTGATGGTCTCCTCCGGCGTCATCGCGGCCCACACTTGGTCCACTGCCCGCGCGTACGTGGGAGTCTGGAGCAGTCCGGGGATCAGGAGCGGAACATAATGCCTGATCGTCGTGGCCAGAGCCTCGGCCTCCACTACGTCTGCGTAGTGGTGCTGATACTTCGACTTGGCCGCAGCCTCGCGGTTCCGTGTGAAGAAGCCGTCCGTCTCCAGGATTTCGTCCAGCATCCGCGCGTACTCCGGCTGCATCCGCCGCGTCCCGGCCTCCAACTGCCCGATGAACGACCCGCTCACGAACAGTCTCTGCCCCAACTCGGCCTGACTCAGCCCCTTCCGCTCGCGAGCGTGCCGTAACTCCGCACCCAGCAAAGCGCGCGGCGATGACGACGGGTCCAGATCCTTCGGTCCTGCCATGTGCAACTCCCGGTCCGACAGACGAGGTTGTTGGGGCGCCGTATCTGGCCAGGTTAGAGGCATGATGGCCACGCTGTGTGTTGAAAGCGAACACTCACCGTGGAGGAATTGGCGCAATGGATGCGAAGGAAATGACGGCGGACGACCGACCCGCCCGCTCCGCAGCGGAAGCCGTAGAGCGACTGCGCACGGCCCTGCACGACGTGGGGATCATCCTCCCCTCACTGCGGATCGACCCGGTCACCGGCGCCCACGGTCACCCCTATGCCCTCGTCGACCTGGGCCGCTGCAACCTGGGTGTGGCCTCGCGGCTGGCGGCGGTGCTGCGGCGGTCGGGCGGGGATGCGTGACCGGGGAGATCGGGACGTACGCCGTCGACGTACGGAGCGGGCGGATCGGCGAGGTAATGGCGCGCGTAGGAGGTTATGTGCAGCTTCGGCCCGTGGGTGGCGGCCGGGAGTGGGACTGTCCCCCCGAGGAGCTGGGGGAGGTGGCGCCGGACGAGGTGCTGCGCGAAAAGGTGCGGCGACTGAACCAGGGCGCCCGCTCACGCCCGGCGGCCGAGCTGCCCTGACGGCCGGCGGGCGTGGCCGGGATCACAACGAGGGCAGCCCGGATTCGGAATGTGCCGCACCGCATAGGAGGTTCTTTGAGGAGGTGTAACAATGCGTGTGCACATACCAGCTGGTCAGACCGAGCAACACCCGAGGAGCCCCCACGTGACCGACACGACGCTTCCCGCCTCCCGCGCGGCCCAGATCCTCTCCCGCCCGATCAGCCTCAACGGGCTCACGGTCCCCAACCGGATCGTGATGGCGCCGATGACCCGCATGTTCTCCCCGGGCGGCATCCCTGGCGAGGACGTGCGGTCGTACTACGCGCGCCGTGCCGCCGCCGGTGTCGGTCTCATCGTCACCGAGGGGACGTACGTCGGGCACGAGTCGGCCGGGCAGAGCGACCGTGTGCCCCGGTTCCACGGCGAGGAGCAGCTGGCCGGCTGGGCGAAGGTCGCTGAGGACGTGCACGCGGCGGGCGGGACGATCGTGCCGCAGCTGTGGCACATCGGCATGGTCCGCAAGGCGGGCGAGCCGCCGTTCGCGCACGCCCCCGCGGTCGGCCCGTCCGGCCTGGTCACCGAGGGTGCCGAGCCCACCGGCAAGACCATGACGCAGCAGGACCTGGACGACGTCGTCGCCGCGTTCGCCCAGGCCGCCGCCGACGCCGAGCGCATCGGCTTCGACGGCGTCGAGCTGCACGGCGCCCACGGCTACCTCCTCGACCAGTTCCTGTGGGCCGGCACCAACCGCCGCACCGACGCCTACGGCGGCGACCCGGTGGCCCGCACCAAGTTCGCGGCGGAGATCGTCGCCGCGGTCCGCGAGGCCGTCTCCCCCGAGTTCCCGGTCCTCTTCCGCTTCTCGCAGTGGAAGCAGCAGGACTACGGCGCCCGCCTCGCCGAGACCCCCGAGGAGCTGGAGGCGATCCTCACCCCGCTGGCCGCCGCCGGCGTCGACGTCTTCCACGCCTCCACCCGCCGCTACTGGCTGCCCGAGTTCGACGGCTCCGACCTGAACCTCGCGGGCTGGACGAAGAAGCTCACCGGCAAGCAGGTCATCAGCGTCGGCTCGGTCGGTCTCGACGGCGACTTCATCAAGGCCTTCCAGGGCGAGGGCTCCCCGGTCAAGGGCATCGACAACCTGCTCGACCGCCTGGAGGCGGACGAGTTCGACATGGTCGCCGTCGGCCGTGCGCTGCTCCAGGACCCGGAGTGGGCGGCGAAGGTGCTCGCGGACCGCTTCGACGAGCTGAAGCCGTACGACGTGGCCGCGCTGAAGACCCTGAGCTGACGCTGAGCCGAAGTGGCCGAGTCCGCCGGGCACTTGGGATCGTTCCCGTCCGTTCCCCTGATGACCAGTGAGGAGCGAGCATGACGACGAGCGAGTCCGGGGCCCGGGCGGCGGAGGCCGCCGGACCTGTGGTGCGCACCGCCTCCGGCGCGGTGCGCGGCCGCCGCGAGGACGGTCTGGCGGTCTTCCGCGGCATCCCCTTCGCCGAACCCCCCGTCGGCGAGGCCAGGTTCCAGGCCCCGCGCCCGGCCCGGCCCTGGGACGGCACCCGGGAGGCGTACGCCTTCGGACCCCCGCCTCCGCAGGACTTGGGAGTCCAGGGGGGTGGGGTGACCGGCCCCACCGGTGACGACTGGCTGACCGTGAACGTGTGGACGCCCGGCCCGGACCCGTCCGCCGGCCGCCCGGTCATGGTGTGGATCTACGGCGGCTCGTACAAGATGGGCCACGCCGGCCAGCCCGGCTACGACGCACAGCGCATCGCCCGGGACGGCGACGTCGTCGTGGTCACCTTCAACTACCGGGTGGGCATGGAGGGCTTCGCCCTTCTGGAGGGCGCGCCGGCGAACCGGGGCCTGCTGGACCAGGTGGCGGCCCTGGAGTGGGTGCGGGAGAACATCGCGGCGTTCGGCGGCGACCCCGGCCAGGTCACGGTCTTCGGTGAGTCGGCCGGAGCGGGCTCGGTGGCCTCGCTGCTGGCGATGCCGAGAGCCCGAGGACTGTTCCGGCGGGCGGTGGCGCAGAGCCTGCCGGGCACGTTCTTCTCCGCCGAGCTGGCGCGTGACATGGCCGGGGCGCTGGCGGCGCAGGCGGGGCGGCAGCCGACGGCGGCGGATCTGGCCGCGGTGGACCCCCGTGAACTCGTCGGCGCCGGACAGGCGTTGAGCGCCAAGATGCTCCAGTACACGGACAGATGGGGTCAGGTGGCACCGACGGTCACGCCCTTCTCCCCGGTCGTCGACGGCGACATCCTGCCCACCACCCCCTGGCAGGCTCTGGCGGCGGGCGCGGCAAGGGACGTCGACCTCCTGGTGGGCCACAACCGGGACGAGTTCCGTCTGTTCCTGGCCATGGGCGGCATGCTCGGCAAGATCACGGAGGACCGGGCGACGGCGGCGCTGCGGATGTTCGCCCCGGGCGGCGAGGCGGGCGAACAGGCCTACCGCTCGGCCTTCCCGGACGCCTCGCCGAGCGACCTGTTCGAGCGGGTCCAGACGGACTGGCTGTTCGGGATGCCGAGCCTGCATCTCGCCGAGGCCCAGCTGGCGGGCGGCGGCAGGGCTCACGTCTACGAACTGACCTGGGAGGCGCCGGGCAGCGGCGGTGTCCTGGGCGCGTGCCACGTCCTGGACGTCGCCCTGCTCTTCGGCACGTACCGCGGTTTCCTGGGCGGTCTGCTCTTCGCCGGGGCGGACATACCGGCCGAAGCGGAGGAGCTGTCCGCCCGCTTCCGTCGTGCGTGGACGTCGTTCGCCCGCACCGGAGACCCGGGCTGGCCGGCGTACGACACCGAGGCCCGCCCGGTGCAGGTCCTGGACGTCGAGCCGACGGTCACGGCCTACCCGGAGGAGCGCAGCAGGCGCCTCTGGGAGGGTCACGACTTCCTGCCTCTGCCGCTGCTCGGCTAGAGGTTGCCCAGGGGTTCGATGTCGACGTGCACTGGTGTCCCCCAGATCCGCAGCACCTCGTAGTCGGTGAACTCGTGCACGAGCCGATACGCCATGGCGGGCCGGGATCCGCGTCGCTGGGCGGCCAGATACGCCTCGGCCTCGCGCCGGTCCCGCCGGGGCGTCCCGCACAGCTCCCACTCGCGCCCGTTCCAGGCCTCCGGCAGCCACCGCTGCTGGGGCTGGGGGCGGTCGGCCCGGACGCCGTAACGGGAGGGGGCGGTGGCGACGGGCTCGGCCGCGCTGGGCCTGCCCTGGAACTCCGAGCGCCGGGCGGCCCGGCGCCGGGTCTCGCAGAGCAGGCACAGATCGGGGGCGCTCTCGTCGACGGGCCCGTGCGGATGCTCGGGGCACCGGGTCGAGGGGGCGCCGGCCCCCACGCTCTCCTCCAGCAGGTCGAGAGCCCGCCGTAGATCGGCCTTGACCTCGTACAACCGGGTATCCGGAGTGTCCCCGGTGAGTGCCTCCCCGTGCTCCCCGAGCAGCCGCAGGGCCCGGCCGAGGGCGGTGAGCTGGGCGTGGTTCATGGTGTCGACGGTAGCGCGGGACGGCTTGTGGTGGATTTGGATGGCGTGGACGACGCTTTGCACAAGGCAGTCGTCGGGCTTCCGGTGCGCACGCGTTCAGTGGGCGTCCGGACTCGCCGCGAGACGCCACAGCGATGTCACCTCGGCCTTCCGTGCGGCGTGGAGCGGATCGGCGGGGTCGTGGGCGCGAGGGTGACGCGGCCGTGCGTCGATACGCCCCATCACTCTCAGACCGGCCGCGGCGAAGAGCTCGGACAACTCGGTTCGTGAGCGGAGTCCGAGGCGCTCGGCGAGGTCGGAGATGATGAGCCATCCCTCACCGCCCGGGGCCAGATGCGCCGAAAGCCCGTCGACGAAGCCGCGAAGCATACGGCTTCCCGGGTCGTAGACGGCGTGTTCGAGTGAGGTCCGGGCCCGTCCGGGAAGCCATGGAGGGTTGCAGACGATCAGGGATGCCCGGGTGGCGGAGAACGGAGTGGCGGGGAACAGATCTGCCTGCTGAATGTCCACGATGGAGGACAGTCCTAAGCGGCTGATGTTCTCTCGCGCGCAGGCAAGCGCACGTGCGTCGCAGTCCGTGGCCACCACGCGCCGGACACCGCGCCGGGCCAGAACGGCAGCGAGCACGCCCGTACCCGTGCCGATGTCGAAGGCCGTGCCCTGCGGCGGCAGCGGTGCTTCGGCCACCAGGTCGACGTATTCGCCCCGCACCGGGGCGAAAACGCCGAAGTGCGGCGTGATCGGCTCCCCAAGCGCTGGTACGTGGACCCCCTTCTTGCGCCATTCACCGGCCCCGACCACCCCCTGCAGCTCGCGCAGTGACACCACATAGGGCTCATGACACTGCCCGTACGCCTGTTCGCAGGCCAGCCGCACGTCTGGAGCCCGTCGCAGCGAGATGACATGCCCCGCTGCCACCGGCAACAGCAGCATGCCGAGGATCCGTGCACGCCGCGACTGCGCTTGACGGTACAGGTGGAAGTTCTGCCCAGGCGACGTGCCTGGCTTGGGCGGCTTCCGGTCGGCGCGGCGGGCCATCGCGTGCAGCAGCTGACGCGCATTGTGGAAGTCGCCGCGCCATAAGAGCGAGGTTCCTTCGCAAGCTAATCGGAACGCGGTGTCCGCGTTCAGAGCGTCATCGGCTGTCACAACCCGTTTCGGCGGCGGTGCACCGCTCTCCGATCGCCACAGGGCGCAGCGCTCCTCTCCCGAACTCTCCAGCCAGCGAACAGTCTGTTCTGTACTCACCTCTCCATCATCTCTTGCGGGTGGGCCCCAAAGGCCGTGACCTCGTCCGCGACGGGTTACCGGCGCAGGGCCGAGTGACCCGTACCGGTGCCGCCCTGTCGGCCGTCGTCGCGGATGAGGCTTCCCTTGCGGCAGGCGGGGGCGGTATCGGCCAGGGGCAGCGGCGAGACGGACTTGACCGCCGGGGCCACGACGAGGTCGCCGGCACACAGGGCGGTGCCGGTGGCGGTCCAGTGCTCGTCGGCGTGGGCGTGGGCGGGGGCGGCCAGGGCGGCGCCGCAGGCCGTCAGGGCGGCGGTGGCCAGAAGCTTTTTCATCATGCCCGGGCAACGACAAGTCCCGACGGTGCGTCACGCCGCTGCGGCCACACGGCAGCCGCGGGGGAAGCCGAAGAAGTACGTCGCCGCGAACCCCACCGCGTAACCGGTGAGCAGTCCGCCCCCGTAGACGGCGGCCGTCATCCCCGGCCCCCTGTTCCCTGCCAGCAGCGGGAACAGGGCCCAGCCCGACGGGCCGATGGCCGTCGCCCCGACCTTGTCCCCGAGCATCGCGAAGAACCCGATGAAGGCCCCGCCGGCCGCACCGCCCGCGCACGCCGTCACGAACGGGCGGCCCAGCGGCAGGGACACCCCGTAGATCAGCGGCTCGCCCACGCCCAGCAGCCCTGCCGGGAGCGCCGACCTGATCGTCGTACGCAGGGACGTGTCGTGGCGCAGCCGGGCGTACACCGCCAGCGCCGCGCCCACCTGGCCCGCGCCCGCCATGGCCAGCAGCGGGAGCAGGACGGTGTAGCCCTGCTGTTCGATGAGGGTGGTGTGGATGGGGATCAGGGCCTGGTGCAGACCCAGCATGACGAGGGGGAGGAACAGGCCGCCGAGGACCAGTCCGGCCACGGCTCCGGTCGTGGCCAGCAGCCAGTTCGCCGCCGTACCGATCGCCGAGGAGACCACGCCGGCCGCGTACATCAGGCCGTACAGCGTGACCAGGCCGGAGACGAGGACGGTCACGGTCGGGGTCAGGAGCACGTCCAGCGCGCCCGGCACCCGGCCCCGGCACCACTTCTCCACCCGGGTCGCCAGCAGCGCCGCCGCGAGCGCGCCGAGCACCCCGCCCTGGCCGGGCGCCAGATGCACCCCGAACGCCGTCACCTTCGCCACGCCCGGGTAGACGACCACGGCCGCCACCGCACCGCCCAGCACCGGGGTACCACCGAACTCCTTCGCGGTGTTGTATCCGACGAACACCGTGATCAGCGCCATGAAGGCGGAGGCGACGGCGGCCAGGGCGGGGGTCAGGCCGGGCAGCCGGCCGGCGTTGACCAGCAGCCCGTTGATCCCGGCGAGGATGCCGCAGCCGATCAGCGCGGGGATGAGCGGCACGAAGACGGCGGCGACACGGCGGAGGGCGGTCTTGAAGGGGGTGGCGTTGCGCTGCCGGAGCTGCTCCTTCACCTGGCCGGCGGCACCGACCGGTGGCTCACCGGCCTTGGGCTGCACGGCTGCCTTGCTCTCGCCGGCCTGGGTCTGCCCGTCCGCTGTGCCCTCGCCGACCCGCGTACGCACGGCCGCGGCACCTGCGGCCGCGGCACCCGCGGTCGCGGTCGTCGCGGTCGCGGTCGACGCGGTGACCTCGTCGACCTGGATCCGCACGGCCGCCGTGACCTCGACGACGACCCCCGGTCCCAGCACGACCTGCAAGGACGACTCCCCGTCCGCGACGACCCCCAGCACCCCGGGCAACCCCCGCAGCCCCTCCTCGTCCACGGCCGCCGGATCGGCGACGCCCAGCCGGAGCCGGGTCATGCAGTGGGCGACGGACGTGACGTTCGCGGGGCCGCCGACCCGGGCGAGGACGGCGGCTGCGGTGGAGGCGGGGTCGTTGCGCACGTCCCGAGCGTGCGGCTCAGGTGCCCGTGACCGCCAGCGCGGCACGCAGATGACCGCCGGACTCCTCCAGAAGGCGGGCGGCCGTCGGGCCGTCGACGCCGGCCAGGATGGTGAGAACGGCGTTCTTCACCTCGCCGCCCGACTCGGTGAGCGCCTTCTCGATCTCCTCCGCCGAGGCTCCCGTGGCCAGCGCGACGATACGGCGGGAACGGGCCCGGAGCTTGTCGTTGGAGGCGCGGACGTCGACCATCAGGTTCCCGTAGGTCTTGCCCAGGCGGATCATCGTGATCGTCGACAGCATGTTGAGCACCAGCTTCTGGGCCGTGCCCGCCTTCAACCGCGTCGAGCCGGTGATCAGCTCGGGCCCGACGACGACCTCGATGCCGTGCTCGGCGGCGGCCGCGAGCGGGCTGTGCTCGTTGCAGGCCAGCCCGATGGTCAGGGCGCCGAGCGCGCGGGCGTGTTCGACGGCGCCGACGGCGTACGGGGTGCGGCCGGAGGCGGAGATGCCGACGACGGCGTCGTCCGCACCGACCTTCAGCGCGTCCAGGTCCCTGCGGGCCAGCTCCTTGGAGTCCTCGGCGCCCTCGATCGAGGTGACGAGGGCCTCGGGACCGCCGGCGATCAGGCCGACGACCTGGGCGGGGTCGGTGTTGAAGGTGGGCGGGCACTCGGAGGCGTCCAGCACGCCGAGGCGTCCGGCGGTGCCCGCGCCGGCGTAGACCAGACGTCCGCCGCGGGCCATCCGCTCGGACACGGCGTCGATGGCGGCGGCGATCTCCGGCAGCCGCGCACCGACGGCGTCGGGCACGCCGGTGTCCTCGCGGTGCATCAGGCGGGCGATGTCGAGGGTGGGCAACCGGTCGATCTCGGCGAGTTCCGGCCGGAAGGCTTCGGTGGTGAGGGACTCCAGCTCGTTGCGCAGGTCATGGGAGGTCATGGGGGGTGGCTCTCTCCGATTCGCGTGCTCTTCACTCACCTGGGGCTGGTGCGGTGCCGGTGCGCCAACGCCTCGTAGGACGCGGCCAGGGCGGGCGCCGCACTCTCGTACGTCTGCTGGGCCACGCCCACGAACAGGCAGTCCACCACCAGCAGTTGACTCGTCCGCGAGGACATCGCGGCCGGCCGCAGCTCGGTCTCCCGGGAGGTCGACGTGGTCAGGACGTGGTCGGCGTACTGGGTGACCGGCGAGTCCGGGCGGCCGGTGATGGCCACCGTCGTCGCCCCGTGCTCGAAGGCGACCCGGAGCGGTTCGATGACGTCCCCGGTCGATCCGGAGTGCGTGATCGCTATGGCCACATCGCCGGAACGCAGCTGCACCGCGTTGGTCACGGCCAGATGCGGATCGCTGTGCGCGTGGGCTATGAGCCCGATCCGCAGCAGTTTCTGCGTGAGGTCCTGGGCTACCAGACCGGACGCCCCTATGCCGTACACGTCGGTGCGGCGGGCGCCGGCGAGCGCGGTGACGGCCGCGCCCAGCTGGGCGGTGTCGAGTCCGGCGGCGGTGTCGGCGAGGGTCTGCTGCTCCTCGTAGGCGAGCTTGGCGACGACGTCGGCGATGGGGTCGTCCACCGCGATGTCCGTCGTGATCGCGGGCGCCCGGCCGGACTGCTGCTGTGCGGCCAGCCCGGCGAGGGCGAGGCGCAGATCGCGGTAACCGGGGTAGCCGAGCAGCCGGGCGGTGCGGACGACCGTCGCCTCGCTGGTGCCGGTCAGTTCGGCCAGGCCGGTGACCGTGAGGGCGGCGCACCCGGCCGGGTCGCCCGCGACCGCCTCGGCGACGCGCTGCATCGACCGGGTCATGGAAGGGGCGAGGGTGCGCACCTTGGCGGCGAGGGAGCCGCCGGGACTTCCGAAAATTTCCTTCACGTCCTGGGTCACCTATGAAAGATATTTTCGGTTCCGTCTCCCGGTCAAGAGTGCGCACAATGGGGCCATGGAGTCCCTATCCCCGCTTGAGCAGGCGCTGCATGCCGCCCGCGCGCTGGTGCTCGCCGATCTGGTCGCGGGCGAAGTGGCCGAGGCCGACGTGGTCTCCCTGGTCGAGGACTCCGTCACAGAGCGCCGCTGGTGGGTCGAGCAGTGGCCGGACGGCGTCGAGTACGTGGCCGGGCTGGTCGCGCAGGACGTCCAGGACGCGCTCCTGGAGCGGTACGGCCGCTGGCCCCTGTGCCCGGTGTGCGGCTCCGGCGACCCGCACGCGCTGGACGTGGAGCCGGAACTGGGGCCCGACCCGCACTGGGTGTGCAGCAAGGCGGGCGTGAAGGTGGCCGCGGTGGGCTCGCTGGGGTGGGCCACGGGCGGGATGCAGTCCTCGTGAGGCTCCCGTGACGGTGTACATCGACCCGCCGTCCTGGCCCGGCCACGGACGCATGTGGTCGCACCTGGTGAGCGACGTGTCCTTCGACGAACTGCACGTGTTCGCCGCGGAGCTGGGCGTACCGCGGCGGGCCTTCGAACGCGACCACTACGACATCCCGTCGCACCGGTACGCGGACGTGGTGGCCGCCGGGGCGGTGGAGGTCGGCTCCAAGGAACTGGTCCGCAGGCTCACCGAGGCGGGGTTGCGGCGGCCCAAGGGGCGGCCGGCTCCTTCGGTGCGGGACTGAACCGGGTGTCCGCTTCCACTTGGACGGCGGCGGTTTCCGAACCGCCCTCGGCAAGCTCACCGCCGCCGGATGTGAAGCTGCAGCTCGCTGTCCGTGTCGTTCTCCTGCTGCGCCGCCCGCTCCTCCTCCACGGTCGCCCGGGTGAACCCCGCCCGGGACACCACGCGCTGAGAGGGGAGGTTGTCCCCCTCGATGGTCGCGAAGACCGTGTCGACGTCGTCCCGGGCCAGCGCCCACTCCGTCAGCGTGCGCAGGGCCTCGGTCGCGTAGCCCTGGCCGCGGGCGCCCTCGACCAGGTCGTAGCCGACCTCGACCCGGCCCTCTTCGTCCGGAACGCCGTGGAAGCCGATGCCGCCGATGGCGCGGCCGTCCTCGTTCCGGACGAGGGCGAAGACGCCGAACTCGGGCCGGTGCACGCCCGCTTCGTATGCCTTCACCATGAAGCCCGCGGCCACCCGCGTGCCTTCGTACGGCCCGCCCTCGATCCACTCGAAGCCGCCGTCGCCGCCGTGGCGGAGGTCGCGGGCGGCTGCCGGGCGGACTCCGACCAGGGTGAAGCGCTCGGCGGGGATGACGAGGTTGTTCCGCCAGCGCCACTCGGTGACCGGGGCGCGGCCGGGCAGCTCACCGCGGCCGGTCGCCCACAGCAGGGTCGGCCAGGCCGCCGGGCCGGGCTGGACGTGCGGGAACAGCCAGGTCAGGACGGACTCGGCGAGCTCCTCGGCCGGCTCGTAGGCGATCCCGAGGCCCTGGGCGATGTCATGGGTGTGCAGCAGCACCTCGGCGACGCCCATCGCGGCGAAGCCCTCGCGGTCGGCGCTGCCGAAGGGGTAGGGGTGGACGGCACGCACCTCGCGCGGGGTGGTGCGGACGGTGGCGGCGAGCAGGCCGCCGGTCGACCGGATCACCTCCAGCGCACCGGCACCGTCGGCGTCCTCGTCGAAGGTGAGGTCACAGGGAAGCCAGTCCTGGGCGCCTGTGACCAAGCGGCTCGCGTAGCCGAACAGGGCTGCTGCGACGTGCTCGGCCGTCTCCTGGCAACTCCACTCCATCCGCCAGGCCTTGACACCCTTCCAGTCCCGCTCCACCGCCGTACCGAGCACCGCCACGCTGCCCTCGACGGCCGCGATCACATCATCCCCGTTTATCGGTCGCATGGGGCGAACCCTAGGGTGCCGGTTCCCTCAGGTCGACAGCATTTCCAGCTCGCCCGCCAGGTTGTACCGCGCAGTCGCCTCCCAGTGCTCCCGCCCGTACGGCGTGCGGAACAGGCAGGGCAGGTCCAGGAGTTGGCGCAGGATCGCTGAACGGCCTGCGCGGAAGGTGTCGTTGGGGACGAAGTGGTACTCCTCGCGGACCTCGGCGGTGTAGGTGGCGTACGCCGACGGGGGTGCGGCGAGGATGGCCAGGTCGGCGTCGCAGAGGACCTGGCCGTTGCGGTCGTCGTCGGTGGGGGCGTGGGTGACGGTGAGGCGGACGAGGCGGGCGACCTCGGCTGTCTTGGACTCCGGAACCCCGGCCTCGGGCAGGGCGCGCTCGGCCAGGTGCGCGGAGCGTTCCTCGTTCTCGGAGCGGTCCGGCAGGTACACCGCGTCGTGGAACCAGGCGGCCAGGCGGACCACGTCCGGGTCGGCCGCGTACTTCTCCAGCACGTCGATGCGGTCCAGGACTGCCGCAAGGTGCTCGATCGTGTGGTAGCGACGCTGTGGCTCCTGCCAGCGGGTGAGCAGGTTGTCGGCGTAGGGGGCGGGGGCGGGGCCGTCGCCGGGGGCGCGGGCGCCCTCCAGGGCGTGGGCGAAGCGGAGGCGCAGGGCGTCGAGGTCGGCCATGTGCTCATTCTTCCGTGACGGGCGGCGGACGGCGCCCCTGGTGTGGGCGCGACGAACGCGCAGGTCGTGGACGAGCTGGAGTGCGGGATGACCGAGGCGGGGCCGGTGATCGCCAAGGCGGGCGGGGTGCTGGACGTGATCGCGCTCCGGGTGGGGGTCCCCCCCGCGCCTTTAAGGCAGTGGGGGAGGGTGCACGCCGGTGACGTGCGGGATGTCTTCGGGGCGCCGGGGGCGTACGCGGGGGCCGGCGGGGCGGCCGCTGGACGGGGCCGCGTACGAGCCGGCGGGCGCGGCGGAGGGGGAACTGAACATCTTCGGATGAGAGGTGGCCCGGGCGGGTACGGAACCGGCGTAGTCTTGAATTGGACTAGACCTGTAGTCGTCGATGAATTGGGGTGCCATGAGCAAGCGTGCAGTCCTGGAGGTGATCGCCCTCGACGTCGAGGACGCGGTCGCCGCCCAGGCCGGAGGCGCGGATCGGCTGGAGCTGGTCACCGAGATCGCGGCCGACGGGCTCACCCCGTCGGCGGCCACCGTCGCCGGGATCCGGGCCGCCGTCGACATCGACCTGCGCGTGATGCTGCGGCTGGCGGACGGGTTCGCGGCCGGAGGCCCCGAGGACGTCGAGCGTCTGGTCCGGGTGGCGGGTGAGCTGCGGGAGGCCGGCGCCGACCAGTTCGTGCTCGGGTTCCTCGATGTGGACGGGGGCGTCGATCTGGACGCGGTGGAGCGGGTCGTCGCCGCGCTGGGCGGCTGCAGCTGGACCTTCCACCGGGCCATCGACCGTGCCGCCGACCGCGACGCCCTGCGCAAGCAGCTCGCCGACCTGCCGGGCCTGGACACCTACCTCACCGCCGGCTGCGCCTCCGGTGTCGACGAGGGCCTGCCGACCCTGGTCGCCGAGGCGCGCCGACGGGGAGAACCCGGCTACGACCAGACGATCCTCGTCGGCGGCGGCCTCCGCCTGGACCACGTCCCGCCCCTCCGCCACGCCGGCATCGACGCCTTCCACATCGGGGGCGCCGCCCGGCCGGGGGGCTGGGCGGGGCCGGTCTCGGTGGACGCGGTCGCGCAGTGGCGGGAGACGCTGGACGGCGAGGCCGCCTAGCCGCCGCTTCGGGGAGCGCCTACTCGGCGAGTTGCGGGGGCAACGGCGCCGCGTGCGTCACGATCAGGCCCGACACCGCTCGGGTCAGGGCCACGTACAGGCGCCGCAGGCCCGTGCGTTCGTCCGGCTCGCCGTCCACCACCGCCTGGGGCTCGTCCAGGACCACGTAGTCGTACTCCAGGCCCTTGGCGAGGGAGGCCGGGACGAGGGTCAGCCGGGTCTCGCGGGTGGTCTCCTCGCCCGGGGCCAGGAAGGTGATCCCGGCCGCCGTCAGGGCCTCGGCGAGGGCCGGGATGCGCGCGTCGGCCGCGATCAGGCCGGTCGAGCCCTCGTTGGCCAGCAACTCCGTGCAGGCGGCGATCACTTCGGCCGTCTCCGCCGCGGTACGGACCTCGAAGAAGCCCGGGTTCTCACGGACCGAGGCGACCGGGGTGAGGCCGGGAGCGATGTGGGGGAGGAGGCGGGAGGCGTAGGTGATGACGTCCGTGGGGACGCGGAATCCCGCCGTCAGCTCCTCGATGACGCCCTCCCGCTTGCCGAGGTGGGCCAGCGCCTCGTCCCAACTCCGCGTCGCCCAGGGCGTCGTGCCCTGCGCCAGGTCGCCCAGGACGGTCGCGCTGCCGGTGGTGCAGCGGCGGCCGACGGCCCGGTACTGCATGGGGGACAGGTCCTGCGCCTCGTCCAGGACGACGTGCCCGAGCGAGTGCGTGCGCTGGGTCAGGTCGGCCGCCTCGTCGATGAGCACCGCGTCCGCCGCCGACCACTTCGCCGACTTCACGCTGCGCACGGGCTTCGCCCACAGGATCGTCTTCTGCTCGTCCTCGTCCAGGATCCCCTCGGCGTGCTCGGCGAGGAAGTCGGCCTCCGTCAGCAGGCGCAGGACCAGTTTCGCCGGGTCGACGGCCGGCCAGCTCGCCTTCACGGCCGCCTTCACCGCGCTGTTGCGGGCGACCGCGTCCTGCACCCGGTCGTCCGGCGCCTCCCCGGCCCGCTCCATCTGCACCAGCACGGCGTGCGCGATCCGCTGCGGCAGGGCCTCGCGGGCGGCGTCGTAGCGGATGTCCCGGTCCAGCAACTCGCGGACGAGGTCCTCCAGTTCGTACGCCGGCACCCGCCAGCGCCGCGAGCCGCGTACGACGACGACCGGCTCGGTGGGCATGGTCACGTGGGAGTACAGGGCCCGGCGCAGCACCTCGGCCATCCGGGCGTCGCCCTTGACGACGGCGGCGGCCGCCTCGTCCGTGCCGCGCACCTCCACATGTGCGACCAGGTCGTCCACGGTCGCCTGCCGCACGGTCAGCTCGCCGAGCGCCGGGAGGACCTGCTCGATGTAGTGCAGGAAGGACTTGTTCGGGCCGATGACGAGCGTGCCGGTGCGGGCGAGCCGCTCCCGGTGGGCGTAGAGGAGGTAGGCGACGCGGTGCAGGCCGACGGCGGTCTTTCCGGTGCCCGGGCCTCCCTGCACGCACACGGTCCCGCCCAGCCCGCTGCGGACGATCTCGTCCTGCTCGGGCTGGATGGTCGCCACGATGTCCCGCATGGGGCCGACGCGCGGCCGCTCGATCTCCTGCTGGAGGAGCTTGCTGGTGGCGGCGGCCCCCGATGGATCGGCCGGGTCGGACAGGTGCTCGTCCTCGTACGCGGTCAGGTCGCCGCCGGTGTAGCCGAAGCGGCGGCGCAGCCCGATGTCCATCGGGTCCTTCTTGGACGCGCGGTAGAACGGCTGCGAGACCGGGGCGCGCCAGTCGATGACCATGGGGTCGCCGTCGCCGTCGTGCACATGCCGCCGCCCGATGTAGAACCTCTCGCCCTCGGCCCCTTCCGCCTGGTCGGCGCCCGGGGCGTGCAGGTAGTCGAGCCGCCCGAAGAAGAGGGGGGTGTCGCTGAGGTCGGCGAGCGCCTTGATGCGCTCGTCGATCTGGCGGGCGAGCACCTCGGCGTTGACCCAGTTCGCGGTGACGTCGCTGATGTCCAGCGCCTCGACGTCCTCGCGCATGGCGCGCAGTGCGGACCGGGAGGAGGCCAGGTGGGTGCGCTCCCGGGCGAGCGGGTCGTCGAGCGGTTCGTGGGCGGGCGTGGACAAGGGGGTGCCTCCTGATCTGCTCGTGGCATGACTGGGGGCCGCCCGGTTTCCGTCCGGGTGGCGGCACTCCGTAGGGAGGCGGGCAAGAGCGGAGATTGTAGGTGGGGTGGCCGGGAGGAGGCCAATGAATTTCCTCGCGGGGTCTCGCGGCGCTCGCGGAGTCCTCCGGATGGTCGTGCCCCCTAGGGGACACGGCCCGTCCGGCGTAGGGGTGGGGGTCCACCTGGAGACCTACGCGCAGGCCTCCGGGATTGGCTCTGGAGACCGATGCGGGACCCGGGTCCGAAGTTCCACCATGGAGACATGAGCGCAGCAACCATCCATCCAGCCTCTGTCCGCCCCCCGTCCGGTGCCACGGCCATGGACGGCCCTCACCACCACCCCCTGGGCAACGCCCTGCGCGCCGTCAAGGTGTTCGTGGAGGCCGCGTTCAGCGTCGTGATCCTCGGTGAGTACGGCGAGGAGGCGGGCATACGCCGTAAGTAGCGGCATAGTGTCACCTCCGTGCCGAAACGGACGGTGGCGTCCCTCCCTGCCCTGTTGTCCCTTCTCCTGCTCGCGGTCTCTCTCTGCTCCTTCACCGCTCTGTGCGTCCTGCAGCGGGTCCCGATGGCCGACCTGCTGGTCTACCGGGCCGAGGGCGCTGCCGCGTCCCACGGCGGCGACCTGTACGGCTTCGCGGTCACCGAGTGGCGGCTCCCGGCGACCTACCCGCCCTTCGCGGCGACCCTGTTCATCCCGGCCACCTGGCTCCCCGTCCCGGCGCTGAAGGCGGCCTTCCTGGCGGGCAACGCGCTCCTGCTCGCCGGCCTGGTCACCCTCTCGGCCCGCCTGGCCGCCCGCCCGCTGCCCCTGCCCCTCCTCTGTACGTGCACGGCCCTCGCCCTGTGGCTGGAGCCGGTCTTCCAGACGCTCCTGTTCGGCCAGGTCAACCTCGCCGTGGCCTGCCTCGTCCTGTGGGACCTCACCCGGCCTCCGGGCGCCCGCGCCAAGGGCCTCGCGTTGGGCCTCGCGACCGGCGTGAAGCTCACGCCCGCCGTGTTCGTGGTCCATCTGTTCCTGCGCGGACGCAAACGAGAGGCGGCCACGGCGGTGACCGGCTTCGCGGCCACGGCCCTGCTCGGGTTCCTGCTGCTTCCCGCCGCGAGCGCCGACTTCTGGAGCCGGCGCCTGTACGAGACCGGCCGGGTGGGCAAGGCGTGGATCGTGGACAACCAGTCTTTGCGGGGGCTGGTCGCGCGGGCCCTGGGCGACCCGGCGCCGGGCCTCGCCTGGGTGCTCCCGGCGGCGGTGGTGGCAGTGATCGTCCTACGGCTGGCGGCCCGAGCCTGCCCGGACAGCCACGGCATCCTGCTGGCCGCCGGCGCGGCCCTGCTGGTCTGCCCGATCAGCTGGTCGCACCACTGGGTGTGGTGCGTACCACTCCTCGCGGTACTCCTGGCCGAGGGCCGCAGGGTCACCGCCGGGCTCGTGACCCTCGTCTTCACCGCCCGCACGATGTGGCTGGTGCCCCACGAGGGTGCCCTGGACCTCGAACTTCCTTGGTGGCAGCAGCTGTTGGCGGCCCCTTACCCGATCCTGGCGCTCGGGCTGTCAGGGGCGTGTGCCAACATGATCAGCCGTTGTCCGATCCATTCGACCGAGCAAACGGGGAAACAGGCATGCCCTTCTCGAAGCTTCCGTTCCGTAGGGCGGTGAGCGGAGTGACCGCCGCCACCGCGCTCGCCCTCGGCGCCACCCTCATGGCCGCTCCCACCGCCTCGGCGGTCGGCTCCTCCGCCTGCACCAAGAACATCAAGGACACGACCTACACGGTCGTCCAGTACGACCACGCCGACATGCACACCGGCCCCGGCAACGGATACCGGGTCAAGAAGTCCGTGTACATGGGCAACAAGGTGCGCGTGTACTGCACCGCCAAGGGCGGCTCCTGGTACTACGGCAAGTTCGGCAAGACCTACGGCTGGATGGAGGAGCTCGCCTTCTTCTAGGCCGCGCCCCTCCAGCCCCCGGTTCTTCGCCGTCCCCCGCCCGACTAGTGCGCCGGTAGGCAACGTTTGCCCGTCAAGGAGCGGCGTCCGGTGCGTGCTCTCGGCGTACCGGCCGGAAGTCCTCGTACTGGACGTACTTGGGCTTTCGGCCGGTGCGGCGAGAGTGCGTGCCGGGCGTCGCGACGGGGCGAACGTTGCCTGTCGGGGCACTAGCCCCCGGCCAGGATCTCGTCCGCGTCCACGATCCGGTACGCGTACCCCTGTTCGGCCAGGAAGCGCTGGCGGTGGGCGGCGAAGTCCTGGTCGAGGGTGTCGCGGGCGACGACCGAGTAGAAGTGGGCCTGGTGGCCGTCGGCCTTGGGGCGCAGGACGCGGCCCAGGCGCTGGGCCTCCTCCTGGCGGGAGCCGAAGGTGCCGGACACCTGGACGGCGACCGTGGCCTCGGGCAGGTCGATGGAGAAGTTGGCGACCTTCGACACCACGAGCACGCTGATCTCTCCCTCGCGGAACGCGTCGAAGAGCTTCTCGCGCTGCGCGTTGGGCGTCTCGCCCTTGATCACCGGAGCGTTCAGGTGCTCACCCAGCTCGTCCAGCTGGTCGATGTACTGGCCGATGACGAGGATCTGCTGCCCGGCGAACCTGCGGACGATCGCCTCCGTGACCTTCCGCTTGGTCTCGGTGGTGGCGCAGAAGCGGTACTTCTCCTCGGTCTCGGCGGTGGCGTACGCGAGCCGCTCGGCGTCGGTCAGATTCACCCGGACCTCGACGCAGTCGGCGGGCGCGATGTAGCCCTGCGCCTCGATCTCCTTCCAGGGCGCGTCGAACCGCTTCGGTCCGATGAGGGAGAAGACGTCGGACTCGCGGCCGTCCTCGCGGACGAGGGTCGCGGTCAGACCGAGACGGCGGCGGGCCTGCAGGTCGGCGGTGAACTTGAAGACCGGCGCGGGCAGCAGGTGCACCTCGTCGTAGACGATCAGACCCCAGTCGCGGGAGTCGAACAGCTCCAGGTGCGGGTAGACGCCCTTCCGCCTGGTCGTCAGCACCTGGTAGGTGGCGATGGTGACCGGGCGGATCTCCTTCCTGGTCCCGCTGTACTCGCCGATCTCGTCCTCGGTCAGCGAGGTCCGCTTCACCAGCTCGTGCTTCCACTGCCGGGCCGAGACGGTGTTGGTGACGAGGATGAGGGTGGTGGACTTCGCCTGCGCCATGGACCCGGCGCCGACCAGCGTCTTTCCGGCGCCGCAGGGCAGCACGACCACGCCGCTCCCGCCGTGCCAGAAGTTCTCCACGGCCTGCTTCTGGTACGGACGCAGCGCCCAGCCGTCCTCGAGCAGCTCGATCGGATGCGCCTCGCCGTCCACGTATCCGGCGAGGTCCTCGGCCGGCCAGCCCAGCTTCAGCAGCACCTGCTTGATCTGCCCGCGCTCGGAGGGGTGCACGACCACGGTGTCCGGGTCGATCCGCGCCCCGACCAGCGGGGCGATCCGCCTGGACTTCAGCACCTCCTCCAGCACCGGCCGGTCGGTGGTGGTGAGGACGAGTCCGTGCGCGGGGTGCTTGCTCAGGGTGAGCCGCCCGTACCGGTCCATCGTCTCGGCGATGTCCACGAGCAGCGCGTGCGGCACCGGGTAGCGGCTGTACTGCACCAGCGCGTCCACGACCTGCTCGGCGTCGTGCCCGGCGGCCCGCGCGTTCCACAGGCCGAGCGGGGTGACCCGGTAGGTGTGGATGTGCTCCGGCGCCCGCTCCAGCTCGGCGAAGGGCGCGATGGCACGCCGGCAGTCGTCGGCCTGCTCGTGGTCGACTTCCAGGAGCAGAGTCTTGTCCGACTGGACGATCAGCGGTCCGTTCACCTACGCACTTCCCTTCCGCGCGGCCAAACGTCCAGTGTGCCCTATCAGCCGATGATCGCGGCGGGGCGCCGCAACCATGGGCCCCCGACCCGGGTCTTCCTACTGCGGGACCGGCGCGGGGGCGCGGTCCGGGGAGGAGCTGGACGCGATGTCGGTACGCAGGTGGGTGACCGGCCTGGGGGCCACGGCGGTGCTGGTCGCGGCAGGGGCGTGGGCGGTGTGGCCGCCGGGTGTCGATCAGCACCTGTGGGGCGAGGTGCGGCCGGTGATCGAGGCCCGGCTGGTGGCGGACTCGAAGGGCAGTGGGTACGGGGAGACGCAGCCCGGTCTGCGGGCGCAGTGGTTCTGCCGGGCCGAGGCACGGGACCTCGACGAGCACGACGGCGTCGTACGGGCGGGCGTGACCACGTTGTGCATGGAGTACGGGGTGCGGAAAGGCGCTCTTCTGGAGTGCTCCGGAGCCGACGTCCCGCAGGTGGTGCGCCTGAAGCGGGACGCGGGCGCGCACGGCGGCTTTCGTGTGACGTCGCGGGAGGAGGGGCCGGACGGCGAGGGCAGCGGGAAGTGGGTGGAGGACCACTTCAGTTTCTTCCACGAGCCCGGCCCCGAGGGCACGGGCGGGTCCGCCGACCTGGAGGCCGCCGCCCGCAAGCACTTCGGGCTGTCCGCGGACGCTCCGGTCAAGGACTGCTGACCGGGCCCGCGCCTATTCCTCCGCCAGCTCCGCGACCCCCGTGACCCGGTGCAGCGGATACGTCCGCACCTCGTCGGCCGTGTGGTCGTACGCCGTCACGAAACCGCCCTCGACCCGGATCGGGGCGATGACGCGCTGGCTGGCGGTGCCCTCGGCGTTGACGTAGCCGATCCACAGGGACTCGCCGGTCAGGACGGCGGCCTGCATGGTGGCCAGGGTCTCGGCGGAGCTGGTGCGCGGCAGTTCGTCGCCGGTGAGCGCGCTGCCCGACGGCTTGCGCGGGGTGGTGGCGGCCAGGTCGCCCGCCCGGATCGCCCGGATCGCGGCCGCCAGCAGCGTGGCGTCGGGCGGCGGCGGTCCGTCCGGCACCGGCTCGGGCGCGGTGCGCGGCGGGGTGCGGTGGGCGTCGGCGCGGGTGATCAGGACGTCGCCCTCGGCGGACTCGGCGGCGGGCGCGTAGCCCATCGCGCGCAGGCCCTCCAGCAGCGTGGCCGGGTCCGTCGGGGCGGCCAGGACGGTCGGGGCCAGCCGGCGCAGGCGCAGGGCGGCCGCCCGCTTGTCGGCGAGGATCTCGTTCAGCAGGGCGTCGTCGTCGCAGCGGACGTAGGCCGAGGCCGCGCCCACCCGCAGATGGCCGTGCTTGCGTGCCACGTCGTCGATCAGGTAGGCCAGCGGCTGCGGGACCGGCGTACGGGAGTGCGCGGTCAGGAAAGCGTGCAGGTCGGCGGCGGTCCGGCCGGCGTCCAGGGCGCGGCGGACCGAGGCCGGCGTGAAGCGGTAGACGGTCGCCCCGCCCTTGGACTCGACGTCCGCGAGGATCCCGAGCATGTCGGCGAGCGGACGCCGGAGCGGGCCCGGGGCCACTGCCGTGAGGTCCGCCTGGAGGAGGACGTGGTCCAGGGGTTCGGGCAGCAGGGGTGCGAGGAGCCGGGCCGCGGCGGCGGTGGCGACGGTCTGCTCGGTGGGGGAGAGGGGTTCGAGGAGGGCACCAGGGCGGTGGTGGACGGGGAGCTTGTCGCCGGGCCCGGAGGGTTCCGCGGCGGGCGCGGCGGGTGCGGCCGCGGGTGCGCCGAGCAGCGCCCGCCCGTGCGCCGACAGCGCCCCGCGCCCGGTCACGCCGAGCAGCTCCGCCTCCGAGAGGGTCCAGCGGGCGAGCCGGGAGCGCAGGTCGTCGGCCCCGCCGCCGTCGGGCCGGGGACCGCGCAGCGGCCGCTCCCAGAGCAGCCGGGCCAGCACCGACTCGGCGCTGGGGGCGGCGCCCTGCGGGAGCCCGGCCAGCAGGGTCAGCACCCGCTGCCGCACCTCGGGCGCGGCGGACCGGTCGAGTCCCGGCCCCAGCGCGGACAACGTACGGTCCTTCGCGTCCCGCCCGCCGACCAGCCCCGATGTCCGGGTGGCCGACAGCCAGGCCTCGGCGAGCCGGGCCCAGCGCTCGGCGGGCGGCCGCTCCAGCCACTCGTCGTAGGCGGGGGTGGCCGCGTACCGCTCGTCGGCCTCGCCGTCGGAGGCGAGCAGGCCGGCCGCGTACGCCAGCTCGACCCAGAAGGCAGCGAGCGGCTCGGGCACGTCGAGGGCGACGGCGGTCCGTTTCAGGTCCCGCACGCTCAGCCCGCCGGCCCGCAGCACCGCGGGGCCGCCCTCGTCCCAGTCCTTCAGCAGTTCCTCGACGGTGGCCAGCGCGGTGTACGCCTGTCCGGCCGCGGTGGCGTCCACGATCTGCGGACCGTGGGTCGCGGCCGGCTCGACGGCCGGCGGCAGCGGCTCGGGTGCCCGGTGTGCGCGGCCCTCGCGCAGATGCAGGGCGACCTCGCGGGGCAGGACGACCGTGCCGGGCGCGGTGGGCAGCAGCAGGCCGCGGTCCAGCAGCCAGCGCAGATGGGCGGCCGGTTCGGCGGTGACCTGCCCGTACGGCGGTCCCCACACCAGCCGGGACAGCACCTCGCGGGCGGCCTCCGGGGCCTTCGCGAGCAGCGCGGCCATCTTCTTGCGGTCGGTGAACAGGGCGGTGAGCGCGGCCACGGCGGAGACCGAGTCGTGCGTCGAGGCCAGCCCGGCGGCGCCGACGATGTCCTGGATCCGCCCCGGGGACATGCCCGCGGTGGCCTCCTGCACGCTCGGGCCGAGACCGGTCGGGGAGGGGTGCTGCGCGGACGGGGCGAGTAGTTCCCGTGCGGTCCGCACCAGCCGCAGCCGCTCGTCGTCGCCCCACACCAGGGCCTGCTCGCGCAGGGTGGCCACCGCGCGGGGCAGCGTGGCGGCGACGGTCTCGTCCCGGGCGTACCCGGCCATCAGGCCGAGCAGAATCTCGTACGACGCCGGTTCCGGGGCCACGGCGAGGGCCTCGGCGGTCTGCAGCGCGAACCGGTCCAGCCGCTCGAGGGCACGCAGGACCGAGGCGCGGGTGCCGGCGCGGGTGGCGAGCTGCGTGAGGTCGCTGGGAACCGGCGTGATGAGATCGGGCCGGCTGCGCAGGAGCGCGGCCAGGGAAGCGTCGTCGCGCGCGCGGAGCGCTTCCGCGAGGGAGCGTGGAGCCGACGGGGGCGTGTGGGCGCTCATCCCGCCCACGGTACCCGGAGGGCGGCCGGACGCAGCGGTGCAGGACGGGGTCCGCCGTCAGGTGGTCAGCGCAGACCGGTGTCGCACCTGATCGTGATTTCCGTGTACGCGTCGGGGCTCACGGTGACGTCGACCGGGGCGCAGTGCGCGGTGCCGGAGGTCCGGGCCCGCACCTCGTACGCGCCGGCCCGCAGCGGCACCCGGAACCGGCCGTCCGGACCGGTGCGCGCGGTCGCCACCTCGGTGTCCGAGGAGCGGTCCCGCACCCGCACGGTCGCCTCGGCGGGCCTGCTGCAGTCGCGGCTCTCGGGAGCGCCCTCCACGGGGCAGGTCGGCCATCGGACGACGACGCCCTTCACCCCGGACCGGGCGTCCGCCGGGGCGCTGCTGCCCGATCCGTTCGGGGCCGCCCCGGAGCACGCGGCGAGCGCCACCGGCACGGTCAGCGCCACGAGCGCGAGGTGCAGGCCGGCCGGCGGCCGCCGGGTGATGCGGCGGCGGTGCGGGAGCACGCTTCCACTGTAGGCAGCGGGGAGCGGGCCCGGACAGCGCGGAAGGGCGGAGGGGGTGGCGCGGTGGCCACCCCTCCGCCCTGGGGTGTGTCAGCGGTGTCCGGTCCTGCCGACTAGCAGAAACCGAGCTTGCCGATGCGCGAGCCCCACGCGGAGGTGCTGATCTGGCGCTCGTTCACTACGTAGGCGCGATTGCCGACGGGGCAGGTGCTGGTCGCGGAGGGGGCGACGGTGACGGCGGAGTAGTCGCCCCAGCGCTCGACGAGGTCGGTGGACGGGTTGTAGAACGTCGAGGCCTGGGCGTGGGTGTTGCCTCCGACGACGTTGGCCGGGTCGGTGGCGAGGCGGCCGCCGCTCTCGACCCGCACCTGGTGGGTGACGCCGGCCGTGACGTTGGTCGAGGACCAGGTGAAGAACATCCGGCCGATCGGGTTCGCCGAGGTGCCGCCCACGGCCGAGCCGGCCACGGACGCGTTGAAGTCGTCGGAGTTACTGGACTCGATCACACTTCCGGTCTGACCGGCGGGCACCGTGCTGTTGGCGGTGTTGATCTGCAACCAGACCGGCGTCGGGAATCCGCCGACATTGACGGTGTGGATGTTGAGCAGCTGGTTGCCGATCTGCGTGCTGCTCTGCGCGAACCGGGAGTCCGAGCTGTCCAGCAGGTTGGTCGTACCGGGCTGGCGGGCGTTCGGTGGCACGGTGTAGGCGCTCACCGGCACGTTGGGCTGCTGCACGATCGTCTGGTTGCTGCGGCCCAGGCCGGTGGCCTTGAACAGGCTCAGTTTGTTGTCCGACGGAGCGGCCGCCACCAGGAAGTCGCCGGCGTTGTTGTCCTCCACGAGGGGAGGCGCGACGGTGCCCGGCGTGCCCAGGCTGAAGTACAGGAACTTGGGGCCGAAGCCGTTGTACAGGTCGGCCTTGGCCATGCCGTAGGCACGCGAGCGGACGTAGTGGCTCGAGGAGTCGAAGATGTTCGCCGTGACGATCACGGCGTCCTGGTCGAGCCCCAGCTGCGGGAAGTCGTAGAAGTCGCCCGGGTTCTCCGGCGGGTCGAACGTGTAGATGAAGAACGACCCGGTGGCGTCCGAGCTGGTGGACACGGCGTAGAACACCTTCTGGACCGTGGAGCTCTCCGGGAACGCCGCGGCCGAGATGACCCAGCGGTTCCACTTCTTGTCGTAGACGACCCGGGGGTCGAAGATCGTCTGCGCGGTGTAGTTGAAGAAGCTCGCGAACGACACGTTCTTGACCAGGGCGCCGTCCGAGTTCCGGAACACGCCGAAGCCGGTGCCGTTCACGGTCTCCACGAACTGGCTCTTGCCGACGGCGCCGGTCGTGTCCGGCGGCCGGAGGCAGCAGGGCTGGCCGAGTCCCTCGAAGCTGCCCTGATTCGGCGGCGGTGCCAGCTTCGTGGCCCTGTTCCCGCCGGTCTGTCCGGGGCGCTGCTTCGCCGGGTGCTTCGCGGCGGCGGCCTTCAGCTCGGCGAGCTTCTTGCGGGACACGGTGGGCAGCGGGCCCTGGTCCCTGCGGACCTTCGGCTTGGCGTGTCCGCTCGGGTTGACCAACTTGGGTTTGGACACGTGAACCATGTGGGGCGCCGGGAGCGGCTTCCCCTCCGCCTTGGGGTGAGCGGCCGCCCCGGTCGCCTGCGGCAGGCCCACGCCCAGGCTCAGCGCGAGCGCGGCCAGCAGGGCCGGCACGACGCGGCGTGCTCTCCGTCTGGTCGTCAAGACAGACTTCCTCTCTTCGCCTTCGCGGCCTGGGTGGCCGGCTGAAAGGTCGTCCACAGCATGTGGGAAAGTACATTCGGGAACTTGGCGACTTAACGGATGCTTCGGTCAAGTCCATCTGAACGGCCGTTGGAGCGGTGTCCGGTCCTGCCGGCTAGCAGAAACCGAGCCTGCCGATGCGCGAGCCCCATGAACCGGTGCTGATCTGACGCTCGTTCACGACGTAGGCGCGGCTGCCGACGGCGCAGGTGCTGGTCGCGGAGGGGTTGATCGCGACGGAGGAGTAGTCGCCCCAGCGCTGGAGCCGGTTCTCGCCCGACGGGGCGTAGAACGTCGGGGCCGTGCTGTGGGTGTTGCCCCCGAGGATGAACGGGTCGTCGGTGACGAGGCGGCCGCCGCTCTTGACCCGCACCTGGTGGGGGGTGCTCAGCACGTTGGTCGAGGACCAGGTGAAGAACATCCGGCCGATCGGGTTGTCCATGGTGCCGCCCACGGCCGAGCCGGCCACCGAGGGGGTGAAGTCGTCCGAATCGGGGGACTCGAACACCTCACCGCCGGCGGAGACCGCGCTGGTGTCGGTGTTGATCTCGTACCACCTCGGGGTCGGGAACCCCTCGTCATTGATGGTGTGGACGTTGAGAAGCCGGTTGCCGATCTGCGTGCTGTTGTTCTGGAACCGGGCGTCCAGGGTGTCCAGCACGGCGTTCGTACCGGGCTGGCGGGCGCTCGGCGGCACGGTGTAGGCGGTCACCGGCACGCTGGGCTGCTGCACGACGGTGTCGTCGCTGCGACCCAGGCCGGTGGCCTTGAACAGGCTCAGACGGTCGGCCATGGGGTAGGCCGCCACCAGGAAGGCGCTGGCGTTGTCGTCCTCCACGACGGGAGGCGCGACCGTGCCGGACAAGCCCAGGTCGAAGTACCGGAAGTCGGTGAAGCGGCCGTTGTACAGGTCGGCCTTGGCCATGCCGAAGGCGCGGGAGCCGATGTAGTCGAACCCGAGTTCCGTGGGGCGGAAGACGTTCGCCGTGACGATCACGGCGTTCTGGTCGAGCCCCAGCTGCGGGTAGTCGTAGAAGTCGCCGGTGCCGGGCTCCTCCGGCGGGTCGAACGTGTAGATGTACCACGAGCCGAGCGGGTTCGAGCTGGTGGACACCGCGTAGAACACCTTCTGGACGTCCTGGTCCTCCTGGAACGCCGCGGCCGAGATGACCCAGCGGTTCCACTTCTTGTCGTAGACGACCCGGGGGCCGAAGATCTCCTGAGCGGTGTAGCCGAAGAAGCCGGCGAGCGACACGTTCTTCCGCAGGCTGCCGTTCGACTTGTCGTACACGCCGACGCCGGCGCCGTTCGTGACCTCGACGAAGTAGCCCTTGCCGACGGCGCCGTGCGTGCCCGACGGCATGAGGCAGCAGGGCCGGCTGAGCCCCTCGAAGCTGCCCTGGCTCGGCGGCGGTGCCAGCTTCTTGGCCCTGTTCCCGCCGGTCTGTCCGGGGCGCTGCTTCGCCGGGTGCTTCGCGGCCTCGGCCTTCAGCTCGGCGAGCTTCTCGCGGGAAACGGTGGGCAGCGGTCCTTGGCTCTTGTGAACCTTCGGCTCGGCGTGCCCGGTCGGCTTGACCACCTTCGGTCCTGACAGGTGAACCTTGTGGGGCGCCGGGAGGGGCCTCCCCTCGGCCCTGGGCTGAGCGGCCGCCCCGGTCGCCTGCGGCAGGCCCGCGCACAGGCTCAGCGCGAGCGCGGCCAGCAGGGCCGGCACGACGCGGTGCGCTCTGCGTGTGGTCGTCAAGACAGCTTTCCTCTCTTCGCCTTCGCGGCCTCGGCGGCCGACGGCGGGTCACGCCCAGGATGAGAGGTCATGGCGCCGGGCACCCGCACCCACGCGGTACCGTCGTCCAACGGGGTGTCATCGCCGTTGCCCCGGAGGGGTTTCCGTGGGGATCGAAAGCGACCAGGTCGTCTACGAGTATCTGAGCCGCGTCGGAGACATCGCTCAGCAGCGGCAGTTGCCGTCGTCCGCGCGGATGCGGCTGGTGTCGGAGCTACGCGGCGAGATCGACCGGCACCGGGCCAAGGCGGCGGTGGACAGCCCCGCCGCCGTGCGCCGCATCCTGGAGCGGCTGGGCACCCCGGACGAGGTGGTCGAGGCCGCGGGCGGCAGCGCGGGGGTGCCGCGGCCGACGCCCGCCGCCGTGCCCGTACAACGGGAGCCGGAGCCGGAGCCGAAGGAGCGGCCCAAGGGGCTGCGCAGGGTCGTACCCCGGCCGCGTCCCGCCGAGCCGGAGCCGCGCGACGCCCCGTCCCCGCCACATCTCGCCGCCGCGGACGAGCTGGGGGACAGCGCGAGACATCCCGACTGGTGGCGGGTGGAGGGCAGTCCGTTCGGTACGCCCACCGGTGACGTCGTACCGGGGTTCGTGGGCGGGGTGGAGATCCCCGACCTGCTCAAACGCCCGCCGACGGAGACGGAGGAGACGGAGCCGGAGCCCCGGCAGGCAGAGCCGCCGGAGGCGACGGAACAGGCGCCCGGCCCACGCCGCCGCCTGTTCGCCCGCAGGGCACCCGCGCCCGCGGCGGCCGCCCGCCGCCTGCTCCCGGGCCCCGCCGTCGGCTGGAGCAACCCCCTCCTCCTGCTGGCCGCCGCCGCGCTGGTCGCCGGAGCCGTACTCGGCAACTGGTTCGCGCTCCTGCTCGGCTGGCTGATCGCCTACGGCTCGCGCCGCCTCACCCCGGTGGAGACCAAGTGGGCCGTACTGGGCGTCCCCGGCCTGACCCTCGCGTCCGGGCTGCTCTGGCTGTGGGGCCGTGACACCGGCCGTTGGGGTGCCCCCATCGCCGAGGGCCACATGAACGACGCCCTGGCACAGACCTGGCCCTGGGTGGTGCGCGGCGCGGCCGTCGCCTCGGCCCTGTTCCTGGTCTGGCGGTCACAGAGAAAGCGCTAGTGCCCCGGCAGGCAACGTTCGCCCCGTCGCGACGCCCGGCACGCACTCTCGCCGCACCGGCCGAAAGCCCAAGTACGTCCAGTACGAGGACTTCCGGCCGGCACGCCGAGAGCATGCCGGGGCACTAGCCCTCCGAGCCCGGTGTCAGCCGTACCCGGCACAATGTCCCCCATGACCGTCACCCCGGCCTCCGCCCTCACCGTCGGCTTCGACCTCGACATGACGCTCATCGACTCCCGGCCGGGCATCCACGCCTGCTACCGGGCGCTGGCGGAGCGGACCGGGACGTTCATCGACGCCGACCTGGCGGTGACCCGGCTTGGGCCGCCGCTCGCGGAGGAACTGGTCAACTGGTTCCCCGCGGAGGAGGTCGCCGCCATGGCCGATCTGTACCGCGAGATGTACCCCTCGATCGCCATCGCCGCGACGCCCGCGATGGCGGGCGCGCGGGAGGCGGTGGACGCGGTGCGGGCGGCGGGTGGCCGCACGATGGTGGTCACGGCGAAGTACGAGCCGAACGCCAAGCTGCACCTGGACCACCTGGGCATCGCACCCGACGTGGTCGTGGGCGACCTGTGGGCCGAGCAGAAGGCGGAGGCCCTGCGCGAGTACGGCGCCGCCGTGTACGTCGGCGACCATGTCGGAGACGTCCGCGGGGCCCGTACGGCGGGTGCGCTGTCCGTGGCCGTGGTCACCGGGCCGTGCGACGGCGAGGAACTGCGCGCCGCGGGGGCGGACGTCGTGCTGGCCGACCTCGCCGCCTTCCCGGCCTGGCTGGCCGCCTACCGCGAGGCGCCCCGCGCCTGACGCCGTCCGGCGGCGACGGAACGCAGCAGACCCGCCCCGGCCACCAGGAAGCCGACGGCCATGAGCATGCTCAGACCGAACATGTACGTCGGAAAAGGCTTCGCCCCGAGGAACAGCGGGGCCACCGTGACGAGGGTGGCCACGGCCCCGATGAAGAACACCACGGCACCGGCGCGGATCAGTCGGTCACCGGGCCCGGCGGAATTCGTTTGGGTTTTCTCACGCACCGGACCAGGGTAGTTCCCAGCGCAAGAGAACAGCCGGGAGACCCTCGCTTCCATGACTCCTGGTCTTCGCTGCCTCGCATGCCTCCGTCTCTCTGCCGACTCGGCCGGCTCGACGTCCATCGGGGTGGCAGCGCGGTGTGATCCGACACCACGTCAGCTCTCACGACGTCTCAGGCTCCATGTCCCCTTCAAGCGCCCCAAGCTGTGGGTGAGGCTGTGGGAATATCTCGTGGACCAGATCGAGCCCGCTCCCAGGACTGGGGGACGGAAAGCCGTATCGGTGCCAAGAGTCTGCTTTCCGGTGTTGCTCGCTGTGGTGAATGCGGGGCGCCGGTCACTTCTCTGCTGGGCGCTGGGTACACCAGGAAAGCCGGTACGAAGACTCCCGGAGACAGGTATTACCGGTGTTCCAGCAAGTTCGCGGGCGGAGCATGCGCAAAGGGCCTTCACGACCGGTGGACGTCCTGCCGTCATCACTGCGGATCTGCCCACGGTGGCCAGGGCTCTCGGAGTCTCCCGCGCGACTCTCTCCCCCCGCACATCGGGCAGTGGTCACACTTCCCTCACTCATCTGAGCCTCTATCGCGCCACTGAGGGCGCATAGGAGCTCAGACCCGTTTTAAGGCGTGTTCCGCTGGAGAGACCCCCGGTAAGGTGGTTCGACGGCAGTTCAAGGGCGTCCGGGCATGCCCAGGACGGATCGAGGGAGTGTGTGCTTTGCCGACTGGCAAGGTCAAGTGGTTCAACAGCGAGAAGGGCTTCGGCTTTCTCTCCCGCGACGACGGCGGTGACGTCTTCGTCCATTCCTCGGTTCTCCCCGACGGGGTCGACGTACTCAAGCCGGGACAGCGCGTGGAGTTCGGCGTCGTCGCCGGTCAGCGCGGTGACCAGGCCCTCTCCGTGACCGTGCTCGACCCGACGCCCTCCGTCGCGGCCGCGCAGCGCAAGAAGCCGGACGAGCTGGCCTCGATCGTGCAGGACCTGACCACCCTCCTCGAGAACATCACGCCGATGCTCGAGAAGGGCCGCTACCCGGACAAGACCTCCGGCAAGAAGATCGCCGGCCTCCTGCGCGCGGTCGCCGACCAGTTGGACGTGTGACCCTCAGGGGAAAGCGAGCGCATCCGGGCCGAGGGGCGGCAGCAGCCCTTCGGCCGCCGCGCGTGTGAGCAGCCCGCGGACCGCCGCGTAGCCGTCCTCGCCGAGGTCGGCGGTGAACTCGTTGACGTACAGCCCGATGTGCTGGTCGGCGACGGCCGGGTCCATCTCCTGGGCGTGCTCCATGACGTACGGCCGGGAGGCCTCCGGGTCGTCCCAGGCGGCCCGGACGGACGCCTTGACGGAGTCGGCGAGCCGGCCCAGGGTCTCGGCGCCCAGCGACCGCTTGGCGATGATCGCGCCGAGCGGGATCGGCAGCCCGGTGCTGCGCTCCCAGTGCTCGCCCATGTCGGCGAGCTTGTGCAGCCCGTAGTTCTGGTACGTGAAGCGTGCCTCGTGGATGACGAGTCCGGCGTCCACCTTGCCGTCCCGCACGGCCGGCATGATCTCGTGGAACGGCAGGACGACGATCTCGCCCACCCCTCCCGGCAGCGTGTCCGCCGCCCAGAGCCGGAACAGCAGGTAGGCGGTCGACTTCTCGCTCGGCACCGCGACCGTACGGCCCGTCAGCTCGGTTCCGGCCTCCCGGGTCAGCACCAGCGGCCCGCAGCCCCGCCCCAGAGCACCCCCGCACGGCAGCAGCGCGTACTCGTCCAGGACGTAGGGCAGCACGGCGTACGACACCTTCAGCACGTCGAACTCGCCGCGCTCGGCCATGCCGTTGGTGATGTCGATGTCTGCGAAGGTCACGTCCAGCGCGGGGGCGTCGGGGACGCGGCCGTGGGCGAGGGCGTCGAAGACGAAGGTGTCGTTCGGACAGGGCGAGTACGCGATCTGCATCGCATCACTGGTCATGCGTGTTCCAACTCTCCAATGCGGGCGCGAGCTTCCCGAAGCCCTCGGTGAGGGCGGCGAGCGCGTCGCCGATGCGCCAGGCGGCGCGGTCGCGCGGGCCGACCGGGTTGGACACCGCCCGGATCTCCAGCACCGGCACCCCGTGCCCGGCTGCCGCCTCGGCCACGCCGAACCCCTCCATGCCCTCGGCGAGGGCATGCGGGTGGCGGGCGCGCAGCTCGGCGGCGCGGGCTGCGGTGCCGGTGACGGTGGAGACGGTGAGGACGGTGCCGGGACGGGCGCCGGTGGCCTCGGACACGCCGCGCACGAGTGCTGCCGGCGGCCGGTGGGTGACGGTCCCGAAGCCGAGTTCGGTGACCGGGAGAAAGCCGTCGGAGGTCTCGGCGCCGAGGTCCGCCACAGTGATCGCGTCGGCGACGACGAGCGAGCCGACCGGCGCCTCGGGCGGGAAGCCACCGCCGATCCCGGCCGAGACGACGAGCCCGTAGGGGCTGCCGTCGAGGGCGGCGGCGGTGAGCGCGGTGGCGGTGGAGGCGGCGGCGCGGGCGGGCCCGACACCGCCGGCCAGCAGGTCGTACCCGGCACCGGTCCGCACGAGGGAGACCCCCGGCAGCCGTACCTCCGCACCCTCCTCCGGGAACGCCCGGGCCACCGCATCCCGTTCGGCCGGGACCGCGGTGGCTACGAGGACGCGTACGGAGGGCGTGGTCAGGCCTTCTTCAGCTTGAAGGACCACAGGCCCTTGGCCGGCTGCTGGCCCATCTGGATGGAGACGGTGTTGCTGTTGCCCTGGGTGCCGTACTGGGCGTTGAAGAACGCGCTGCCAGGGATGGTGGTGTAGGTCTTCTTGCTCACGTCGGTGAACTGGCGGCCGTTGACCAGGAGGATCCAGCCGGCGTCCGCGATCTTCGGGTCGACGCCGAGGCGGACCGTCTGGTCCGGGTCCACCTTGATCGACTCGATGTCCCCGGCCTTCTTGGCGCACTTCGCCAGTGACTTGGCGTCCAGGGCATTGCCGTCGTTGTAGCAGAGGGCCTCGGAGTTGACCGAGTTCCGGCCTACCGTGATCGTCGCGACGGGCGTCGGCTTCTCGCAGGCGGACAGGACGAGCAGTCCGGCGGAAACGGCGCCGGCGGCTGCGACGGCGCGGCGGCGTCGCACAACGGATTGCAGCGTGGTCATGACCGAAGGCTATCGGGCACCCGGAGCCTGCCGCCCATGTGGGGTGCGGCGTGCCCGGTTCGTTACGCCACTCGCGCCCGCGGCCTGCCGCCGTGCCGTGCCGAGGAGAGCAGCCCGCGCAGAGTGGCCAGCCATCCGGCGGCCACGATGGCGGCGGCGACGGTGAGGCCGAGGGCGCCGTTGAGGGGCATCACGATGCCGACGGCGCCGCCGAAGACCCAGGCCATCTGGAGCAGTGTCTCGGACCGCGCGAACGCCGACGTCCGCACCAGTTCGGGCACGTCCCGCTGGATCAGCGCGTCCAGGGACAGCTTGGCCAGCGCCTGCGCGAACCCGGCGACGGCGGCCAGAGCGGCCACCAGGAAGGCCCCGAAGAACACGGCGGCCACGATCGCCGTCCCGAGCACCACGGCGACGACGGTCACGATGATGATCTCGGGGGCCCTGGACCTCAGCCAGGCCCCCACAGCCGTACCCAGCGCGTTCCCCGCTCCCGCCGCGACGCCCACGATCCCCAGCGAGACCGCCGCGCTCTCTCCGGTCAGCGGCTGCTCGCGCAGCAGGAAGGCGAGGAAGAAGATCAGGAAGCCGGACAGGCACCGCAGGGAGGCGTTGGCGCCGAGGGCATGGGTGACGGCGGGTCCGACCGTCCGCAGCCCGGGCCGCCGCTTGATCGTCTGCTTGCGGTGCGGCCCGTGCAGATGCTCCTCGTCGGCGGCGAGCAGGGCCACGTCCTCGCCCTTGGCGGAGTCCACCTTGGGCGGCAGGGAGAACGACAGGAACGTCCCTGCAACGAAGATCACGAAGGCGCCGTACAGCGGCCAGGGGTCCCCGATGGCATGCAGCCCCGCCCCGATCGGCGCGGCCACACCGGTGGCCAGTAGGCCGGCGAGGGTGACCCGGGAGTTGGCCTTCACGAGCGAGAAGGCGGGCGGCAGCAGCCGGGGCACGACGGCGCTGCGGACCACCCCGTACGCCTTGGAGGCCACGAGCACCCCCAGCGCGGCGGGATACAACTCCAGACTCCCACTGGCCACGGCCCCCGAGATGATCAGCGCGAGCAGCGCCCGGGCCAGCATCGCCGCGGCCATGGCGGCCCGCCGCCCGTGCGGCAGCCGGTCCAGGAGCGGGCCGATGACGGGGGCGAGGACGGTGAAGGGGGCCATGGTGATGGCGAGGTAGAGCGCGACGCGCCCCCGCGCCTCGTCGGTCGGCACGGAGAAGAACACGGTCGAGGCCAGCGCGATGGTGATCATGACGTCCCCGGCGCCGTTCACCGCGTGCAGCTCGATCAGCTGTCCCAGCCCCGACTCGCCCGCACCGTGGGCGTGCGTGGCCTTCCGGATCCCGCGCGCGGTACCGGTCACCGGAAAGTGCAGGGCACGCCCCACCGCGCGGACGGCACCGCCGACCCGGCCCGAACCGCCACCTCGAACGCTCCCCCTGTCCGCGGCTGCCACGTGCTTCATAGTGCCCCGAGACACCGGCCGATAGTGCGGTTTGCGAGCAAGCGAGTCGGGGGCAGCAGCGGCTTCGCAGCGGACCGGGACGGGATGCCGGGGTCACTTCACGGCCGATCGAGGCGGGATGCCCGCGCGAGTTCGCGGCCGATCGAGGCGCGACGCCGGAGGCGACTTCGCAGGCGATCGAGGCGTGACGCCGGGGGCCGCTTCGCGGCCGACCGAGCCGTGAATCCGCGGCCACTTCGCGGCCGGCCGGGACCGGTGGGCGGGTGGGAAACATCGCCGCGCAGCGGCGGACTGTCCCCGACCACCGACAACGGGGTAGCGTGCGTATCTCAGCCATAACGCAGAATGGATGGCAGAGGTGCGCCCGAGCGCGCGTCGGATGCAGACGTCGATGCGGTCCCCCGGTCCGCTCCGTCCGCCTGACCGCCGGAGGCAGCCGCACTCATTGCAGACGGCGTAGGAGAGAAGCGATACCTGTGAGCGCAGCGACAACGCGAAGCCGCACCCCCGACCGTCTGTGCGCAGAGGCCGTGGACCTCGCCCGTGCCGCCGCCGAGGAGGCAGCCGCGCCCGGAGTTGTCGGTGAGCACGTCGGCCTGGTGTCGGAGGGTGACCGGGTCGTCACGCACTTCTTCGAGTGCAAGGAACTGGGGTACCGCGGCTGGCGCTGGGCGGCGACGGTGGCCCGCGCCTCCCGCGCCAAGATCGTGACCCTGGACGAGGTGGTCCTCCTCCCCGGCCCCGACGCCCTGCTCGCCCCCGAGTGGGTTCCGTGGAGCGAGCGCCTGCGCCCCGGCGACCTCGGCCCCGGCGACCTGCTCCCGACCGACCAGGAGGACCTCCGCCTGGAGCCCGGCTACACGGGCGAGGAGCAGCCCCCGCCGAACTCCTTGGTGTCGGAGGAGATGGCCGAACTGGCGGATGCCGAGGACGCCGACGTGACGCCCGGTACGCCCGCCACCCAGCCGACGGTCCCCACCCGTGGCTCGATCGCCGCGGTGGCCCAGGAGCTGGGCCTGCGCCGGGCCCGCGTCCTGTCCCGTTACGGCCTGCACACCGCGGCCGACCGCTGGGAGGAGGGCTTCGGCCCCAAGACCCCGATGGCCCAGGCGGCCCCGGCGACCTGTCTGACCTGCGGCTTCCTCAGCCCCATCGGCGGCTCCCTGGGCCAGGCCTTCGGCGTCTGCGCGAACGAGTTCTCCCCGGCCGACGGCCGCGTGGTCTCGCTGGCGTACGGCTGCGGCGGCCACTCGGAGGCGGCGGTCATGCCGAAGCCGCCCCAGCCCCCTGCTCCGGTGATCGACGAGATGAAGGTCGACGTCTTCCCGCTCCGCCCGGCCCGCGACTCGGGCTCGGTCCCGGAGGCGGGCGACGAGGAGACGGCGGAACTCGGCCACTCGTAGCCGGACGGTCCAGGCGCCCTCCTCTCGTCCGTCTCCAGGGCCTGACCTGTGCCTTCGGTCTCCCCGCCGCACTCGCTGTACCTTCGTCCTCACGTCGACGAGGAGAGTGAACGTGAGCAAGTTCGTGCGGCCGGCGGCCGAGGGCGCCGACCCCTTCGGCACCGCCCGTCTGCGCCGCGGTGTGCTCGACGCCTGGGCCACCAGCCCCGCCCGGTTCCGTGAGGACGCCAACGCCGAGGAGGACCTGGTCCTCGGCGGCTACCGGGACCGGCTCGTGGTGGAGCTGGCCCAGAACGCCGCCGACGCCGCCGCCCGCGCGAAGACGCCGGGCCGGCTGCGTCTCACCCTCCGCGACGGCGTCCTGGTCGCGGCGAACACCGGCGCCCCCCTGGACGCGACCGGTGTCGAGTCGCTGTCCACCCTGCGGGCCTCGGCCAAGCGTGACGCCCAGGACACGCACGGCGCCGTCGGCCGGTTCGGTGTCGGTTTCGCCGCCGTACTCTCCGTGACCGACGAGCCCGCGATCGTCGGCCGCCACGGCGGCGTCCGCTGGGCCCTGGCCGAGGCGCGCGAGCTGGCCGCCGGCACGGCCCGGCACAGCCCCGGCCTCGGTGACGAGATCCGCCGCCGCGACGGGCACGTCCCGCTGCTCCGCCTCCCGTTCGCCGCCGAGGGCTCCGCCCCGGAGCCGTACGACACCGCCGTCATCCTGCCCCTGCGGGACACCGCCGCCGCCGACCTCGCCGAACGCCTCCTCGACGCCGTCGACGACGCCCTGCTCCTCGCCCTGCCCGGGCTGGAGGAAGTGGTGGTGGAGGTCGACGGGGGTGCCCCGCGCACCCTGAGCCGCCGTACCGAGGGCGCCGTCACCGTCGTGGAGGACTCGCGGGAGGGGACCACCGGCTGGCGCACCGTCTCCGCGCACGGGCCGCTCACCCCGGACCTGCTCGCCGACCGCCCGGTGGAGGAGCGCCTGCGCCCGCACTGGTCGGTGACCTGGGCCGTGCCGACGGACGCCGACGGCCGCCCGGTCCGGCCGCGCACCACCCCGGTCGTGCACGCCCCCACCCCCAGCGACGAGCCACTCGGCGTCCCCGCCCTGCTCATCGCCTCCTTCCCGCTGGACACCACCCGCCGGCACGCGGCCCCCGGACCGCTGACCGACTTCCTGGTGCAGCGGGCGGCCGACTCCTACGCCGAACTGCTGGCCGAGTGGCGGCCCGTGACGGAGGGCGTGATCGACCTCGTACCCGGGCCGCTGGGCAAGGGCGAGCTGGACGGCGCGCTGCGGCAGGCGGTCCTGGAGCGGCTGCCGCGCACCGCGTTCCTGCCCCCGGCCGTCGACTCCAAGAGCGACCACGAGCTTCCGGAGGCCCTGCGGCCGAGGGACGCCGAAGTGGTGGAGGGCGCCGGGGCGGACACCGTACGGGTCCTCGCGGAGGTGCTGCCGACGCTCCTTCCCGCGGGCCTCGAGCGCCGTGTCGAGCTGCGCACCCTCGGGGTCGCCCGGCTCCCGCTCGCCGACGCCATCGACCGGCTCGCCGGTCTGGAGAAGGACCCCGACTGGTGGTGGCGGCTCTACGACAGCCTCGCCGGGGTCGACCCCGACCGGCTCTCGGGACTTCCGGTGCCCCTCGCGGACGGCCGTACGACCATCGGCCCCCGGCAGGTCCTGCTCCCCACCCCGGACGCCGCGCCCGTCGATCCGGACATCCTCGGCCGGCTGGGACTCAAGGTCGCCCACGAGGGCGCCGCGCACCCGCTGCTGGAGAAGCTGGGCGCGCTGCCCGCGTCCCCGCGCGCGGTGCTGACCACCCCGCAGGTGCGGGCCGCCGTGGCGAACTCCCTGGACGACGAGGGCGGAGCGCTGTGGGAGGAGGACGCTCCCGACGCCGAGGAGCTGGCCGACACCGTCCTCGCCCTGGTGCGCGACGCGGGTCTCGAGCCCGGTGACGAGCCCTGGCTGGGCGCCCTCGCGCTGCCCGACGAGGACGGCGAACTCGCCCCGGCGGGCGAACTCGTCTTCCCCGGAAGTCCCTTCGCCCGCGTGATCCGCGAGGACGAACTGGCCGCCGTGGACGCCGAGTTGGCCGCGAAGTGGGGCGAACAGCCCCTCACCGCCTGCGGCGTCCTCGCGGACTTCGCGCTGGTGCGCGCCACGGACGTGGTCCTCGACCCGGACGAACTGGAGCCCCGGGAGGGTGACTTCGCCGAGCCGGACGACGCGGGCCTGCTGGACGCCGTGGACGTGTGGTGCGAGGACATCCTCGACCGCTACCCCGACAGCCCGGTGCCCCCGGTCGCCACCGAACTCGTCGCCGTGCGGGACCTCGACCTGGTGGACGACGACCACTGGCCCGAGGCCCTCTCCCTGCTCGCCCGGCCGCCGCTGCGCGACGCCCTCACGCAGCCGGTGCGGATCCTGCTGCCCGACGGCACCCACGAGGTTGTACGCCCGTACACGGCGTGGTGGCTGCGTGGACACCCCGTCCTCGACGGGCGCCGGCCCGCCGGTCTGCTCGCGGCCGGCGGGGACGCGCTGCTGCGCGGCCTGTACGAGGAGGCCGACGCGACCGGCTTCGACGACGAGCAGGTGCTGCGCGCGCTGGGCGTGCGGACCTCCGTGGCCGCCCTGCTGGACGAGCCCGGCGGCGCCGCCGAACTGCTGGACCGCCTCGCCGACCCGGAGCGGCCGGTCACCCCGGCCCAACTGCACGGGCTGTACGGTGCGTTGGCCGAGCTGGACCCCGAGCAGGTGACCCTGCCGGACGAGCTGCGGGCCGTGACCGACGGGCGGGTGACGGTGGTGGACGCGGCCGACGCGGTCGTGGTCGACTCGCCCGACCTGCTGCCCTTCGCCTCCGGCGTCCCGCTGCTGCCGGTCCGCCCGTCCCGGGCCGCCGAGCTGGCCGAGCTGTTCCAGGTGCGGCGGCTGAGCGAGTCCGTCACCGGTGAGGTGACCTCCGAGGGCGCCGAGCACGACGTACCGGACTCGGTGCGGATGCTGCTCGGGCCGCGCACGCCCGGCACCTACGTCGAGCACGAGGAACTGGTCGTGGACGGCGTCGAGATCGACTGGCGGCTGACCGGCGACGGCGTCCTGCACGCGGCCACCCTGGAGGGCGTCGCCGCGGGCCTCGCCTGGGCGGCGGGGCAGTGGCCGCGCCGCTTCGAGGTGGCGGCCCTGCTGGAGGACCCGTCGCGGACGGAGGAGCTGGCGCGGGACCGGTGGTTCGACTGACCTTCGCAACTCCCACACCGAATCCTTACCAGTAGTACAACCCTTCACTTGTGTCCCGCGTCATGTCTGTGGAGTCGCGCGACTCCACAGACAACCAACGTGGGGAAAACACATGCGAATTCGTGCCTCTGTCGCCGCTGTGAGCGGCGCTCTGGCCCTGTCCGCCCTCGCAGTTCCGGCCGCGCACGCCGACGGCAGCCAGGGCGACACCAAGATCACCAAGGTGGTCGTGGACGGTGACAACAAGGTGTCCGTCGGCACCTCCAGCCCGAAGACGTTCAAGGTCAGCGTCACCGCGACGGACGACTCGGGCATCAAGGGTGCCCAGGAGTTCGACCTCTTCGGCCCCGACAACGGCATCGCGACGACCGGCAAGCCCACCTGCACCGCGGTCGACGCCACCACCTCCACCTGCACCGCCTCGGTGACGATCGACCCCAAGGTCGATTTCCTCACCAACAAGAACGCCGGCACCTGGTACGTCTCCGCGTGGGTCGACGCCAACGACGACGACTACATGTGGCAGGAGAAGGCCGGCTCCTTCTCCTTCCAGCGGGCCGCGAAGCTCACGGCCAACGCCACGCCCGAGCCGGTCAAGAAGGGCAAGACCATCACGGTCACCGGTGCCCTCACCCGGGCCAACTGGGAGTCCCTCAAGTACGGCGGCTACGGCTCCCAGTCGGTGAAGCTGCAGTTCCGCAAGAAGGGCGCCAGCAGCTACACCACGCTGAAGACCGTCACGTCGTCCTCCACCGGCGCCCTGAAGGCGACGACCACCGCGTCGGTCGACGGCTACTACCGCTTCTCCTTCGCGGGCAACTCGACCACCGCGGCGGTCAGCGCCACGGGCGACTTCGTCGACGTGCAGTGAGCCGGACGCACAGGAAAACCCGTACAACCGTTCACCCTCCTCACGGGTCCGATCATGCGAGTCAACTGACTCCACGATCAGTTGGACCCCGTGTCCACTCTTCTCCATACAGGGGAACGCACATGCGCATTCGTGCCACTGTGGCCGCCGCTTCCGGCGCCCTGGCTCTCTCCGCCCTCGCCGTGCCGGCCGCGCACGCAGCCGACGGCGGTTCGTCGTACCGCTCCGAGATCGCGAAGGTCTTCTCGCAGCAGACGTCCGGCAAGACCGCGTTCAGCGCCGCCTCCGACCCGGTGGGCGACCTGAACGTCTCCTTCTCCGACTTCAAGATCGCCAAGGCGATCAAGGTCGGTACGACCGCCCACGTCTCCTCCGCGGTCAGCTACACGCTGACCCACGGTGCCGACGTCGACGTCACCTCGGAGAATTTCCTCACCCTGCCCGCGATCTACCGCGGCTCTTCCACCGCTCCGGACAACGACGCGAGTTCCGAGGAGCCCGCGACCTGCGCCGAGACCTCGGCGACCACCGCCATCTGCAAGGCCGTGATCGACATCTACCCGTCGGGTGACGACAGCTCGGAGCTGAAGAACTCCCAGGCCGGCACCTGGCACGGCGCCGCGTTCGCCATGGACTTCAAGTCCGAGAAGAGCACCGCCCAGTTCGACCTCGCCACCACCCTCGTCCAGCGCAACTCCAAGCTGACGGTCAACGCCGCGCCCGAGCCGGTGAAGAAGGGCCGGACCCTCACGGTCACGGGCAAGCTGTCCCGCGCCAACTGGGAGACGCACAAGTACGCCGGCTACACCGACCAGTCGGTGAAGCTCCAGTTCCGCAAGAAGGGCACCAGCACCTACACCACACTGAAGACCATCAAGTCGGACTCGTACGGCAACCTGAAGACGACGACCACCGCGTCGGTCGACGGCTACTACCGCTTCGCCTTCGCGGGCACCACGACCACCCCGGCGGTCAACGCCACGGGTGACTTCGTCGACGTGCAGTAAGCGCCGGGTTCCGGCTCCGGACGCCTGTCGCTTCCGGAGCCGGAACGTTTCCTCTCACTTCTGTCACGGGCTGGCAATGCGAGGCCAAAATCTGGCCGGGAGTCGCTCTTGACGTACAACCAACCGCACCCCTCACGGATCTGATCGCGTGAGTCAACCGACTCCAAGATCACTTCTCCCTCCAGGGGAACGCACATGCGCATTCGTGCCACCGTGGCCGCCGTCTCCGGCGCCCTGGCCCTCTCCGCTCTCGCCGTGCCGGCCGCGCAGGCCGCTCCGACCAGCGGGACGCCGTACACGCTGAACGTGAGCTTCTCGAACGTCACGATCGCCAAGGCGATCAAGGTCGGTACCACCAACAAGGTCAGCACGACGTACTCGTACACGCTGACGCACGGCGCGGACGTGGACGTCACCGCGAGCGACTTCTACACGGACGCCTTCCTCTACAAGGGCACCTACAGCGACACGTCCCCCGAGCTGTACGGCGACAACCCGGCGACCTGCACCCCCACCTCGTCGACCACCGCCACCTGCACCGGCACGGTCGACATCTACCCGAGCGACCCCGACCCGAAGAGCGCGGACGCCGGCACCTGGGGCGTGGCCGCCGAGGCGGTCGCCTTCAACGGCCAGGACCAGAGCAACCCCGATCTGAGCAAGGTCGGCTACAACGACCAGAGCGGCCTCGGCAGCACCCTGGTGCAGCGCTACTCCAAGCTCACGGCGAACGCCGGCCCGGAGCCGGTCGCCAAGGGCAAGACCCTCACGGTGACGGGCAAGCTGTCCCGCGCCAACTGGGACGACAACCTGTACCACGGCTACACCAGCCAGCCGGTCAAGCTGCAGTTCCGCAAGGCGGGCACGAGCACGTACACCACCGTCAAGACGGTGTACACGGACTCCTCCGGCAACCTGAAGACCACCACCACCGCGAACTACGACGGCTACTGGCGCTTCAGCTTCGCGGGCACCTCGACGACTCCGGCGGTCAGCGCGACCGGCGACTACGTCGACGTGCAGTAGGTCCCACCGAGCGGAAACGGCCGCCCCACCGGTGTCCCACCGGTGGGGCGGCCGTCCTTCACGGATCGTGTGGTCAGGCCCGCGCGGTCAGTCCTCCACCCACATGCCGCGCACGTAGGTGTCGTGCTCCGCCAGCAGCCCCGCCTCCCGCTCCGGGGCGCGGAGGATCCCGCCGCCGCCTTGCTCCAGCATCACGATCGAGGACAGCAGCAGCCCCCGCAGCAGATCGTGCATGAGGAAGTTCCTGGTGGAGCAGTAGGCGTCGTACACGCCCTGGGTGAAGACCTGGAACGTCCCCAGGTCCACGTAGGCGCCACCGCGCGCGTTGGGCGTCAGCCCCGTGGGCAGGTCCAGCAGTTCCCCGACGCCCTGCGCGAGGGACACGTACAGTTGCCCCACCCGGAGTGCCGGATCCCAAAGGGTTCTGGTGTGGTCGGGTGTCTCGAATGCGTAGCTCAGTGGTCCCACCTGATTCTGATGTCCTCGTTGGGGTACTTCTCCCGAAGATGCTGCACACGTGCCTCGACCGCGGCCCGGAAGCGTGGATCGATGTTGGTGTGCGTGTACCGGAATCCGATCGGGGCGTTCCGGTAGTACTCGGGCAACTGCTTGCGCGCGCGCAGGTACTTCTCGAACTTCCCGTCGATGTTCTTCAGGATCCACCCGTCGTCCGCGTAGAACGTGTCCTTCAGCTCCCAGAGGACGTCGTCGTCGAAGTGGTCGATGTCGGTGATCAAGTTTCCCGTTACGGGGTCGAAGACGTCGTAGTTCTCCTCCCCTTCGAGGCAGCCCTTCCCGGCCCCCTTCGCCGCCAGCGACGTGCGCAGCGACGTGCGCTGCAGGCCCTTGGTGACGGACAGGCCCTTGGTGACGGACAGGACCTTGCAGGCGCGCTTCAGCAGCTTCAGCTCGTCGTAGATCCGGTCCAGGACCCTGAACTTGCTCTTGAGCAGGGCGTCCACCGCGAGTCCGCTGCAGGAGTCGAAGTCCTTGTTCTGCATGCAGTCCTCGTACTGCCCGAGGCCCAGCAGCTCCTTCTCGACGTTCCAGAGCATGTCCGCGGCATCGCTCAACTCCTTGGAGTGCGCCAGGACGTCGCAGTAGACCTCCTGATGCTGGCACCAGCGGGCGAAGCCCTGCGGGTCGCAGGGGATGAGGCCCTGCTGGCAGCGGTACAGCTCACGGGCGCGCGCCCCGCCGTCGTTCTTGGCCTTCTCCTTGGCCTCCACGGCGGCCTTGCGCCGGGCTGCCTCCTCCTGCGCGTACTTCTTCGCCGCGACCTTGTACGCGTCGGTCGCCGCCTTGAGGGCGGCGTCGGAGTCCTTGCCCGCCGCGACCGCGGACTTCCAGGCCTCGTCGGCGTAGTACGAGGCCTTCGATGCGGCGGCCTGGGCGACCTCCGAGGACAGCGTGGCGTCCGTCGCCGACCTGGCCGCGTCGGCGGCGTCGGCATCGGCGCGCCTGGCCGCGTCGCGGGCCGTCTTGGCGGAAGCCGCGGCCTGCGACGCCGACGCCTCGGCGTCCTTCGCGTACTGGTCGGCCTTCTTGGCGTACTCCTGCGCGTCGGCGTAGGCCGCGTTCGCCTTCTTCGCCCAGTCGTTGGCCTCGGCGGCCGCCTTGCGGGCGGTCGCGGCCACCTTCTGGGCCGTGGCGGCGTTCTGCCGTGCGGTGGCGGCGACCTTCGCCGCGTCCGCGATCAGCTTCTGCACCTGGGCCACGTGGGTGGCGGACAGGTAGTCCTTGCGCAGCGCCTTGTACTGGCCGGAGACGATGAAGGCGTGCAGGGCCTGCGGTGAGCCCTCCAGGGCGACCCGCGCGGCGGACTTCACCTCGGGGGTTCCGCTGTCGACCAGCTGCGCCGCCCGGACCCGCTCGTCCTGCGTCCGCGCGGTGTGCTGCGTGGTGAGCAGGAACTCGCTGAACTTCTTCGGGTCCCCGGTGGCGAGGGCCTTGCGGCCCGCGTCGGTGAGCACGGGACCGGCACCGTCGAGCACCTGGGCGATGGCGACGCGCATGCTCTCGGCGGCGACCTGGTACTGGCCGTTGTTCACGAACTCGCTGATGGTGGCGGCGTCACCGTCCAGAGCGGTCTCGGCCGCGTCCCGTACAGTCTTGTCCTCGCTCTCCTCGGCGAGGCGCTCCACGTAGGACCGCTGGTCCTGCTGCTCGGCGGTCTTCCAGCCGTTGCGCAGGTAGTCGACGACGACCTCGTCGGTGCCGCCGAGCGCGGCCTCGGCCGCGCCGCGTCCCCAGGCCGTGCCGCCCTTCATCACGCGTACGGCCAGGGTGCGGCCCTGCTTGGCGACGGCGGCGAGGTCGGCGTCGGGCTCCGCCGCCTCGGCCACCAGGCGGTCCCGCTCGGCCTGCCGGTCCTTCGCGGCCTTCTCCAGCGCGGCCTGCGCGGCCGTACGGGCGTCGTCCTGCTCCTTGTCGTCCCGGGCGCGTTCGATGCCGGCGTTGGTGCGGCCCTGCAGTTCCTCGGCCTCTACCTGGCGGGCGAGGGTGTAGATCTCCTGGGCCTTGGTCACGGCGGCGGTGGCCGCGCCCGCGGCCTCGGTCGCGGCGTTGGCGTGTTCCGTGGACTTCGTCGCGGCCTTCGCGGACTCGCCCGCGTGCTCGGCCGCTTCCCGGGCGGCCTTGCCGGCGTTCCGGGCGTGGGCGGCCGCGGACGTCGCGGCGTCCCGGGCCTCGCGGGCGGCCTTGCCCGCCTTGCGCGCCAGTGACTCGGCCTCGCCGGCGGCACGGTTGGCCTCGCCGGCGTGACGCCTCGCGGCGGCCGCGGCGGAGCGCGCCTCGGCGGCTTCGGCGCTCGACTGGCCCGCGTAGTTGCCCGCCTCGGCGGCCGCGTCGGCGGCGGCCTTGGCGTTGGCGCCCGCACTGGCCGCCGAGTGGGCGGCGTCACCGGCCGCGTCGGCGGCCTTGGCCGCCTGGTCGGCGGCGTCGGCGGCCAGCTCGGCTCCCTTGGCGGCCTTGTCGGCGTCCTCGGCCGCCTTGCGGGCCGCGTCCGCCTTCTTGGCGTCGACCGCGGCGTCGGCGGCGGAGTTGCGGGCGCGGGAGGCGGCCTGCGAGGCGCCGGCCGCCGCGGCGGCGGCCTGCGCGGCCGCGTTCGCCGCGACGCGCGCCGAGTTGTTCGCGGCGTTGGCCGCGTCGATCGCCCGCTGCGCGGCGGCCGCGGCCTCGGACGCCGCCGTGGCGGCCCGCTTGGCGGCGCGCGCGGCCCGGTCCGTGTCGTCCTTGGCGGCCTTTGCCTCCGCCTGAGCCTCCAGGGCGGCGTCCTTGGCGAGGTCGGCGGCCTTGACCGCCTTGGTGGACTCGGTCTTGGCGGCCGCGGTCTCCTTGGCGGCCTGCCGGCCCGCTTCCTTCGCCTGCTCGGCGAGTTCGGCGACCGAGGCGTGCTCCTCGTCCTTGTCCCGGGCGACGAACTGGCCGACCTGCAGGAACTCGCGGATGTCCGCGGCGCTGCCGCTCAGCGCGAGGCGCCCGGCGGCCTTCACGTTGGTGCCGCCCACGCTGATGATCTGGACGAGCTGGACCCGCTCGTCCTCCTCCTGCTGGGTCTGCCGGCCCTCGGTGAGGAACTTCCGGACGTCCTCGGCACTGCCGGCGAGCGCGGCCCGGCCGGCGCTCTGCACGTTGGGGCCGGACGTGTCGATGATCTGGGCGACCCGGACGCGGTTGTCCTGCTCCATGGGGTCTTCCCAGCCGTCGTCCAGGAACTCGTGCAGCTGGTCCGGTGTCCCGGCGAGTGCCTGGCGGGCGGCGGTCAGCAGCTCCGGGCCCCCGACGGAGGCGAGTTGGGCGGCACTGACCCGTTCATCCTGGAAGGAGAGGTCGCCGACCGTGGCCAGGAAGGCCCGGACGTCGGCGTCGCTGCCGGTGAGTGCCGCCTCGGCCGCCGCCTTGACGCCGGGGCCGCCCTCCTTCCAGTAGTCGACGACCAGACCACGCTGTTCGGCGGTGGTCTGCGCCTGTGTGGTGGTCTGGACGCTCCGTGCGGCCGGCGCGGCTCCCGCGGCGGGCGCCACGCCCAGCAGGCCGGCGGTGAGGGCCAGGGGGAGCAGAGTGAATGCCGTTCGGCGTATCAGACGCGCCGTTTTTCCGGCGTAATCGAGCTGGTCAGTTCTTCGATTCACTGAACACCTGTCTCGGTCATCGGCGACACCCCCGAATGTGAGTCGCCGAATATTGGAGAAGGCAGCGTAGCGCCCATCATCTTTGCAAATCGAATCGGATTTCCTTGCTGAATCCGTGCGACGGAGCGTTGGCGGGCAGGATGCACTGTTTGTCGCTTTATGGCGGCAACTGACCTATGGTTCATGGGTGTTGGTTGGTGAATGTGTGAAGGTTGCGCGTTGACGCACGGCTGATCTTTGACTACCCTATGGCCTGTCTTTGCCGCTGCCTGACCAGCAGTGTCTCTTGCCGGGGCCCTTTTCTGCCCCTTTTCTTTTAATTGCGGGGGTTACTTTGCGACGTCTCCAGTGCTGTCGGCATGCCTGCAATTGAGGTCATCTCTCTTTCGAGAATTCCTTCCTGAAGGGACTCCTCAGTGCCTTTCCATGCCCAAAAAATCGTGGTGTCCGTATTCGTGGCCGGGGTCGCCACACTCGCGGGCGTTTCCGTGGCCTCGGCCGACGACCCGCCCCCCGCTCCGTCCCCGTCGGCACCGCCCGTCGCGGTCGAGGACTACGGCTATCCCCAAGCCGACCGCATCCTGGCCGAGAAGGGGATCAAGCTGAAGAAGGGCGACGGCCACATCCTGCTCGCCGACTGCGACCAGGCCGCCCAGCAGATCCGCGTGCTCACCGTCAAGGACGACTCCGTCGGCCGTCAGGGCACGTACTGCTTCCGGGCCACGGCCAAGACCGGCCGCCTCACGCTCGAACTCCCCCGTGTCTTCGCGGTGGAGGCCGCCGACCACCCGGTCAGCGCGGACCTGACGGCCGACGGCCGGACCACGACCGTCAACGTGCCCCAGGGCGGCTTCGAGTCCGTCGGGGAAGGCACCACCGGCGGTGCCAGGTCGGTGCTCGTCGAACTGCGCGTCACCGGCTGATCAGCCACTGCCCAACGTCCGTGCGCGAGGCGTGCACGGGTCCGACATGCCTTCTGCATCCGCAGAACAGGCCTTGTGATTCGAGGAAAACGTGACACAGTCCCGTTCGCGCGGGAAGCGCACGGTGTGGACGGCCGGGGTCCTGACAGCAGGCCTCACGACCGGACTGCTGCTCGCACCCCCGGCCCAGTCCGTCGTCGGCGACCAGGTCGCGGACAGCGCCGACCAGTACACGCTCAAGGTGCACATCAACGTCGGAAGTGACGACGAACGCGGTTGCTCCGGCACTCTGGTCGACGCCCAGTGGGTGCTCACCGCCGCCAGTTGCTTCGCCACCGACCCCCAGCAGGGAGGCCGGGTCCCCGCCGGCGCGCCCGCGCACACCACCGTGGTGACCGTCGACGGCATCGGGCCCGACGCGACGGAGATCGCCAGGCAGAAGGTTCTGGAGCTCGTCCCGCACCCCGACCGCGACCTGGTCATGGCGCGGATCGGCAACCCGGCCACCGTCGAGAACCCGCTGGACGGGCCGTTCCCCGACATCGCCGCGGCCACGGTGGGCAGCGCCGCTCCCGCCCCGGGGGACCGGCTCAGGGCCGTCGGGTTCGGGCGCACCAAGGACGAGTGGGTTCCCGGACGGGCGCACACCGCGTCCTTCGGTGTGGACGTCGTGGACGCCGCGACCCTGGCGCTCTCCCCCGGCTCCGACGGCGGCGCCCTGTGTCCGGGAGACGCCGGCGGCCCGGTGCTCGACGGCCGGGGCAAGCTGGTGGCCGTGGTCACCCGCTCCTGGAGCGGTGGGTGCTTCGGCTCCGTGGAGACCCGCACGGGGGCCGTCGCCACCCGGGTCGACGACATCGCCGACTGGGTCCAGCGGGTGCGCCTGAAGACTCGCCAGGAGCACGTCAGCGACGCCGTCACGGCAGCCGACTTCAACCACGACGGACGCACGGACATCGCGGCCCGCCTGGTCAACGGCACCGCGCACGTCTTCACCAGCCGCCCCGACGGCACGCTGGAGTACGGCAGTTACCTGAACTCCCTGGGCCGCCCCAGCCAGAAGGAACTCGTCGCGGGCGACTTCGATGCCGGAACCGGGCTCGAAGTGATCACCGTGGAGGACGGCGGGGATCTTTTCCTGGCCTCGAAGCACTCCGTGGTTCCGTCGCTGTGGACGCGGGCCAAGCTGTGGACCGACGCCGCCTGGAAGGAGGGCCTGCCCGTCGCCGCCCTGCACAGCGCGACCCCGGGACGCGACACCCTGCTGTTCCAGTGGCCCGACGGTTCCCTCTACACGTACAAGAGGGACACCGACGGCAATCTCGTGAACCAGAAGAAGTCGGTGTGGCCGGACAAGACCTGGAAGAAGAAGCACATCGCCACGGGCGACTTCAACGGCGACGGACGTGACGACATCGCCGCCGTCGCCGCGGACGGCTCCCTGAGCCTCTACCCGGGCAAGGCCGACGGCACCTTCGACAAGGGCCGCTCGATGTGGCCCGACAAGTCCTGGGGCACCGTGCGCAAGGTGCTCGGCGGCGACTTCGACGGCGACGGCAGGGCCGACCTCGCCGCCCTGTCCTCCAGCGGCGACCTGCGCCTGTACGCCGGTGACGGCAAGGGCGGGCTCGCGGCCGGCCGGACCATGTGGCCCTCGGTCTGAACCATCACGCCGGGAAGCGGCGGCCGACCCACGTCCACAGGGCCGCCAGGGCGGCCGCCGCCACCACCGCCACCGCCACAGCCGTCCACGGCATCGCCACACCCACCAGCTTCAGGGCGAAGAAGCTCTGCAGTGCCGGGACGGCGAGGACGAGGAGGAACGCCATGCCCATCGACGCCACCAGGGCGACGCGCCACCAGGTGTAGGGGCGGGCGATGATCGCCAGGACCCACATGGAGATCAGGAACAGGGTCAGGGTCGCCGCGCTGGTCTCCGCGTCGAGGGAGCCCGGGCCGGTGTAGTAGTGGCGGGCGAGCAGGTACGTCACGAAGGTCGCCACTCCGGCCACCACCCCGCCGGGAACCGAGTACCGCATGACTCTGCGGACGAAGTGGGGGCGGGCCCGTTCCTTGTTGGGGGCCAGGGCCAGGAAGAAGGCCGGGACGCCGATGGTGAGGGTGGAGAGCAGGGTCAGGTGGCGGGGCAGGAAGGGGTACTCCACCTGCCAGCACACCACCAGCACCGCGAGCAGCACCGAGTAGACCGTCTTGACCAGGAACAGGGTCGCCACGCGGGTGATGTTGCCGATGACGCGGCGGCCCTCGGCCACCACCGACGGCAGCGTCGAGAAGCTGTTGTTCAGCAGGACGATCTGCGCGACCGCCCGGGTCGCCTCCGAACCCGAGCCCATCGAGACGCCGATGTCGGCGTCCTTGAGGGCGAGGACGTCGTTCACGCCGTCGCCGGTCATCGCGACCGTGTGCCCGTGCGACTGGAGCGCGCCGACCATGTCCCGCTTCTGCTGCGGGGTGACCCGCCCGAACACGGTTGCCTCGTCCAGCGCCTCGGCCATGCCCCGGTGGTCGGCGGGCAGCCGGCGTGCGTCGACCGCCGTACCGGACAGGCCCAGCTTGGCGGCGACCGCGCCGACGGACACCGCGTTGTCGCCGGAGATGACCTTGGCGCGGACGTCCTGGTCCGCGAAGTAGCGCAGCGTGTCCGCGGCGTCGGGCCGCAGCCGCTGCTCCAGCACCACGAGGGCGGTGGGACGGGCGCCCTGGGCCGGCTCGGGGTCGTCCAGGTCACGAGTGGCGCGGGCGAGCAGCAGGACCCGTAGGCCCTGCTCGTTGAGGCGCTCGGTCTCGGCCAGGGCCGGGTCGCTCTGGGCGAGCAGCACGTCGGGGGCGCCCAGCAGCCAGGTGCTGGCCTCGCCGTCGCCCTCGCTGAAGGCGGCGCCGCTGTACTTGCGGGCGGAGGAGAACGGGAGCGACTCGATGCAGCGCCACTCCTCGCTGTCCGGGTAGGCGTCGATGATCGCCTGGAGGGAGGCGTTGGGGCGCGGGTCGGACTCGCCGAGGGCGCCGAGGGCCTTGCGTACGTACGTCTCGTCGTAGCCGTCGAGAGTCCTCAGCTCGGTGACGTCCATGCCGCCCTCGGTCAGCGTGCCCGTCTTGTCCAGGCAGACGGTGTCGACGCGGGCGAGGCCCTCGATGGCGGGCAGCTCCTGCACCAGGCACTGTTTCCGGCCGAGCCGGATGACCCCGATGGCGAAGGCCACGGAGGTGAGCAGCACCAGCCCCTCCGGGACCATCGGGACGATGCCGCCGACCGTGCGGGCGACCGCGTCCTTCAGATTGTTGTTCTTGACGACCAGCTGGGTGACGACGAGCCCGAGCGCGGCCGGGATCATCATCCACGTCACGTACTTGAGGATCGTGGAGATGCCGGAGCGCAGCTCGGAGTGGACGAGGGTGAAACGGGATGCCTCCTCGGCGAGCTGGGCCGCGTACGCCTCCCGGCCCACCTTGGTCGCGGTGAAGGCGCCGCCGCCCGCGACCACGAAACTGCCGGACATCACCTGGTCGCCGGGGTGTTTGACGACCGGGTCGGCCTCACCGGTGAGCAGCGACTCGTCGATCTCGAGACCGTCGGCCTCGGCACACAGTCCATCCACGACGATCTTGTCGCCGGGGCCTATCTCCATGAGGTCGTCCAGGACGATCTCGTTCGTGGCCACCTCGATGGCGGTCCCGTCGCGGCGCACGGTCGGCCGGGCCTCGCCGATCACGGCGAGCGAGTCCAGGGTCTGCTTGGCCCGCCACTCCTGGACGATGCCGATCCCGGTGTTGGCGAGGATCACGAAGCCGAAGAGGCTGTCCTGGATCGGCGCGACGAACAGCATGACCAGCCACAGCACGCCGATGATCGCGTTGAACCGGGTGAAGACGTTCGCCCGGACGATCTCGCCCATGGAGCGGCTGCTGCGCACCGGCACGTCGTTGACCTGCCCACGCGCGACGCGCTCCGCGACCTGGGCACCGGTCAGACCGGCCGAGGGTGCGCCCGGCGGGGACACCGGATGCACGGGGCCGAGTTCGGCGCCCGCGTCGATATGGGTCATGCATTCGACGGTACGTGCGGTTTTGCGCCTTCACCTGCCGAGTGGGGGAAGTTCCGACCTGGGGAGGAGCAGAGTCGTGCGCTGGTTGTAGAGGCGGGCCGGCGGCTACTCCGCCGCGGCCGCCGTCTTCAGCGCCGCGTCCCGCTTGATCGCCGCGTCGCGCCTGCGGACGTACCAGATGCCGATCAGGCCCAGCCCGCCGCCGGCCAGGCAGGTCCACAGCCACCAGGTGTGGTCGTGGTCGGCGAACCAGCCGTAGAAGGGGAGCTGGACCAGGAAGAGGACGAACCACACGATCGTGCCGCCGGTGATGGTGGCGACCACGGGGCCCTCCAGGGGCTCCGGCGCCTCGTGCTTCGGGGTCCACTTTTCCATGGGGCACAGCTTACGAGGCGATGCCGATGCTGAACGGTCTACGCGCGGAGATGGCGATGAGAGACTCATACGTTCATACTGAAACGGTTTGACTTTGTCCATTTCTGCTCGTATGAAACTCCAACGGGGCTCGGGGGAACCCCGTCGGTGATGAGGTCCCGCATGTCCACCTCGGCACCCGCCAAGGTCCCCGCCCCCGAACAGCCGGGTGGCACCCCCGCCTTCGGCGCCCTCGACCGCTACTTCCGCATCTCCGAGCGCGGCAGCTCCGTCGCCCGCGAGATTCGCGGCGGTCTCGCCACCTTCTTCGCGATGGCGTACATCATCGTGCTGAACCCGATCATCCTCGGCAGCGCGAAGGACATGTACGGACACCATCTGGACAACGGCCAGCTGGTCACGGCGACCGCCCTGACGGCGGCGTTCTCCACCCTCCTCATGGGTGTCATCGGCAACGTCCCGATCGCGCTCGCCGCCGGTCTCGGCGTGAACTCGGTCGTCGCGCTCCAGCTGGCGCCCCGGATGTCCTGGCCGGACGCAATGGGCATGGTCGTGCTGGCCGGTTTCGTGGTCATGCTGCTGGTCGCCACGGGTCTGCGCGAGCGCGTGATGAACGCCGTGCCGTTCGGCCTGCGCAAGGCGATCTCCATCGGTATCGGCCTGTTCATCATGCTGATCGGCCTGGTCGACGCCGGTTTCGTCAGCCGTATCCCGGACGCCGCCCAGACCACCGTGCCGCTCCAGCTCGGCAGCAACGGTCACCTCGACGGCTGGCCGGTGCTGGTCTTCATCCTGGGCGCGCTGCTCACCTTCGCCCTCATCGTGCGCAAGGTGCCGGGCGCGATCCTGATCTCCATCGTCGGCATGACCGTCCTCGCGCTGATCATCAACTCGGTCGCCCATGTGACGACCTGGGGTCTGACGGTCCCGAAGTGGCCGGGCAACCCGGTGTCCTCCCCCGACTTCGGCCTGATCGGCCAGGTCAGCCTGTTCGGCGGCTTCTCCAAGGTCGGTGTGCTGACCGGCGTCCTCTTCGTCTTCACGGTCCTGCTGTCCTGCTTCTTCGACGCCATGGGCACGATCATGGGCGTCAGCGACGAGGCCAAGCTGACCGACGCCCAGGGCTACATGCCGGGCATCAACAAGGTCCTCTTCATCGACGGCCTCGCGGTCGCGGCGGGCGGCGCCAGCTCCTCCTCGGCGACCACCGCGTTCGTGGAGTCCACGGCGGGTGTCGGCGAGGGCGCGCGCACGGGTCTCGCGAACGTCGTCACGGGCGCCCTCTTCGCGGTGGCCCTGTTCCTCACCCCGGTCGCCACCATGGTCCCGTCCCAGGCGGCCACGCCGGCGCTGATCGCGGTGGGCTTCCTGATCCTGTCGAACTCCGTCAAGGAGATCGACTGGGCCGACTACACGATCGCGATCCCGGCCTTCGTGACCATGCTGATGATGCCGTTCACCTACTCGATCACCAACGGCATCGGCATGGGCTTCATCAGCTTCGTGGTGCTGCGCCTGGCGGCCGGCCGCGCGAAGGACGTCCCGGTGCCGATGTACGTCGTCTCGGCCGTCTTCCTCTTCTTCTATCTGATGCCGGCCCTGGGCCTGGCCTGATCACCCGGGGTCAGGTGACCCCGTAGAACTTCTCCGTCTCCTCGACGGCGGCCTGGAACCGCTCGTCGAAGTCGTCCCGGATGAGCGTGCGGACCACATAGTCCTGCACGCTCATTCCTCTTTTGGCCGCATGGTGCCGGAGCCTCTCGAGCAGCTCCCCGTCCATGCGCAGGCTGAGCACACTGGTCCCCATGCGTACGAGGGTCGCCACATCCGGCCACCCGGTGCGTCACTTTCCGGAACAGACTCACTCGTATGAGTGATCGGTCGGTTCAGTGGCGGGCGTCACGGGCACTCGGGCGTGTCGCGGTGGTCTTTAGCGAGGGTAATGAGTTACGCTAAAGAACATGCCGGACCTTACCCATGGCGACGACGCTGCCGCCGTGAACGCTCTCCGCTCCGCCGTGATGCGGCTGTCCCGTCGGCTCAAGCACCAGCGGGTCGACGAGTCGCTGAGCCCCACCGAGATGTCGGTGCTCGGCACCCTGGCCCGCTGCGGCTCGGCCACGCCGGGCGAGCTGGCCCGCAAGGAGCACGTCCAGCCGCCGTCGATGACCCGCATCGTCGCGCTGCTCGAAGCCAAGGGGCTGGTCCGGCTGGAGCCGCACCCCGAGGACCGGCGCCAGAAGGTCGTCACCCAGACCGAGCAGGCCGAGGCGATGCTCGAGGAGAGCCGCCGCAAGCGCAACGCGTTCCTGGCCGGCCTGGTCGAGGGCCTCGACGAGGCCGAGTGGGCCAAACTGCGCGCCGCCGCCCCCGTGCTGGAGAAGCTCGCGCATCTGTAAGGACGTATCGCAAGGAGGCGACCCCTTTTGAGTTCGGGATCCGGAGCACCTTCCGCCCCCGCACCGACCACCCCTACCACCCCTGGCCCCGGCAGATCCTCGATGTTCAGCTCGCTGAGGATCCGGAACTACCGCCTGTTCTTCACCGGCCAGGTCGTCTCCAACACGGGCACCTGGATGCAGCGCATCGCCCAGGACTGGCTCGTGCTCAGCCTCACCGGTTCCTCCGCGGCCGTCGGCATCACGACGGCCCTGCAGTTCCTGCCGATGCTGCTGTTCGGCCTCTACGGCGGCGTCCTGGTCGACCGCCTCCCCAAGCGCCCCACGCTGCTCGTCACCCAGACCTCCATGGCCGTCACGGGCCTCGCGCTCGCGGCGCTCACCCTCACCGGCCACGTCCAGGTCTGGCACGTCTACGTCGCCGCCTTCGCCGTCGGCCTCGCCACGGTGCTCGACAACCCGGCCCGGCAGTCCTTCGTCTCCGAGATGGTCGGCCCCGAGCAACTGCAGAACGCGGTCAGCCTGAACTCCGCCAACTTCCAGTCCGCCCGCCTGGTCGGCCCCGCCGTCGCCGGCCTGATGATCACCGGCGTGGGCACCGGCTGGGCGTTCCTGTTCAACGGCCTGTCCTTCGTCGCCCCCGTCGCCGGCCTGCTGCTGATGCGCGCCCGTGAGCTGCACGTGGTCGAGCGCGCGCCCAGAGGCAAGGGCCAGCTGCGCGAGGGCCTGAGCTACGTGGCGAAGCGCCCGGAGCTCATCTGGCCGATCGTCCTTGTCGGTTTCATCGGCACCTTCGGGTTCAACTTCCCGGTGTGGCTGTCGGCCTACGCCGACGACGTCTTCCACGCAGGTGCCGGCGCCTACAGCCTCTTCAACACGCTGATGGCCGTCGGCTCGCTGGGCGGCGCCCTGCTGGCTGCCCGCCGCGGCACGGCCCGGCTGCGCGTCCTGATCGCCGCCGCGGTGGCCTTCGGCACACTGGAGACCGTGGCCGCGCTGGCCCCGTCGTACTGGCTGTTCGCACTGCTCATGGTCCCGATCGGCGTCTTCGGCCTGACGGTCAACGTCACCGCGAACACGGCCGTGCAGATGGCCACCGACCCGGCCATGCGCGGCCGGGTGATGGCCCTGTTCATGATGGTGTTCATGGGCGGTACGCCACTGGGCGCGCCGGTCGTCGGCTGGATCACCGACACCTACGGCCCCCGCGTCGGCTTCGTCCTCGGCGGCGTCATCTCCGCCGCCGCGGCCGCCACCGTCGGCCTGGTCCTCGCCCGCATCGGCGGCCTGCGCCTGGCCGTGGGCTGGCACCACGGCCACCCGCGGGTGCGGTTCGTGCCGAGAGAGCGCGAGCAGCTGGCGACGGCGGCCTGAGGGCTCCGCGCCCCCGGAGGGTCCCTACAGGACCCTCCGGGCCAGCACCTGCCCCGGCCAGTCGTCCGTGCCGAGCATGCTGACGCTGAAGGACTCGGTCGGGCAGAAGCCGTTGCGTTCGTAGAAGGAGACCAGCTTGCGGTCGCCGCCCGCGTAGCAGTCCACCCGCAGCAGCGAGACCCCGGCCCGGCGGGTCTCCTCGGCCGCGTGGGCGAGCAGGGCGGCACCGACGCCGTGGCCCTTGAAGCGGCGGTCCGAGGCGAAGGTGTGGATGTAGCGCTCGGGCTCGTCGGCGGGCCGCAGATACTCGCCGGGCGCGTCGGTGAGGGTGAGCGTGGCCGCCGGGACACCGTCGTACTCGGCGATGTACGGGGCACCCTCGGTGACGTACCGGGTGATCACGGCCACGGCCCTCGGGTTCTTCGACCAGGGTGTCGTACCCCACTGCTGGGTACGCCCCTGGGCCACCAGCCACTCCACGGCACTGTCGAACATGCCGAGGATCACGGGGATGTCGTCAGGCCTGCCTGCTCTGATGCTGATCTTCCCGTTCTTCTCCATGTATCCGATCATGCCCAGGGGACGCGTCAGGGCCACGGCATTTCTGGAAGGGTGACGGCATGAGACTCTTCGCCGCCGTGCTGCCCCCGGAGGACGTCGTCCATGACCTCGCCACCGAGGTCGCGAAGCTGAAGAGGCTGCCCGGCGCGGAGGGGCTGCGCTGGACCAACCGTCCCGGCTGGCACTTCACGCTCGCCTTCTACGGCGAGGTCGACGAGGCCGTCGTACCGGACCTGTCGGCCCGCCTGGGCCGCGCGGCTCGACGTACGTCCCCCTTCCCGCTGGCCCTGCGGGGCGGCGGGCAGTTCGGGCGCGGGCAGGTGCTGTGGGTGGGCGCGGACGGAGACCTGCCGGCCCTGCGGCTGCTGGCCGACCGTACGGAAGCGGCGGCGGTGAGGTCCGGGGTGCCGATGGGGGAGCACCGTCGCTATCTGGCCCATCTGACGGTGGCGCGCAGCCGGTACTCGGTGAACGCGCGACCGTACGTCGAGGCCCTGAACGCCTTCGCCAGCCGCTCCTGGACCGTGGCCGAGCTGGCCCTGGTGCGCAGCAACCTGCCGAGGTCCGGGGTGCCCGGGGAGCAGCCCCGTTACGAGACGGTCGCCCACTGGGCGCTCGGCGGCGCCGGTTAGGCTCGGGTACGTGGACCCGAAAACCCGGAACCGGATCATGGCCGGTGTGCTTGTGCTGATGTTCGTGGTGGTGGCCGTGTCGGCGGCGGTCGGGAAGTAGACCGCCGCCGACAGGGCCGTACCACCGGCTGTGGCGTACGGCCACGGCTACCAGGCGAAGGCCTCCGGGGACGGCCCCGGGCCCGGGAAGATCTCGTCCAGGCCCGCCAGCAGTTCCTCGCTCAGCTCCAGTTCCACGGCCCGGAGGGCCGACTCCAGCTGCGCCGGCGTGCGCGGGCCGACGATCGGGCCGGTCACGCCGGGCCGGGTGAGCAGCCAGGCCAGGGCGGCCTCGCCGGGCTCCACACCGTGCTTGTCGAGCAGGTCCTCGTACGACTGGATCTGCGCGCGGATGGTGGTGTTGGCGAGCGAGTCGGCGGCCCGGCCGGAGGCACGGCGTCCGCCCTGTGCCTCCTTCTTGATCACACCGCCGAGCAGACCGCCGTGCAGCGGCGACCACGGGATGACCCCGAGGCCGTACTCCTGCGCGGCCGGGATGACCTCCATCTCGGCCCGCCGCTCGGCGAGGTTGTACAGGCACTGCTCGCTGACCAGCCCGATGGAGCCGCCGCGCCGGGCGGCGATCTCGTTGGCCTGGGCGATCTTGTAGCCGGGGAAGTTGCTGGACCCGACGTAGAGGATCTTGCCCTGCTGCACCAGCACGTCGACGGCCTGCCAGATCTCCTCGAACGGGGTCCGGCGGTCGACGTGGTGGAACTGGTAGACGTCGATGTGGTCGGTCTGCAGCCGCTTCAGGCTGGCGTCGACAGCGCGCCGGATGTTCAGCGCGGAGAGCTTGTCGTGGTTGGGCCAGGCCTCGCCGTCGGCGCCCATGTTGCCGTAGACCTTGGTGGCGAGGACGACCTTGTCGCGCCGCTCGCCGCCCTTGGCGAACCAGTTGCCGATGATCGTTTCGGTACGGCCCTTGTTCTCGCCCCAGCCGTACACGTTGGCGGTGTCGAAGAAGTTGATGCCGGCGTCCAGCGCCGCGTCCATGATCGCGTGGCTGTCGGCCTCGTCCGTCTGCGGTCCGAAGTTCATCGTGCCGAGGACCAGTCGGCTGACCTTGAGTCCCGTGCGTCCTAGCTGCGTGTACTTCATGGTGTCCTAGCCAACGGCTTGGAGCGCACTCCAGGCAAGGGCGGCCGGGCGGGGTGGCCGTACCTTCCTGCGAACGGGCCACCCCGCAGGCGGCCCTCACCCGGGGCGCCGGGCCAGCCACAGGGCGACCGCCTCCGAGATCGGCTGCCCGGTCTCCAGCTCCACGAAGCCGAACTGGCCGCCCTGGTTGCACTCCAGGAACCACCAGACGCCGTCCTCGTCCTCGGCGAAGTCGAAGGCCGCGTAGGCCAGTTCGGCGACACGCAGGTACTCGTGCACCGACCTGCCGATCCGCGTGGGCACCGGTACCGGCCGCCAGGCGTGTTCGGTGTCGCCGTAGCGTCCGTCGACCTGGCCGGGCTCGGCCGTCTTCCGGGCGGCGAACAGCCGGGTGCCGACGCAGGTCAGCCGGATGTCGGCACGCTTGGGTACGTACCGTTGCAGCAGAGCCGGACCGGCCGCGACGCCGGTGAAGTCCGCGTCGGGCCCGACCAGGGTCGTGGGCAGGGCCAGCGCGGGATCACCGCGCGGCGGCCCCGAGGCGGACTTCACCACGACGTTCCCGTGCTGCTCGGCGAACTGCCGTGCCAGGCGCGGTGAGGTGGTGAAGACGGTCGGCGGTACGGCGAAGCCGCTGAGGTGGGCGACCCTCAACTGCCAGGGTTTCAGCCGGGCCTGGTCGGCACTGCGGGGATGGTTCATCCACCGGACGGCGGCGCAGTGCAGCATGCCGTACAGCGCCTGGCGGGTCTCGGCGGTCAGCCACGGCGAGGGGTGCGCCGCGTGCGCGCCCGGCTCCCCGGGCCGGCGCATCCATATCGAGCGCAGGCCTCTCATGCTGAGCACGTGCCCGTTGACCGACAGGTGGCCGTCGAAGTCGCCGTGCGCGTAGTCGGCGGACAGCACGGCCTTCCCCGGCAGATCGGCGGGGTCCAGCCGCATCACGGGGGTACCCGTCCGGTGCAGCCTGGCCACCACCATGTCGGCGGTCACGTCCTCCTCGGAGGTGAGGATCAGTACGGTCATGCGGTTGCGGGGTCGTCCATTCGGGATCTCGGCTGCGGGTGTCGGTGACGGGTCGTCAGTCGTCGAAGTGCGTCGCGGACCCGGCGGTCGAGGTGGTCGTGCCGGCCGCCAGGAGGAGGTCCGGGTCGCTGACGGCCGGGCGGCCGTCGGGGAGCAGGTTCAGCTGGAGCGACGCGTCGAACCGGTACGGCGGCAGCTGGGCCGGAATCCCTTTGGGGGTGGTGTAGTTGAGCGTGAACGGGCGCATTCGAATCCTCCTTGGTCGTACATCATTTACTTACGGCCCCTACACATCAGGGATCGGACGGTGCGTCACATCTGTCACACCCGTCACTCCAGTCACACGGCCGGTCACTCCGGTCGCACTGGCCGGTCCTCCCTCAGCTCGACGAACAGCCGCTGCGCCTTCGCCGCGTCCCAGCGCACGGCGCTGCCCTCGGACGTGCGCAGGCCCCGTTCGGACACGGGGACGTTGAGCTGCCTGCCGGTACCGGCCGAGCGCTCCGCATGGCCTGGAACAGCGACACGAGGGTCTGCAGGTCCGTTCCCTTGTCGACCACGAGCGTGTGCAGCGCGGCGTTCAGCAGGGGATAGGCGCGCAGCGGACCGAGTGCCGTGCCCGGTTCGGCGGCCTTGTGGGCGAGCGCGGCCAGGAACCTCTGCTGGTTTCTGCTGCGGCCCAGGGCGCCCTGCGTCTCCTGGTGCCGTTGGCGGACGGACGCGAGCCGCCCCGCCGGGAGCGTGGCGCTGGGGCGGGGCGGTGCGCTGAACTGTGTAGGTGGGGGGAGTGGGCCCTGGGTGTGAGGGCGGGGTGTCAGTCGCGGGGGAAGTCGTCGGTTTTGAGGATGAGGTCGACCGCGGTGCCGGTCAGGTCGATGTCGGTGCCGAAGTCCACCCACGTCCTCATGGCGTAGTCACCGTCCTTGGGGTGGGTGTAGGCGTAGCACCGCCCTTGGTAGGGATCGGCGATGACGTAGACGGGAACCTCGGCCATCGCATAGGCGGTCTTCTTCGGGCCGTAGTCGTTGGCGGCCGTACCCGCGGAGATGACCTCGGCGACGAACCGCACGTCCTGGTACGCCAGTGGCCTTCGTCGTCTGCCTTCGCCTCGTCGCTGAGCATGGCGACGTCCGGGCAGAAGCCGTTCTCGTGGCCCGGGAAGTCGATCCGGACGTCCGTAAACGCGGTGATCTCCCTCCCGAACCTGTCCTCAAGGGCCCACAGGATCCGGCGGATGATCTGCCAATGCGTGTTCCGCTGCGACGTCATATGGACGTTGCCCCCGACGATCTCGACCCTGAATCCTTCGGGGACGGGCATCCGCTCAAGGCGCTCGAACCAGTCGTCCAAAGCCTTGGTGTTGGCGTCGGCGTCGGCCATCTCGATCCTGTCCTCCAGGACGGTCATCGTGGCGCTCCTCCGCGGCTGCCCCACGGAAAGGTGCAGCCGCGCACTTCAACGATACGCACGGTGACCAGGAGACGCCGGGATCAGGTCAATCCGTTCCGGCCGCGTACGCCTGTCCGATTCCCCACGCCTCCCACATCGCCCCCGCGAACGCCCCCGCGATCCGGTGCTCCCCGCTCGCGTTGGGATGCGTCCCGTCGTACGTGTCGGCGTGGATGTCGTACGACTCCGGCGGCGAGGCGAGCAGGATCGGCGACCGGGGCTCGTCCAGGTCGGCGACCGCCTTGGCGAGCAGGACGTTGAACCGGTCCACCTGCTCGGCGAAGGGCGCGTCCGTCGCGGCCCGGATGTTCGGGATCACCGGCAGCAGCACCATGCGGATGCGCGGGCGGGTCTCACGGGCGCCCGCGACGAAGGCCCGTACGTTCTCCGCCGTCTGCTCGGCGTTCGTGTAGAAGCCCAGGTCGATCAGGCCGAGGGAGATCAGCAGCACGTCGGTCCGGTGCTCCCGTACCGCCTCCCCGATCAGTGGAGCCATGTGCAGCCAGCCCTCGCCCCAGCCGGCCAGGTGGGCGCGGGGGAAGCCGGGTTCGGCGTACGCGTGCGACGTCGCTGCCTCGGCCGTCTTGTCGTACAGCTCCTCGCGCGGACCGACGAAGGTGAACGGACCGCCGTACGACTCGCACAGGTGTCGCCACAGCCGGTAACGCCACGTGTGCTCGCCCGCGCTCCCGATCGTCATGGAGTCGCCCACGGGCATGAACCTAAGCATCCGCTCATGATGGACGATCGCGGCGGCCCGTGGGGTGTGAGGCCGACCACGCCCGGTGAACGGCCCGCCGGGATGGCAGGCTTGGGGCATGCGTCGATCGTTCGCCCTCATCGCCGGGCTCCTGCTCACGGGTGCCCTCGCCGCGCCTGCCTCCGCCACCGGCGGCGAGGGCGATCAGGGGTTCACCATCAAGGACCCCCGTATCACCGAGTCCAGCGGCCTGGCCGCCTCCCACCTGCACCCCGGCATCTACTGGACGCACAACGACAGCGACGACGGGCCGTACATCTACGCCGTGGACAGCGCGACCGGGAAGACCGTCGCCACGGTGACCCTGCGCGGCGTCGGCTCCCCGCGCGATGTCGAGGCCATCTCCATCGGGCCGGACAACCAGATCTACGTCGGCGACATCGGCGACAACCTCGACGGCAAGTGGCCGTACGTGTGGATCTACCGGCTGCCCGAGCCGAAGGTACTGAAGGACCAGACGCTGACGGCGACGCAGTACGTCGTGAAGTACGCCGACGGGGCGAGGAACGCCGAGTCGCTGGTCGTGCACCCCAGGACCGGTCGGGTCTACATCATCGACAAGAAGGAGAACGGGGGGCACCTGTACGAGGGGCCCGCGCAGCTCTCCACCGCCGGCGCGAACATCTTCAGGCCCGTCGCCGCCGTCGACCTGTGGGCCACCGATGCCGCCTTCTCGCCCAACGGCCGACAGCTCGCGGTCCGGGGGTACTTCGGCGGCATCTACTACGACTGGAACGGCGGGAAGATCAAGCGCGAAGGGCGGCTCGACGTGCCCCTGCAGGGGCAGGGGGAGTCCGTCTCGTACTCCGCCGACGGCACCAAGCTGATGTACGGCAGCGAGGGGGCCGGCAGTTCGGTGGAGGCGCAGGACGCGCCTGCCGGGGCGGCGAGCAAGGAGCCGTCCGGCAGCGGGAGTTCCGTCTCCGCCGGTGGCAGCGGCACCGGTGCCGGCAACAGCGGGAGCATCAAGGTCGGCGCCGTCGTCGTCGTCGTGGGCGCGGCCGCTCTCTTCGGGCTGCGGCGGCTGCGGCGCAGGAGTTGAACCGGTGGGCGCCGGATGTCTTGACGCGCGTGTGGGGTGTCAGTTCTCTGGGAGGTGCGCGGTATATGGGAGCGCTCCCATTCTGTTCCGGGGCCGCGCCTCCCCGAGAGGAACCAGGCACATGTTCCGCAGCTTGCGAAGAGTGCTGTGTGCCGCCGCCGCGCTCCTCCTGCCCCTGGCCGGTGTGCACCCCGCGCATGCGGCCGCCACCCCCGGAGCCGGTCACTGGCACACCAGTGGCCGGCAGATCCTGGACGCGGCCGGGCAGCCGGTGCGTATCGCCGGGATCAACTGGTTCGGCTTCGAGACCGGCAACCACGTGGTGCACGGTCTCTGGTCGCGCGACTGCAAGAGCATGATCGACCAGATGAAGTCGCTGGGTTACAACACCATCCGGCTGCCCTACAGCGACGACATCCTCAAGAACGGCACGACGCCCGACAGCATCGACTTCTCCGGCGGCAAGAACGCCGACCTCCAGGGGCTGACGTCCCTCCAGGTCATGGACAGGATCGTGGCGTACGCCGGCCAGGACGGCCTGAAGGTCATCCTGGACCGGCACCGCCCCGACTCCGGCGGTCAGTCCGCGCTCTGGTACACCGCGTCCGTCCCCGAGTCGACATGGATCGCCGATCTGAAGGCACTGGCCGCCCGCTACCGGGGCCAGGACACCGTCATCGGCATCGACCTGCACAACGAGCCGCACGATCCCGCCTGTTGGGGCTGTGGTGACCAGGCCACCGACTGGCGCCTCGCCGCCCAGCGCGCCGGGAACGCCGTCCTGTCCGTCAACCCGGACCTGCTGGTCTTCGTCGAGGGCGTGCAGTCGTACAACGGCGTGTCCGGCTGGTGGGGCGGCAACCTGATGGGGGTCGCCCAGTACCCGGTGCGGCTCAGCGTGGCCGACCGGGTCGTCTACTCCGCGCACGACTACGCCACCAGCGTCGCCCAGCAGAGCTGGTTCGGCGACCCGTCCTTCCCGGCCAACATGCCCGGCGTCTGGGACAAGTACTGGGGCTACGTCTTCAAGCAGAACATCGCTCCTGTCTGGGTGGGTGAGTTCGGTACGACCCTGCAGTCCGCCGTGGACCAGAAGTGGCTGGCGGCACTGGTGAGTTACCTGCGGCCGACGTCGGCGTACGGCGCGGACGGCTTCCAGTGGACCTTCTGGTCGTGGAACCCGGACTCCGGTGACACGGGCGGGATCCTGAAGGACGACTGGGTGTCCGTGGACACGGTGAAGGACGGGTATCTGGCGAGCATCAAGGCACCCTTGTTTCCGAGTGCCGGGTCGGGAGCGGGTGGTGCCCGCCAGGCCGGCCCAGCCAGTCTGCGAGCCCTGTGAAGGCACGAACCGGCTTGCCAGGGACACGGTTGTGGTTGGCGCCGACCAGGCCGGCGTCACCGGGGTCTTCCCGGTGTGGGGCCTTGTCACCGGTCCCGCGCCCGTCGGGGCGGATGCGACCTCGATGCCGCAGCCGGCGGCAGCCGAGGAGCGCGACGAGGTGTGAACCGCCGAGCGCACAAGCTTGGCCGCTCACGGCCGAGAAGGTGACAGCAGATCACGTCCATGTGGACGCCACATGAGAAGAGGGCGCCCGGCGCTGCACCGGGCGCCCTCTTCTCATGTGTTCCCACCTGCATGGGAACACCCTGTTCCCGGCCGGGAACGCCCTCCCGTCCCGGCAGACTGAGAGGACCGTACGCCGGCTCCGGTGCTCTCGTTCGTCGCGATACGGAGTGCCGCCGCATCCAGGAGGGTTCAAGTGAATCGATCACTGCTGACCATGCGCTCGGCGCTGATTCTGTTGCTGGGTGTTCTCGTCGGCCTGGCAGCGGGAGTACTGACCGCCTGTTCCGACGGCGGCGGCGAGGCGAAGTCGGTCATGGTGGGCGCGACCGCTTTCGCGGCCGCCGTGGCGTTCTTCAACTCCGTCATCGATCAGACGCACTGACCGAGACGGGTTGCCGTCGTTGACATGACGGTGAGGGGCACACATCCGGGGAGAGGAGACGATGGTGGGGGACGATGACCGCGAGGAGGCAGTCTTCGATGACGCGGCCTTCGGTGACGCGGAGGGCTTCAAGCCGCTGTCGGGAGAGCTGCGTCCCGAAGTGCGGGAGCTGGCTGGGGCGTTGCGCCGCCTGCTGAAGGGCTCGGGAAAGTCGCAGCGGCAGTTCGCGGTCTATCACCACATCGGCGTCTCCACGGTCTCGCGCTATCTGAGCGGGGAACGAATCCCGGACAAGCACTTTCTCGACGGGTTGATGAAGTCGGCCTGCAAGGCTCACGGCACGGAGGTCAGTGCGGAGCTGCAGGGCCGGATGTACCGGCTGCATCGGGACGCGCTGCTGGCCGAGGACCCGGCCCGGTACCGGGAACAGATGGCCAGCGACCGGCTGGAGGACGCCGTGCTGCGTGAGGAGGAGGCGCAGCTGGAGATCCGGGAGCTGAGGAAGGCCGCGGAGGGGCAGAAGCGGCAGCTGTGGGCACTGGAGTCCCAGCTTCGTCAGCTCGCGGCGGCGGAGCAGCAGGAGCGGGGCTCGTTACGGGCGGACCTGGAACGGCACCGGATGCGCAAGGAGGAGCTGGAGGAGGCGTGCGCGCGTCTGCGGGACAAGGTCGCTCGTCTGGAGAGGGCGCTCGAGGAGGCGGAGCGGGAACGGGACGCCGCGCGGACGCGTTGCCGGGAGCTGGAAGCCGAACTGGCCGACGCGCAGGAGGCCGCCGAGCGAGCGGAGCTGGAGCGGCGGGCGAGGGAGGAGAGGCTGCGCCTGGCCAAGGCCGCCGAGGTGGCCGAGCACCGTCTGGCGGACCTGGAGCGCGTTCATCTGGAAGCCGAACAGGTACGCCTGGCAGCCGCCCGGGAGGCCGCGACCCAGTTGGAGGTGGCCAAGACCCAGGCCGACGAGTTGCTGCAGGAGGCAACGCTCAGAGCCACGAAAGTCCGGCCTTCGGTGCTCAGGAGATCAGCCGCGCTGCGCCAGTTGAAGGAGGCCGCGCAGCAGATGGCCGATGTCCGGTTGCCCGAGTTGGTCAAGCGGCTGTCGGAGGCGGACCCGCAGGACGTGGACATCGTTGTGCCGCCCATCGGCATCCACAGCCTGGACGACATCGGGCAGACAGCCCAGGCCCTCGACACCGTCCACCGCGCATATGTACAACTGGCCGTCGACCAGGCCCTCCTGCGGAGCAACACCAACGCGATGTTCACCAACCTCTCGCGTCGCTCGCTGGGTCTGATCCAGCGCCAGCTGTCGCTGATCTCCGAGCTGGAGGACTCCGAGACGGATCCGAACCGGCTGGCGTCGTTGTTCAAACTGGACCACCTCGCGACGCGTATGCGCCGTAACGGTGAGAACCTCCTCGTTCTCTCCGGTGAAGAGCCCGGCCGCCGCTGGACCCGCCCGGTCCCGCTGGTCGACGTGCTCCGCGCCGCCGCGTCCGAGGTGGAGCAGTACGAGCGCATCGAGTTGACCGCCGTGCCCACCGTCGAGATCGCCGGCCGCGTCGTCAACGACCTCGTGCGCCTGCTCGCCGAACTGTTCGAGAACGCCACCGCCTTCTCCTCGCCGCAGACCAGGGTCAGGGCCATCAGCCACGCGCTGCCCGACGGCCGTGTGCTGATCGAGATCCACGACACCGGTATCGGCCTCTCCCCCGAGGACCTCGCCGAGATCAACGAGCGGGTCGCCTCGCCGGCCACCGTGGACGTCTCGGTGTCCCGCCGCATGGGTCTGTTCATGGTCGGTCGTCTGTCCCAGCGCCACGGCATCTGCATCCAGCTGCGCACCTCCGACTCCGGTGGTACGACCGCGCTGGTCATGCTCCCCACCGACGCCACTTACAGCGAGCCCGTTCCCGAGCAGTGGGACATCGGCGGACTCGACCACGGCGGTGGGCAGCTGCCCACGGTCACGGCACACCTGTTCACCATCTGCGACTCCGGCCACCTGTCCATCGAGCGACCGCACTCATGACGGGCCGGCCCGCGAAGTCGTAGGCGTCGGTGACCGTCGTACGACGAGGGGCGCCCCGGCAGACACCGGGGCGCCCCTCGTGGACGTACGCGGGAAGAAGATCAGAGCTTCTCGATCACGTAGTCGATGCACTTCGTCAGCGCCTCGACGTCCGCCGGGTCGATCGCCGGGAACATCGCGATGCGCAGCTGGTTGCGGCCGAGCTTGCGGTACGGCTCGGTGTCCACGATGCCGTTGGCGCGCAGCACCTTGGCGACGGCGGCCGCGTCGATCTCGTCGGAGAAGTCGATCGTGCCGATGACCTGCGAGCGCTTGGCCGGGTCCGAGACGAACGGGGTGGCGTACTTGGACTCCTCCGCCCAGGTGTAGAGGCGGGTCGAGGAGTCCTTCGTGCGGGCCGTGGAGAAGGCCAGACCGCCCTGGCCGTTGAGCCACTCCAGCTGCTGGCCCAGCAGGAAGAGGGTGGCGAGGGCCGGAGTGTTGTACGTCTGGTTCTTGCGGGAGTTGTCGATCGCCGTGGGGAGCGAGAAGAACTCCGGGACGTGGCGGCCGGAGGCGTGGACACGCTCGGCGCGCTCGATGGCGGCCGGGGAGAAGACGCCGATCCACAGGCCGCCGTCGGAGGCGAAGGACTTCTGCGGGGCGAAGTAGTAGACGTCCGTCTCGGCGACGTCGACCGGGAGGCCGCCCGCGCCGGAGGTGGCGTCCACGAGGACGAGCGCGCCCTCGTCGGCGCCGGCCACGCGCTTGATCGGCATGGCGACACCGGTGGAGGTCTCGTTGTGGGTGAAGGCGTACACGTCGACGCCCGCCTCGGCCTGCGCCTCGGGGTGGGTGCCCGGGTCGGTGGCGATGACGGTGGGCTCGGCCAGCCACGGGGCGAGCCTCGCGGCCTTGGCGAACTTGGAGGAGAACTCACCGAAGCTGAGGTGCTGGGACTTGTTCTCGATCAGTCCGTGGGTGGCGATGTCCCAGAAGGCGGTGGACCCGCCGTTGCCGAGGACGACCTCGTAGCCGTCGGGGAGGGAGAACAGGGAGCTGATGCCTTCGCGGACCTGGCCCACCAGGTTCTTGACCGGGGCCTGGCGGTGGGAGGTGCCGAGCAGGGAGCTTCCGGTGGCGGCGAGCGCCTCGAGGGCCTCGGTACGCACCTTGGAGGGGCCCGCGCCGAATCGTCCGTCGGCGGGCTTGATGTCAGCGGGAATCTGGATGTCGGCCACAAGTCGGAGGGTATCGCCCACGCGAAACGGGACGGAACCGTGTCCGTCCGATGAGACGAGATCGCTGAACTGTGGACTTGTGTGGTTGTACGACGAAACAGGCGGGCTGTGGAAAAGTAACGGTGACTGTGTGTGATCGGATGCATCCTGGACGCATGACGGATCTCTCGGGCCTCGAGGCGGAGCTGCGTGGGGTCGTCCGGGGTGAGGTCGGCTTCGATGTCACCTCCCGGGCGCTCGTGACCATGGACGCGTCCAACTACCGGCGGGTCCCGGCGGGGGTGGTGGCCCCGCGGGACGCCGAGGACGTGGCGGCGGTGCTGGAGGTGTGCCGGGCGCGCGGAGTGCCGGTGGTGGCGCGCGGCGGGGGCACGTCGATCGCGGGGCAGGCGACCGGCACGGGCGTGGTGCTGGACTTCACCCGGCACATGAACGGCCTGCTGGAGCTGGACCCGGCCACGCGCACGGCCGTCGTCCAGCCGGGCCTGGTCCTCGACCGCCTCCAGGAGGCCGCCGCCCCGCACGGCCTGCGCTTCGGTCCCGACCCGTCCACGCACAGCCGCTGCACGCTCGGCGGAATGATCGGCAACAACTCCTGCGGCTCCCACTCGGTCGCCTGGGGGACGACCGCGGACAGCGTCCGGGAGCTGTCCGTCATCACCGCCCGCGGGCAGCGGCTGCGGCCGGGCCGGGACTGGGCCGGAGCGCCGGACGGGCTGCGCGCCCTGGTGGAGGGCGACCTGGCCCGCCTGCGCACCGGCTTCCCCGACCTGCCCCGCCGCATCTCCGGATACGCCCTGGACGCCCTGCTCCCCGAGAAGGGCGCCGATGTCGCCCGCTCCTTCTGCGGCTCCGAGGGCACCCTCGGCATCCTCACCGAGGCGGTCGTACGGCTGGTGGAGGCCCCACGCGCGCGTGCCCTCGCTGTGCTCGCGTACGGCGACGAGTCCGGCGCCGCCGAGGCCGCCGCCGGACTCCTGCCTCTCGGCCCGCTGACAGTGGAGGGCATGGCGGCCGACCTGGTGCGCTCACCGGCCGGGCTGCCCGAGGGCGGCGCCTGGCTCTTCGTGGAGACCGGCGGGCAGACACCGGCCGAGGCACGCGCGCGTGCGGAGGCGATCGTCCGCGCGGCCGACGTCGTCGACTCCCTGGTGGTGACGGACGCGGCGGCCCAGCGGGCCCTGTGGCGCATCCGCGAGGACGCCTCGGGCACGGCGACCCGCCTGCCCGATGGCAGCGAGGCCTCGCCCGGCTGGGAGGACTGTGCGGTGCCCCCCGCACGGCTCGGCCCCTATCTCAGGGACTTCCGCGCCCTGCTCGCCGCCCACGGCCTGCGCGGCACTCCGTACGGCCATTTCGGCGACGGCTGCATCCACGTCCGCATCGACTTCGACCTGCTCACCGAGGCGGGTGTCGGCCGCTTCCGGCGCTTCTCCGAGGAACTGGCCGACCTGGTCGTCGCCCACGGCGGCTCGCTGTCCGGGGAGCACGGCGACGGCCAGGCCCGCGCGGAGCTGCTGCCGCGGATGTACGGCGAGGAGACGGTACGGCTCTTCGAGCGGGCCAAGGCGGTCTGGGACCCCGACGACCTCCTCAACCCCGGCATGCTGGTCCGCCCGGCCCCGCTCGACACCAACCTCCGCTTCTCCGTCCTGCCCCGCCGCCCGGTGGACGTGGCCTTCGGCTACCCGGCCGACGGCGGCGACTTCAGCGCCGCCGTCCGCCGCTGCGTAGGCGTCGCCAAGTGCCGTACGACCACGTCCGCCGGGCCCGCCGTGATGTGCCCCTCCTTCCGGGCGACCGGCGAGGAGGAACACTCCACCCGCGGGCGGGCCCGGCTGCTGCACGAGATGCTCGCGGGCGAACTGGTCACGACCGGCTGGCGCTCCACCGAGGTCCGGGACGCCCTGGACCTGTGCCTGTCGTGCAAAGGCTGCCGCTCGGACTGCCCGGTGGGTGTCGACATGGCCACCTACAAGGCCGAGTTCCTGCACCACCACTACGAGGGCCGACGCCGCCCGGCCGCCCACTACACGTTGGGGTGGCTGCCGCTGTGGCTGCGCTGGGCGGCACGAACGCGCACGGTCCCGCTGCTCAACAGACTCGCGTCCGTGCGTCTGTTGGCCCGGACGGGGAAGCGACTGGGCGGAATCGCACCCGAGCGGGAGATCCCGAGGATCGCGGAGGAGCCTTTCACCCGTTGGTGGCGGCGCAGGGGCAGGGGCAGGGGCAGGGGCAGCACTGTGGGAGACCTGGTCGTCCTGTGGCCCGACACCTTCACCGAGCACCTCTCGCCCTCGGTCGGACAGGCGGCCGTCCGGGTGCTGGAGGCCGCCGGCCTCAGGGTGGTCCTGCCACCGTCCCGCCCGCTCGGCGGCGCGGTCTGCTGCGGCCTGACCTACATCTCCACCGGCCAGCTGGACCGGGCCCGCGCGGTGCTGCGCCGCACGCTGGACCTGATGGAACCGGTGCTGCGCAGAGGCACCCCGATCGTCGTCCTGGAACCGAGCTGCGCCGCGGCGCTCCGCGGCGACCTCCCGGAACTCCTGCACGACGACCCGCTCGCCCCCCGGCTGGCGTCATCGGTCCTCACCTTCGCCGAGGCCCTCGAACGCCACGCCCCCGACTGGACCCCGCCCGCCGTCGACCGCCCGGTCGCCGGCCAGACCCACTGCCACCAGCACGCGGTCCTCGGCGACACCGCCGACCGCGGCCTGCGCGAGTCCGCGGGCCTGACCGGCGAGCTGAGCGGCGGCTGCTGCGGCCTGGCGGGCAACTTCGGCTTCGAGAAAGGGCACTTCGAAGTGTCGGAGGCGTGCGCAGAGGAGCAACTGCTGCCGTCGGTACGGGGCGCGGCCGAGGGCACGGTGATCCTGGCGGACGGCTTCTCGTGCCGTACGCAGCTGGAGCAGCTGGCGGGGGTGCGGGGGAGACACCTGGCGGAGGTGCTGGCGGAGGGACTGGAGAAGGAAACGGGGGTGGGAAGTGACCGAGGAACACGGCAGGCTGGCAGTCCTCTCGGACATCCACGGCGTACTCCCCGCACTTGAGGCCGTCCTTGCAGAGCCCGAAGTGGCCGGCGCCGACCGGATCGTCCTCACCGGCGACATCACGGCGGGTCCACAGCCGGCCGAGGTGCTGGACCTGCTGCGGTCGCTGGGTGACCGGGTGCTGTGGGTCGGCGGGAACGCGGACCGGGAGCTGGTGGAGTACCGGCGGGGCGAACGGACGGAGATCCCGGATCCGATCGGCCCCTTCGCGGCGCAGGCGCTCCGCGAGGACCAGGTGGACTTCATCGCCACGCTGCCCAGAACCCTCACCCTGCGCGTCCGCGGCCTCGGCAAGGTGCTGTTCTGTCATGCCACCCCGCGTGACGACGAGGAGGTGGTGCTGGTGGACTCCCGACTTGAGCGCTGGACAGAGGTCTTATCCGGCCTCGACACCGACATCGGCACGGTCGTCTGCGGGCACACCCACATGCCGTACGTCCGCCTGGCCAACGGTCGTCTGGTGGTCAACCCGGGCAGCATCGGCATGCCGTACGGGCGTCCTGGCGCCCACTGGTGCCTCCTGGGCCCCGGAGCCGACCTGCGCGTGACGTCGTACGACATACCGGGGGCGGTGACCCGGCTCACCGCCGGGTGCGCGTACCCGGAGATCGCCGAGTGGGCCGACTTCTACCTGAACTCCCGCGTGACGGACACGGAGGCGCTGACGGCGTTCGGCCCGAGGGACGGCAGGGAAGCCTCCGAGGTTTCGTAGCAGCGGGTTCATAGGGTGACGGAGCCAAGCAACCCCGAAGGAGCCCAGCCATATGACTCCCCTCCGTCTTCAGCCCATCAGCCGCGCCGAGCACCTGTCCTTCGTGGACTCCCTGCCCTCGGTGAGCCACATGCAGCTCCCGTCCTGGGGCGAGGTGAAGCCCGACTGGCGGGCGGAGAGCCTGGGTTGGTTCGACGGGGGCGGGCGGCTGGTCGGTGTCGGGCTGGTGTTGTTGCGGCCGTTGCCGAAGGTGAAGCGGTATCTGGCGTACCTGCCCGAAGGGCCCGTCATCGACTGGCACGCGCCTGACCTGGAGCGCTGGCTGGGTCCGTTGCTGGCCTATCTCAAGGGGCGCGGTGCCTTCTCCGTGAAGATGGGGCCGCCCGTGGTCGTGCGGCGGTGGAGTCCCGAGGCGGTCAAGGCCGCGATCGCCGACCCGGGCGCGCACCGGCTGCGGGACGCGGAGGCGACGTCGACCGAGCCGCGTGCCGTGGAGCTGGCGGAGCGGCTGCGTCGTATGGGCTGGCGGCAGGCCGAGGCGGGCAGTGAGGAGGGTTTCGCCGCCGGGCAGCCCCGTTACGTGTGCCAAGTTCCGTATGCCGGGCGGCCGTTGGTCGACATCCACCGCGGGCTCAACCAGCAGTGGCGGCGCAACATCAAGAAGGCCGAGAAGGCGGGCGTACAGGTCGTACGCGGGGGATACGAGGACCTGCCGGTCTTCTACGGCCTCTACACGGAGACCGCCGAGCGCGACCGGTTCATCCCGCGCCCGCTGCCGTACTTCCAGCGCATGTGGACGGCGCTCGCCGCCGAACACCCAGACCGGATGCGGCTGTACCTCGCGCATCATGAGGGTGAGGTGCTCGCCGCGGCCACCATGCTGATCGTCGGCGGCCACGTCTGGTACTCCTACGGCGCCTCCACCAGCCGCAGGCGCGAGGTCCAGCCCAACAACGCGATGCAGTGGCGGATGATGGCCGACGCCCACGAACTCGGCGCCCATGTCTACGACTTCAGGGGCATCACCGACACCCTGGAGGAGTCCAACCACCTGCTCGGGCTGCTCCGCTTCAAGGTGGGCGCGGGCGGCGAGGCGGTGGAGTACGTGGGGGAGTGGGACTTCCCGCTCAACCGGCTGCTGCACAAGGCGCTCGACGTCTACATGTCCCGGCGCTGAGCCCCCTCAAGCAATTCCTAGGTATTCCAAGGGGAATCACAGAGCACCTGTGTAGCTTCTTCGGTGTCGGGTTCGGGACGCGGAATTCCCGGACCACAGAACTGCGAACAACCAGGAGTCGGAAATGAGCTTCAAGAAGCTTGCCCCGCTGCCCCCGAAGCCCAAGTCGAAGCAGCTCCCGCCGCCGCCGAAGCCGAAGCCCAAGAAGCACGCTCACAAGCCGCTGCCCAAGCCGCTGCCCGGCCGGGACCAGTGATCCGACGCTGAGCTGAAAGGGGTCGATGGTGCACCGTCGACCCCTTTTCGTCTTCATTCAGGAAGGTGATTCGGAAGGGGATTCTGGTGACTGGCGAGAGTGACGAATTCGAGTACGAGATGCCTGGCATTCCCGCCCGGGCGGCGTTTCGCCGTTTCTGGCCGCTGACAAAGGGGCTCAGGAAATGGCTGCTCCTCGTCTGGGTGTGCACGGTGCTCGCCGCGCTCGCCGAGACCGAGGCCATTCTGCTCTTCAGCGACCTCACTGACCACGCCCTGCAGAAGGGCTCGTTGGCTGCATTCTGGAGTCCGGCCGCCAAGTGGCTGGGCATCGCCGTGGTCGGCGCGCTGGTCGCGTACGCGGGCAACTCCCTTGCCGCGTGGGCGACCGAGCGCTTCGTGATGCGGCTGCGCGAGCACGTCTTCGACCATGTGCAGCAGCTGCCCCCGCACTTCTTCCAGCGCCACCGCCAGGGCGACCTGCTCTCCCGGTTGACCAGTGACGTCGAGGCGATCGAGACGCTGGTCGTGTCCGGCCTGGTGGGCGCCGCCTCGGCCGCCTTCTCCGCCCTCTTCTACGCGGCCGCCGCGTTCTGGCTGCGCTGGGACCTGGCCGCCGCCACCTTCGTCCTCGCGCCCCTGTTCTGGCTGGCCGCCCGGCGCTTCTCCGGCTCCATCAAGGACGTCTCCCGCGCGGGCCGGGTCGCCGACGGCGCGATCACCTCCGTCGTCGAGGAGTCCCTCGGCAACATCGTGCTCACCCAGGCCTACGACCGCCGGGACGCCGAGCGCCGGCGGCTGAACGAGGAGGCGAACGCCTGGTTCCGCGCCTCGGTCCGCTCGACCCGGCTGGGCGAGGCCTACGAGCAGCTCGTCCAGGTCATCGAGACGGTCTGCGTGCTCGCCGTGATCGGTATCGGCGCCTGGGAGATCTCCACCGGCCGGATGACCCTCGGTCAGCTCCTCGCCTTCGCCGCGTTCCTCGGTTATCTCTACCCGCCCGTGCGGGGCCTGGCCCAGCTCGGGCTCACGGTCACCGCGGCCACGGCGGGCGCCGAGCGGCTCATCGAGATCCTGGACGTGCGGCCCTCGGTCACCGACCCCAGGCGGGGCACGGAGACCGGCCGCCCGGACGGCACGGTCGAGGTCCGCGACGTCTCCTTCCGCTACCCGGGCGCCGACCGTACGGCCCTCGAAGGACTGTCCTTCACGGTCAGTCCCGGGGAACTGGTGATCGTCACCGGCCCGAGCGGCGCCGGAAAGTCCACGGTCTCCAAGCTCCTGCTCCGCTTCTACGACCCGGACGCCGGCGAGATCCTGCTGGACGGCGTGCCCCTGCCTTACTTCCCGCTGGCCCGCCTGCGCGAGTACGTCACCCTGCTCCCGCAGGAGACCCTGGTCCTGCACGACACGGTCCGCGCCAACATCGCCTGCGGCCGCCCCGGCGCCAGCGACCAGGCAATCGAGGAGGCGGCGCGGGCGGCCGACGCGCACGACTTCATCGTCCGGCTCCCCGACGGCTACGACACCAGGGTCGACCCCAACTCGGCCCGGCTGTCCGGCGGCCAGCTCCAGCGCCTGGCCATCGCCCGTGCCATCCTGCGCGACGCCCCGGTCCTGGTCCTGGACGAGCCGACCACCGGCCTGGACGCGATGGCCGCCCGCCGAGTGGTCAAGCCCCTGCGCCGCCTGATGGCCGGCCGTACGACGATCGTGATCACCCACGACCTCAACCTCGCCCCCGACGCCGACCGCATCCTCGTCGTGGACCGCGGCCGTATCGTCGAGACGGGCCGCCACGAGGAACTGCTCGCACGGGGCGGGGCCTACGCACGGCTGCACCGCTCGCAGAACAACGCGGTGATGGACACGGCCGAACTGCGACTGCCGCTGTTCGAGGAGGCGCAGCCCACCGCGCCGACGCCGGCCCCGGCGCCGGAACATGAGTACGCGCCCGGACATGTGGCGTACGGCTATGGCCCGTACCACACCGCGGCTGAGGCCACCGCCTGGCCCCAGCCTGTTCATGAGCCCTGGTCCGGCACCTGACCGCCGCGCATCTCAGCATCCAGGACAGCTACATAAAGGGTTCACACTCCTGACGGAGTCTATTACCCTGGACTCGGCAGTACAGCGAGATGAACATGATCTGATCCGAGCCAGCCCCCAGGACCGCCCGTGAGCACCCCCAGCGCCACCGCCCCCTCGACGCAGCAAGCGCCCGCACCCTCGGGTGGTGTGCCGCGTCGCCTCGGCTCCCTCGGTCCTGTCGGGCTGGTGCTGGCCGGCGGGATCTCGGTCCAGTTCGGCGGGGCGCTCGCGGTGACCCTGATGCCGAGGGCCGGCGCGCTCGGCGTCGTCACCCTGCGGCTGCTCGCGGCGGCCGTGGTCCTCCTGGTGGTCTGCCGGCCCCGGCTGCGCGGCCACTCGCGCACCGACTGGGGCACGGTGGTCGTCTTCGGCATCACCATGGGCGCGATGAACGGCCTCTTCTACGAGGCGGTCGCCCGCATCCCGCTGGGCCCCGCGGTCACCCTCGAAGTCCTCGGCCCGCTCGCCCTGTCCGTCCTCGCCTCCCGCCGCGCGATCAACGCGGTCTGGGCGGGCCTCGCCCTCGCGGGCGTCTTCCTGCTCGGCGGCGGAGGCTTCAGCGACCTCGACCCCACCGGTGTCGCCTTCGCCCTGGGCGCCGGCGCCATGTGGGCGGCCTACATCGTCTTCAGCGCCCGCACGGGCCGCCGCTTCCCGCAGGCGGACGGACTGGCCCTCGCGATGGCCGTAGCAGCCCTGCTCTTCCTGCCCCTGGGCATCGTCGAGGCGGGCACCCGTCTCCTCGACCCCACCACCGTCGCCCTCGGCTCGGCGGTGGCCCTGCTCTCCTCGGTGCTGCCCTACACCCTCGAACTCCTCGCCCTGCGCCGCCTGCCCGCCTCCACGTTCGCCATCCTCATGAGCCTCGAACCGGCCCTCGCGGCCACGGCCGGCTTCCTGATCCTCGGTCAGGCCCTGTCCGCCACGGAGGCGGCCGCGATCGCCCTGGTCATCGCGGCGAGCATCGGCGCGGTGCGGACTCAGGTGGGCCGGGGAAGGGCTCGGGCACAGAGCCCGGAGGCCTGACGCGCGCTCCGCCGGCCGGCATCACTCGTCCGGCTTCTCCCACACCGACACATGCTGCCGGCTTTCGCTCGTGAACGGCTCCCGGCTCCAGCCGTCCCACCGCTCGCGCAGCCGCAGCCCCGCGAGCCGGGCCATCAGGTCCAGCTCCGCAGGCCACACGTACCGGAACGGAACGGACAGGTACGTGCCATGGCCGTCCACCACCCGCACATGGTGCGAGCTCATCGACTGCGTCGCCACGTCGTACAGGTCGAAGCCCAGCCGCCCGTCCTCCACGCGGAACGGCACCGCGTTCTGCCCGGGAGGCAGCCGGCGCAGATCGGGCACCGTGACCTCGACGACGAAGCAGCCGCCGGGCTCGAGATGGTTCGCGGCGTTGCGGAAGCAGTCCACCTGGGCGTCCTGTGACGTCAGGTTCATGACCGTGTTGAAGACCAGGTAGGCGACGGAGAAGCCCCCGTCCACCCGCGTCGCCGCGAAGTCCCCGATCGTCACTCCGATCGCCTCACCGCCCGGCTTGTCCCGCAGCCGCTCCACCATCGCCCGGGACAGGTCGATGCCGTGCACCTCGACCCCGCGCCGGGCCAGCGGCAGCGCGATGCGTCCGGTGCCGATGCCGAGTTCCAGGGCCCGGCCGCCCTCACCTGCCAGCTCCGCCAGGAAGTCGACGGCCGGGTCCACGACCTCCGGGTCGAACATCTCACCGGACGACTCGTCGTACCGCGCCGCGACCGCTTCTCCGAAGTAACCGTCTTCATCGAGCACCGGCCGACGGTACTGCGACGACGGCCCGCCATGCGCGCGGTTTTTCGGAGGCAGCCGCAAGGCCTTGGAAGGCCATGTGACGGCCATCCGCGACGCCGCCGGAAGGATCACCGGGATCCGGAGCAACTCCGCCGGTCTGCCTGTCGCGATCACTGCACCCGACGGTGCCCGCGCCACCTTCGTACGGGATGCCTTCGGCCGCGTCACCAGGGCCACCGACGCCCTGGGCGAGACCCTCCGGCAGGGCTGGACGGTCCAGGGCAAGCCCCACGACACCGAGCTGCGCCTGAAGACTGTCACCAATGCCCAGGGCCTCGAGTGGCAGTACCACTACGACGCGGCGGGCCGCCTGACGTCGGAGACGGACTTCGACGGGCGCACCGTCACCTACGAACACGATCCGCTCGGCCGCCTCATACGCCGCATCAACGCCGCAGGGCAGTCGCTCACGTACGAACGCGACGTCATGGGCCGGTCGTGAGCCTGCGCCACGACGACGGCTCCACGTCAGCCTTCACGCGTGACCTTTGCCGGCACGCTGACGGCGTTCCTCTCCGGGGCCCCATCCCCGCGGTGGTCCGTGACGCCTGGGAACGGGCCACGGGAGGTGAGGCCTGAACGAAGAGATGATGCAGCTCGCCGAGTTGTGCCGGCGTCAGCCCCGCTGCTTGCCGCGCCCGGCGCAGCTCGTAGCCGTAGTAGTCCAACGGTGACGCACCAGGGTCGAGTTCGCGGATTCGCACACCAACCACCCCCCTCACCGAGGGTGGTGATTCATTAGGGATCATGGCCAAACAGCGCATCACCGTCTGCATCCCGCCGCCCAGCGACCCCGCCGACCCCGACGCCCTGCGCCGGGCGATCGGGGAGGCCATGGCTCCCTACTACTACTGGCGCGAGGACATACCGCACCCCGGCTGGGTCGGCGAGTGGGACTACTGGTTCGTCTCCGGCTCCAACTGCCCCTTTGCGGTTCTCCCCGGTCACGAGGACGACCCCCGGCTGGTCCGCCACGACGAGTGGAGACCGTCGGAGGACCTGCCCTGGGACCGCTGCCACGGCGGGCCCCGGGCCCTGCTCGACCTCGACACCGACCGGCAGGCGGCCGCGCAGGAGGCCGCCCGGCGGTGGGACGACTGGGCGCGGTTCGCCGCCGGCCACCCGCCGGCGCTGCCCGCCGGCCACTACCTCGACCGGGCGTACCTCGACCCGGCCGGCTATCCCGAGCAGCGCGCCCGGGCCGAGTACGCCTCCCAGCCGCTGATCCGGGCCTTCATGGAGGACCCGGAGCTGCGGGAACGGTTCCCGTACGACCCGATCGGCTTCTTCGGCCCCGATCGAGAGGCGTTCGTGGAGGAGTGCGCCGCAGAGGTGCTGCCCACCCCCGCCCTGCTCACGCTGGACGGCCGGTGGGTCGAGTACGGCGGACCGGACTACCGCCGAGAGTTCAACGCCTACCTCGACGCCCTGCCGCCCGAGACGATGGTGGTCAGGGTGCTGTACCACTCGTAACCGCTCTTAACCACTCGGAGGCGCCCCCGCGTGAGTTGGCGGGCTTCAAGCCGCGGAAACAAATTCATGCAAGCACGCTTGATTGTTTCTCGTGCCGCTGCCATGCTCCCAGCCATGGCCGACCCGACGCCCGTCATCGACGACCTGCGTGCCGAGAGCGATGAACTCGACCTGCTAGTGGCCGAGTTGAGCCCCGAACGCTGGGGTCTTCCCACTCCCGCGCCCGGCTGGACCGTCGCCCACCAGATCGCGCACCTCGCCTGGACCGACCGCTCGGCGCTGCTGGCCGTCACCGACGCCGATGCCTTCCAGACTCTGGTCGAGAAGGCGCTCGGCCGTCCCGACTCGTTCGTCGACGAAGGGGCGGAGGAGGGTGCTCAGCTTCCGACCGCAGAGCTGCTGTCGACGTGGCGCGAGGGGCGCGCCGCCCTCGACCAGGCCCTGCGCGCCGCGCCGCCCGGCGCCCGTTTCCCCTGGTACGGCCCACCCATGTCTGCCGCCTCCATGGCCACCGCCCGGCTCATGGAGACCTGGGCTCACGCACTGGACGTCGCCGATGCCCTGGGTGTGGTGCGCCCACCGTCCGACCGGCTCCGGCATGTGGCCCGGCTCGGGGTGCGGACCCGTGACTTCGCCTTCGGTGTGCACGGACTGACCCCGCCGGCCGAGGAGTTCCGTGTCGAACTGACCGCGCCCTCCGGCGCCCCGTGGGCATTCGGCCCCGAAGACGCCCCGCAACGCGTCACCGGCCCCGCCCTCGACTTCTGCCTCCTGGTCACCCAGCGCGCGAACCGCGCCGACCTCGCCCTCCACGCCGAGGGCCCGGACGCCGACCGCTGGCTCGACATCGCCCAGGCCTTCGCGGGCCCGCCCGGCACCGGGCGCAAGGCGAAGGGGGACCCGGCGTGACGGCTCTGCGCATCGGCAACTTCTCCGGTTTCTACGGCGACCGCGCCGACGCCCTGCGCGAGATGCTCACCGGCGGCGAGGTCGACGTCCTCACCGGCGACTATCTCGCCGAGCTGACCATGCTGATCCTCGGCCGGGACCGGCTGAAGGACCCGGCCGCCGGATACGCCCGTACCTTCCTGCGGCAGCTGGAGGACTGCCTCGGCCTCGCCCGCGAGCGCGGGGTGCGGATCGTCACCAACGCGGGCGGCCTGAATCCGGCCGGACTCGCGGCCGCGGTACGGCAGTTGGCCGAGCGGCTCGGTATCCCCGTACGGGTCGCCCACGTCGAGGGTGATGACCTGACCCCCGAGTATCCCGGCGCCCTCGCCGCCCACGCCTATCTCGGAGGCTTCGGGATCGCCGAGTGCCTGCGGGCCGGCGCCGACGTCGTGATCACCGGCCGGGTGACCGACGCGGCGCTCGTCACCGGGCCCGCCGCGGCCCACTTCGGCTGGCAGCCGGGGGAGTACGACCGCCTCGCCGGGGCCGTCGTCGCCGGGCATGTGCTGGAGTGCGGGACGCAGGCGACCGGCGGGAACTACTCCTTCTTCCGCGAGGGGGACGTACGCCGTCCCGGCTTCCCGCTCGCCGAGATCCACGCGGACGGCAGCAGCGTCATCACCAAGCACCCCGGCACCGGCGGCTTCGTCGACGTCGGCACGGTCACCGCGCAGCTGCTCTACGAGACCGGGGGTGCCCGGTACCTCGGCCCCGACGTCACCGCCCGGCTGGACACCGTACGGCTGAGCCAGGACGGGGCGGACCGGGTGCGGATCGAGGGTGTGCGCGGGGAGGCGCCCCCGCCGACGCTCAAGGCCGGGCTCAACCGGCTCGGCGGCTTCCGCAACGAGGTCGTCTTCGTGCTCACCGGGCTCGACATCGAGGCCAAGGCGGACCTAGTGCGGGAGCAGCTGGGCGACGCGCTCGCCAAGTCGCCGCCCATGGAGGTCCGTTGGGATCTCGTCCGCACCGACCGGGCCGACGCCGACACCGAGGAGACGGCCAGCGCCCTGCTGCGGCTTGTCGTACGGGACCCGGACCAGCAGGTCGTCGGGCGTGCGCTGAGCGGGGCCGCCATCGAGCTGGCGCTGGCCGGCTACCCCGGGTTCCATGTGCTCGCGCCACCCGGAAAGGGCGCGCCTTATGGGGTCTTCGAGGATGTGTACGTCCCCCATGGTGCCGTCGGCCATGTGGCTGTCCTCCACGACGGACGCCGTATCCCTGTGCCGCCGCCCCAGAAGACGCGCGCCCTGGACGACGTACCGCAGCCGCCCTTGCCCGAGCCCCTCCCGGCCGGACCGACCCGCCGCGCCCCCCTCGGCCTCGTCGCCGGGGCCCGCAGCGGGGACAAGGGCGGGAACGCCAACGTGGGGGTGTGGGCGCGGTCGGAGGAGGCCTGGCGGTGGCTCGTCCACGAGCTGACCGTGGAAAGGTTCCGGCAGCTGATCCCCGAGAGCCGGGAGCTGCCCGTCACCCGGCACGTGCTCCCGAACCTCCACGCCCTCAACTTCGTCGTGACCGGCATCCTCGGCGCCGGCGTCGCCGCCCAGCACCGCTTCGACCCGCAGGCCAAGGCCCTCGGCGAATGGCTGCGCTCCCGCCACCTGGACATCCCGGAGGCCCTGCTGTGACCGTTCTCGAGACGGCCCTGGACACCCAGCACCCCGACTACCAGACCAACCGCGAGGCCATGCTCGCCAAGCTCGCCGACCTGGAGGCCGAGCACGCAAAGGCGCTCGCGGGCGGCGGTGAGAAGTACGTCGGGCGGCACCGGGGGCGCGGCAAGCTGCTCGCCCGCGAACGCATCGAGCTGCTCCTCGACCCGGACACACCCTTCCTGGAGCTGTCGCCGCTGGCCGCCTGGGGCAGCGACTACACGGTCGGCGCCTCCCTGGTCACCGGGATCGGCGTGGTCGAGGGGGTGGAGTGCCTGATCACCGCCAACGACCCGACCGTGCGCGGCGGCGCCAGCAACCCCTGGAGCCTGAAGAAGGCCCTGCGCGCCAACGACATCGCGCTCGCCAACCGGCTGCCCTGCATCAGCCTGGTGGAGTCCGGCGGCGCCGACCTGCCCTCGCAGAAGGAGATCTTCATCCCGGGTGGGGCCATCTTCCGGGACCTCACCCGGCTGTCCGCCGCCGGCATCCCCACCGTCGCCGTCGTCTTCGGCAACTCCACCGCCGGCGGGGCGTACGTCCCCGGCATGTCCGACCACGTGATCATGGTCAAGGAGCGGGCGAAGGTGTTCCTCGGCGGGCCCCCGCTGGTGAAGATGGCGACCGGCGAGGAGAGCGACGACGAGTCGCTCGGCGGCGCCGAGATGCACGCGCGGGTGTCGGGCCTCGCCGACTACTTCGCCGTGGACGAGCAGGACGCCCTGCGCCAGGCCCGCCGGGTCGTCGCCCGCCTCAACCACCGCAAGGCGTACGGCGATCCGGGCCCGGCGGCTCCGCCCAAGTACGACGAGGACGAACTGCTCGGCATCGTCCCCGGTGACCTGAAGATCCCCTTCGACCCGCGCGAGGTCATCGCCCGCCTGGTCGACGCCTCCGACTTCGACGAGTTCAAGCCGCTGTACGGGACGAGCCTCGCGACCGGCTGGGCAAGCCTGCACGGCTATCCGGTCGGCATCCTGGCGAACGCCCAGGGCGTCCTGTTCAGCGAGGAGTCGCAGAAGGCCGCCCAGTTCATCCAGCTCGCCAACCAGCGCGACATCCCGCTCCTGTTCCTCCACAACACCACCGGCTACATGGTCGGCAAGGAGTACGAGCAGGGCGGCATCATCAAACACGGCGCGATGATGATCAACGCGGTCAGCAACAGCAGGGTCCCGCATCTGTCGGTGCTGATGGGGGCGTCGTACGGCGCCGGCCACTACGGCATGTGCGGGCGGGCCTACGACCCCCGCTTCCTGTTCGCCTGGCCCAGCGCCAAGTCGGCCGTCATGGGCCCGCAGCAGCTCGCGGGCGTGCTGTCGATCGTCGCCCGGCAGTCGGCGGGGGCGAAGGGGCAGCCGTACGACGAGGACGCGGACGCCGCCCTGCGCGCCATGGTGGAGCAGCAGATCGAGTCCGAGTCGCTGCCGATGTTCCTGTCCGGGCGGTTGTACGACGACGGCGTCATCGACCCGCGCGACACCCGCACCGTCCTCGGCCTGTGCCTGTCCGCGATCCACACCGCCCCCTACGAGGGCGCGCGCGGCGGCTTCGGCGTCTTCCGGATGTGAGGCTCATGATTTCGACTGTGCTGGTCGCCAACCGGGGCGAGATCGCCTGCCGGATCTTCCGCACCTGCGGTGAGTTGGGAATCCGGACGGTCGCCGTGCACTCGGACGCGGACGAGAACGCGCTCCACGCGCGCGTGGCCGACACGGCGGTACGGCTGCCCGGGGCGACGCCCGCGGAGACGTATCTGCGTGGCGACCTGATCGTGAAGGCGGCGCTGGCCGCCGGAGCGGACGCCGTGCACCCCGGGTACGGCTTCCTCTCCGAGAACCCCGAGTTCTCCCGTGCCGTCCTCGACGCCGGCCTGGTCTGGATCGGGCCGCCGCCGGAGGCGATCGAGGCGATGGCGTCCAAGACGCGCGCCAAGGAGCTGATGGGGATCGCGCCCCTGGGCGAGGTCACCGAGGCCGACCTGCCGGTGCTGGTGAAGGCGGCCGCCGGCGGCGGCGGGCGCGGGATGCGGATCGTGCGCCGCCTGGAGGAGCTGCAGTCCGCGCTGGAGGGCGCACGCGCCGAGGCCGCGAGCGCCTTCGGTGACGGCGAGGTCTTCGTCGAGCCGTACGTCGAGCACGGCCGCCACGTCGAGGTGCAGATCCTCGCCGACACCCACGGCACCGTCTGGACGCTCGGCACCCGCGACTGCTCCCTGCAGCGCCGCCACCAGAAGGTGATCGAGGAGGCCCCGGCACCGGGTCTGACGTCCCGACTCACCGAGGAGCTGTACGCGCTGGCCGTGCGCGCGGCCCGCTCCGTGTCCTACGTGGGCGCCGGCACGGTCGAGTTCCTGGTCGCCGACGGCAGGGCCCACTTCCTGGAGATGAACACCCGCCTCCAGGTCGAACACCCGGTCACCGAGGCGGTCTTCGGCCTCGACCTGGTCGCCGAACAGCTCCGCGTCGCCGAGGGCCACCCCCTCCCCGCCGAACCGCCCCGCGCACACGGCCACGCCGTCGAAGCCCGCCTGTACGCCGAGGACCCGGCCCGCGACTGGGCCCCGCAGACCGGCACCCTGCACCGCCTCGCCGTACCCGCCGGCGTCCGCCTCGACACGGGTTACGCCGACGGCGACACCATCGGTGTCCACTACGACCCGATGCTCGCCAAGGTCGTCGCCCACGCCCCCACGCGCGCGGAGGCGATCCGCAGGCTCGCGGGCGCCCTGGAGCGGGCCGCACTCCACGGCCCGGTCACCAACCGGGACCTGCTGGTGCGCTCCCTGCGCCACGCCGAACTCGTGGGCGCCCGCATGGACACCGGCTTCTACGACCGCCACCTCGCCGACCTGACCGAGCCCGCACCCGACCCGTACGCCCCTCTCGCCGCGGCCCTCGCCGACGCCCACGGCCGCTCCCGTTTCGGCGGCTGGCGCAACGTACCGTCCCAGCCGCAGGCCAAGCGGTACGAGATGGCGGGCGAGGAGCACGAGGTCCACTACCGGCACACCCGGCAGGGCGTCACCGCCGACGGAGTACGGGTCGTACACGCCGACGCGCGTCGAGTCGTACTCGAAGTGGACGGCGTACAGCGCAAGTTCGACGTCACACGCTACGGCGACCAGGTGTACGTCAACGGGTCCCGCCTCACCGCCCTGCCCCGCTTCCCCGATCCCACCGCCCAGCTCGCCCCCGGCTCCCTGCTGGCTCCGATGCCGGGCACGGTCGTACGCATCGCCGAGGGACTGTCGCAGGGCGCGACCGTACAGGCGGGCCAGCCCCTGATCTGGCTGGAGGCGATGAAGATGCAGCACCAGATCGCCGCGCCCGTCGCCGGCACGCTCAGCGCCCTGCACGCCAAGGCCGGCCAGCAGGTGGAGCCGGGCATGTTGCTCGCCGTCGTACAGGAAACCTCGTCCTAGGAGCCCCATGACCGCCGTCATCGAGTCCGAAGAGCACAAGGCCCTCCGATCCGCCGTCGCCGCCCTCGGCAAGCGCTACGGCCGCGACTACCTCACCCGCACCGTCGCCGCGGGAAAACCCCTCACCGAACTCTGGTCCGAGGCAGGAAAACTGGGCTACCTCGGTGTCAACCTCCCGGAGGAACACGGCGGTGGGGGCGGTGGCATCACGGAACTCTCCATCGTCCTGGAGGAGCTGGGCGCAGCGGGCTCCCCCCTCCTCATGCTCGTCGTCTCACCCGCCATCTGCGGCACAGTGATCTCCCGCTTCGGCACGGAGGAACAGAAGCGCACCTGGCTGCCCGGACTCGCCGACGGCACCCGCCTCATGGCCTTCGGCATCACCGAACCCGACGCCGGCTCGAACTCCCACCGCATCACGACCACAGCCCGCCGAGACGGCACCGACTGGCTCCTCACCGGCCGGAAGGTCTTCATCTCCGGCGTCGACATGGCCGACGCCGTCCTCGTCGTCGGCCGCACCGAAGACGCCCGCACCGGACGCCTCAAGCCCTGCCTGTTCATCGTCCCGACGGACGCAGAGGGCTTCCAGAAGCACCCCATCGACATGGAACTCAACGCCGCCGAGAAGCAGTTCGAGCTCGTCCTGGACGACGTACGGCTCCCCGCCGACGCGCTCGTCGGCGACGAGGACGCCGGCCTGCTCCAGCTGTTCGCCGGACTCAACCCCGAGCGCATCATGACCGCCGCCTTCGCGATCGGCATGGGCCGCTACGCGCTCTCCAAGGCGATCGAGTACGCCCGCGACCGTACCGTCTGGAAGGCCCCCATCGGCGCCCACCAGGCGATCGCCCACCCCCTGGCGCAGGCGCACATCGACCTGGAACTGGCCCGGCTGATGATGCAGAAGGCGGCCCATCTGTACGACACCGGCGACGACATCGGCGCGGGCGAGGCCGCCAACATGGCCAAGTACGCGGCCGGGGAGGCCTGCGTGAAGGCCGTCGACCAGGCCGTGCACACCCTCGGCGGCAACGGCCTCACGCGCGAGTTCGGACTCGCCTCGTTGATAACAGCCGCACGCGTGGCTCGTATTGCTCCGGTGAGCCGGGAGATGATTCTCAACTACGTTTCCCACCAGACCCTGGGCCTGCCCAAGTCGTACTAGGCCGCAGCCGAAGCAGCCGCTTGGAGGAACCGTGTTCCGCAGCGAGTACGCAGACGTCCCGCCCGTAGAACTTCCCATCCACGAGGCCGTCCTGGGCCGCGCCGCCGAATTCGGCGACCGGCCGGCCCTCATCGACGGCACGGACGGCACCACCCTCACGTACGAGCAAGTGGACCGGTTCCACCGGCGGCTGGCCGCCGCGCTCGCCGACGCCGGCGTACGCAAGGGCGACGTCCTCGCCCTGCACAGCCCCAACACGATCGCCTTCCCGACCGCCTTCTACGCGGCCACGCGCGCGGGCGCCTCCGTCACCACCGTGCACCCGCTCGCCACACCCGAGGAGTTCGCCAAACAGCTCGGCGACAGCGGCGCCCGCTGGATCGTCACCGTCTCCCCGCTGCTGGAGTCCGCCCGTCGGGCAGCCGAACTCGCCGGCGGCATACGGGAGATATTCGTGTGCGACAACGCACCCGGACACCGCTCGCTCATCGACATGCTCGCCACGACCGCACCCGAACCGGTGATCGACTTCGACCCGGCCGAGGACGTCGCCGCACTGCCGTACTCCTCCGGCACCACCGGCGTCCCCAAAGGCGTGATGCTCACCCACCGGCAGATCGCCACCAACCTCGCCCAGCTGGAACCCCCCGTCCCGGCCGGACCCGGCGACCGCATCCTCGCCGTACTGCCGTTCTTCCACATCTACGGCCTCACCGCCCTGATGAACGCGCCCCTGCGCAAGGGCGCCACGGTCGTCGTCCTGCCCCGCTTCGACCTCGAGACCTTCCTCGCCGCCATCGAGAACCACCGCATCACCGGCCTGTACGTCGCGCCGCCGATCGTCCTCGCCCTCGCCAAGCACCCGGCGGTCGCCCGCTACGACCTCTCCTCCCTGAAGTACGTCATCAGCGCCGCCGCCCCCCTGGACGCCGCCCTCGCCACCGCCTGCGCCGAACGCCTCGGCCTGCCCCCGATCGGCCAGGCCTACGGCATGACCGAACTGTCACCCGGCACCCACGTCGTCCCGCTCGACGCCCTGCACCAGGCGCCCCCCGGCACGGTCGGCAAGCTCATCGCCGGCACCGGGATGCGGATCGTCTCCCTGGACGACCCCGGCAAGGACCTCGGCCCCGGCGAGCCCGGCGAGATCCTCATCCGCGGCCCCCAGGTGATGAAGGGCTACCTCGGCCGCCCCGACGCCACCGCCGACATGATCGACGCCGACGGCTGGCTGCACACCGGCGACATCGGCCACGTCGACGACGACGGCTGGCTCTTCGTCGTCGACCGCGTCAAGGAACTCATCAAGTACAAGGGCTTCCAGGTGGCCCCGGCCGAACTGGAGGCACTCCTGCTCACCCACCCCGGCATCGCCGACGCGGCCGTGGTCGGCGCCTACAACGAGGACGGCAACGAGATCCCGCACGCCTTCGTCGTCCGCCAGCCCACCGCCGCCGACCTCAGCGAGAACGAGATCATGCTCTACGTCGCCGAACGCGTCGCCCCCTACAAACGCGTCCGCCGGATCACCTTCATCGACACCGTCCCCCGCGCGGCCAGCGGGAAGATCCTGCGCCGACAGCTCAGGGAGCACACGTGAGCGCACTGATCGGACGCACGCACGCGCGCGGCGTCGCAACCCTCAGCCTGGACGCCACCGACACCCGCAACGCCCTCTCGGCCGCCCTCGTCGCCCAGCTCGCCGAGGCCCTCACCGACTGCGGCAAGGACCCGGAGGTCCGGGCGGTCGTCCTCACCCACACCGGCACCACCTTCTGCGCCGGCGCCGACCTGCGCGACCCACCCGACCCGGACACACTGGTGGGCCTGCTCCGGCAGATCGTGGAGCTGCCCAGACCCGTGCTCGCCCGGATCACCGGACACGTCCGCGCGGGCGGCCTCGGCCTCCTCGCCGCCTGCGACATCGCCGCCGCCTCCACCGATGCCACCTTCGCCTTCACCGAGGTCCGCATCGGCGTCGCCCCCGCGGTGATCTCCCTCCCGGTGATCCCGCGCACCGACCCGCGCGCCCTCGCCCGCTACTACCTCACCGGCGAACGCTTCGACCCCGCCGAGGCCGTACGCCTGGGCCTGCTCACCACCACCGCCGACGACGTCGACGAAGCCCTCGCCCCCGTCCTGGACGGCTTGCGCCGCTCCGCCCCACAGGCCCTGGCCGAGACGAAACAGCTGCTCACGGCTAGGGTGCTGGAGACGTTCGACCGGGACGCGGCCCAGCTGACCGCGCTCTCGGCCCGGCTGTTCTCCACCGCCCACGCCCGGGAGGGGATGACGGCCTTCCTGGAAAGACGGGATGCGGCATGGGTGGTGTGAGTACGGCGGAACGCGACCGCGTACCCAAGCAGGACCGCAGCCGGGCCACCCGGCAGCGACTCCTGGAGGCCGCCGTGTCCTGCCTGGCCGAGCACGGCTGGGCAGGCTCCACCGTCGCCGTCGTCGCCGAACGCGCCGGCGTCTCCCGGGGCGCCGCCCAGCACCACTTCCCGACCCGCGAGGACCTCTTCACGGCCGCCGTCGAGTACGTGGCCGAAGAACGCTCCACCGCCCTGCGCGCCCTCTTCCCGGACGGCGCCGCCGACCGCCGCGCCGTCGTCTTCGCCCTCGTCGACCTCTACACCGGGCCCCTCTTCCGCGCCGCCCTCCACCTGTGGGTCGCCGCCTCCGACGAGGAGCAGCTGCGCCCGCGCGTGACCGAGCTGGAGGCCCGCGTCGGCCGCGAGACCCACCGCATCGCCGTCGACCTGCTCGGCGCCGACGAGTCCCGCCCCGGCGTGCGGGAGTCCGTCCAGGGCCTGCTCGACATGGCTCGCGGCCTCGGCCTCGCCAACCTCCTCACCGACGACACGGCCCGCCGCGAGCGCGTGGTCGCCCAATGGGCGCTGCTGCTGGACGAAACACTGGGCTGAGGAAAACACGGGGCTGGGGAACACGGGGCTGGGGCTGAGGGGGCCACCGCGGGAGCGCGTTACCCTTGGCCCCATGCTTCCGATGCTCGTTCGCCGCCGCCACGTGGACTACGTGCGCGTCACGAGCATGGGCTGTCGGCCTTCTGCCTGACCCAGCCCCGCCTTTCTCTCTTTTTCTCCCTTTTGCGGCATTCCGGGCACCGCCCCACCCTCCGGCGGCCTGCCCGTGGCCCACACACCCTGTGGACGCTCCCATGACGACGCATTCCGCGACGACCACGTCGTACGACCAGCTCCCGATCATCGACCTGTCCGCCGCCGACCGCGGCCCCCAGGCCCGCGCCCTCCTCCACGCCCAGCTGCACAGCGCCGCCCACGACGTCGGTTTCTTCCAGCTCGTCGGACACGGCGTGACCCGGGCCGAGACCGACGCCCTGTTCACCGCCATGCGCGCCTTCTTCGACCTCCCCGAGGCCGACCGGCTCGCCCTCGACAACATCAACTCCCCGCACTTCCGCGGCTACACCCGCACCGGCGACGAACGCACCGCCGGCGCCCGCGACTGGCGCGACCAACTCGACATAGGCGCCGAACGCCCCGCCCACGTCCCCGGCCCCGGCGAGCCCCCGTACTGGTGGCTGCAAGGCCCCAACCAGTGGCCGACCGCCCTCCCCGCACTGCGCACGGCAGCCCTCGCCTGGATCGACAGGCTGAGCGGAGTGGCCCAGCGCCTCCTGCACGAACTCCTCACCGCGATCGGCGCCCCCGCCGACTTCTACGACCCGGTCTTCGGCGACCACGCCCACCCGCACCTCAAGCTCGTCCGCTACCCCGGCAGCGCGGGCGACGGCACCGGCCAGGGCGTCGGCGCCCACAAGGACTACGGCTTCCTCACCCTGCTCCTGCAGGACACGGTCGGCGGCCTCCAGGTCCAACGCGAGGACAGCCTCTTCCACGACGTACCCCCACTCGAGGGCGCCTTCGTCGTCAACCTCGGCGAACTCCTGGAGGTGGCCACCAACGGCTACCTGATCGCCACCAACCACCGAGTGATCAGCCCGCCCGGAGCAACGGAACGCTTCTCGGTCCCGTTCTTCTACAACCCCCGCCTGGACGCCAGGGTCGAGCCCCTGCCCTTCCCCCACGCGTCAACGGCCCCCGGCATCACCACCGACCCGGCCAACCCCCTCTTCGCCGAGTACGGCTACAACGAACTGAAGGGCAAGCTGAGGGCACACCCACTGGTGGCGGAACGGCACCACGGGGACTTGCTGACTCCGGCGTGATCAACTCCGCAGGGGGGCGGGGCTGTATCGATATGCGGCTCCGCCGCGTGGGCGCGACAAGCCACAATGGACCTGCAGCCGCCCACGCGGCCCCGAACACCGCTCTCAGTGGGCGATGTCCGCGTACCCCTCGATCTCCTGCGGGCTGCGCGCCGCGGGGCCGACGTACCGAGCGGACGGCCGTACGAGCCGACCGGTCCGCTTCTGCTCCAGGATGTGCGCCGACCAACCGGCGGTCCGCGCGCACGTGAACATCGACGTGAACATGTGCGCCGGAACCTCCGCGAAGTCCAGCATGATCGCGGCCCAGAACTCGACGTTGGTGGCCAGCACCCGGTCCGGCCGCCGGTTGTGCAACTCCTCCAGGGCCGCCTTCTCCAGCGCCTCCGCGATCTCGAAGCGCGGCGCGCCCAGTTCCTTGGCGGTACGGCGCAGCACGCGCGCGCGGGGGTCCTCGGCCCGGTACACCCGGTGACCGAAGCCCATCAGCCGCTCTCCGCGGTCCAGGGCCTTCTTGACGTACGCCTCGGCGTCACCCGTCCGCTCGATCTCCTCGATCATGCCGAGCACTCGGGAGGGGGCGCCGCCGTGCAGCGGTCCGGACATGGCGCCGACCGCTCCCGAGAGGGCTGCGGCGACGTCCGCGCCGGTCGAGGCGATGACGCGCGCGGTGAAGGTGGAGGCGTTCATGCCGTGTTCGGCGGCGGACGTCCAGTAGGCGTCGACGGCCGCGACGTGCTTGGGGTCCGGCTCGCCGCGCCAGCGGATCATGAAGCGCTCGACGACCGAGTGCGCCTTGTCGATCTCTCGCTGCGGCACCATCGGCAGACCCTGCCCGCGCGCGGACTGGGCGACGTACGACAGCGCCATGACGGCGGCGCGCGCGAGGTCGTCGCGGGCCTGGTCGGCGTCGATGTCGAGGAGGGGTTTCAGGCCCCAGACCGGGGCGAGCATGGCCAGTGCGGACTGTACGTCCACACGGATGTCACCGGAGTGGACCGGGATCGGGAACGGCTCGGCGGGCGGCAGTCCGGGGTTGAAGGCGCCGTCGACCAGCAGCCCCCACACGTTCCCGAAGGAGACGTGCCCGACCAGGTCCTCGATGTCGACGCCGCGGTAGCGCAGGGCGCCGCCCTCCTTGTCGGGTTCGGCGATCTCCGTCTCGAACGCGACGACTCCCTCGAGCCCGGGTACGAAATCGGACATCAGGCGGCTCCTCGTGAAAGTGTCGGCGGCGGTCACCCCGGTGATGCCCCGATCAGCCGGTGGTCACCCAACCGCAGGGGGAACCAGCACGATAACCCCGAGTGCCATAGTTGGGGAGCCCACGCGACACTGAGTGCCACGCACGTTCGATACGGCAGGATGACCGCGTGACCGACAGCGACCTCAGCCCCGACCCCCTCGTCGATCCCGCCGCCATGCGCAAGCAGTACCGGGCCGCCGGCCTCGACGAGAAGGATCTCGCCGCGCACCCCATGGACCAGTTCTCCCGCTGGTTCGAGGACGCCGCCCGGGCCGCTCTGCACGGGACGCTGTACGAGCCCAACGCGATGGTGGTCTCCACGGCGGACGCGGCGGGCCGGCCCAGTTCCCGCACGGTCCTGATGAAGCAGTACGACACCGACGGCTTCGTCTTCTACACGAACTACGACTCCCGCAAGGCGCGTGAGCTGGCCGACAACCCGTACATCTCGTTGCTCTTTCCGTGGCATCCGATCGCCCGCCAGGTGATCGTCACGGGTGTCGCGCGCCGCACGGGCCGGGACGAGACCGCGGCGTACTTCCGCACCCGCCCGCACGGATCCCAGCTGGGTGCCTGGGCCAGTGCGCAGTCCTCGGTGATCACGTCCCGGGACGAGCTGGATGCCACGTACGAGGAGCTGGGCGCGCGCTACCCGGAGGGGGAGCAGGTGCCGGTTCCGCCGCACTGGGGCGGGTTCCGGATCGCGCCGGAGACGGTCGAGTTCTGGCAGGGACGCGAGAGCCGGCTGCATGACCGGCTGCGGTATGTGGCTCGGCCGGACGGGGCGTGGGATGTGGAGCGGCTCAGCCCCTGAAGGCGCTGGCCCCTCCCTGAACGCAGACGACCCGCGAGCTCGGTCCTCCGCCTGATCAGCGGGGGAGCCGGCCGGACGTACCGGCGAGCTCGCGGGTCGGGTGACTGTGTTGGATTAGGCCGGCTGCGTGTTTCTCACACGCGGGTCCGGCACCGCACATCGTGTGGTGGCGGACCGCTAGCCCGCAGCCACCTCGCGCGTCCGGGTTTCACTCATTTACCCGATCACCTCCTTTCGACGTAACGCCCACCCTAAGAAGCTGCCGAGACGGGCTCAACTGTTTTTCGGAGATGCTGATGGAACGGCTTCCGGACGGAGGCTGTAGCTGTACCCGTCGCCCCGCTGCAGCAGTCGTAGATTCCAGTGAGAGACGTTGATCCGGCCGACCGAGGTGGTGAGGCGGTGCTGGCCCCTGGCCCGGACGGAGATACGGCCGGTCCAAGTACCTGCCCACTTGCCGGAAGGCATGACAGCGCGTACCAGGTCTCCGGTGACGTACCCGAAGTGCTGCTTCTTACGGGCCCGCCGCAGCCGGGGGAATCCGTACCGATCCGGCGTGGTGCGGGCGTATGAGCCGCGACCGCTGGACGGTTGAGGACGAGGTTCGAGATGCGGTTGGATCCTCGTCGGCTGCGAGGGCGTACGTGCTCGATGTTCAGGGGTACGCCGGTGGCGCCGCAGTAGGCGCAGGCGCTGTCCCACATGGCGTGCAGGTAGGAGCGCGTAGTGGTTCCCGCCAGGGGGCCTTGTGCGTACTCCGCACCGTAGAGCGGTTTGCCCGCGCTCATGGAGTGGGTGTCGAAGGCCGTGCGTTCCAGATGGATGTCGGTGACGGGGGCGTAGCGGCACAGGCGGTTGGCGATGGAGAAGATCGTGTCGACGCGGTGGCGTAGAGAGGGCGGGAGCCATCCTTTGGGGCGGACTCTGTTCTGCGAGCGTGGAGTCCGGTAATGGCAGTTGGCCGAGCGTCGCCTGTGCCGGTAGCTTGCGCGCTGTTGCATGCAACTGTGGATCTGCGCGCCTCGATGATGGAGTTCGACCGAGACGAGCCCGCGTCGGACAGTCACGGTGGCGCCGTCTTCGGTGGGCTCCTTCTTCTCGTCGGTGAGGACGAGACCGGTGCCCTTGGAACCGGGGTCGATACGTAACTGCACGCCGTCGACTTCTGAGTCGGCCAGTGTGCGATCTTTCAGGCGGATGGCGAAAGGCGCCTGACGTGCGACTGCCGCCCGCCCCTTGCGGAGGAGTTCTCGTGCTCGTGCTGGGTGACAGGGCATGAGCGGCTGCCCGTCCTTGGCGAGGACGAAGACCCTGCTCGCGCCGGTCCCGCCCGAGTGCGACGGGTTGTGCGTGGGAGCGTCACCGCTCCCGCTCTCTGCCGCCTGCGCTGCCTGGGCAGCGCTCTTGGCGTGACGCCGACGGGTTCTGGTGCCGCGCCTGTCGGTCTCCCCTCGCCCATGTTCCCCGCCGGTGCCCCGCGCAGTGGCGGGGTGTCCGTGAGCCGTTTCGTCCCTGCTCCCGGGGTGTCTGCTCTCACGGATTCCAGAGCAGGCTGCTGAGGAAGCACAGCCTGGTGGGTCTGCTCGCCTGCAGGAAACGTAGTCATCGGGGCACCTCCCTGATCGTCCGATCCTGATGACTGGGGCTGGCTGCTCGACAGCCTTGCGGCCAGGGAGCGAGCGGCCTCCCCTCTTCGGTGCACAGGTGACGCTAGTGAACGAGGATTGAGAGGCTGAGACGATCAGCCGTAAGTCGCTCGGATTTGCGAACCTGCCGGATTACCCGAACGCGTAAGCGGTGAGGGTGGTACTGACTTGCCCGGCTGATGTGGATGTCGGCGCGTTGCTCGTATCGGCTGCGGAGTCGTTCGAGAGCCGGCCGTGCGACCTCTCTGCGGCGCAGTCGTCCAGGTCAAGAGGGTCCGTCCGGCGTAGTTCGACCACCATGGCGGCATGTAGGCGAGGCCAGACGCCGGGTCTCGGTCCAGTTCGGAAGCCAGCACCCTGCCGTCACTCCCGCGCACCCCACGGCCTCGGCTGGAAGGTGTTCGGCGGTCTCCCAACAGTTCCACTCCAGCGTCCCGGCGGGCTGGCTCCAGTCTTCGGCAAGTGCGGCCGGCTCACGCAGCAGCGCGACGACGAGCCGGATGCCCTCCGGTTTCCACGGGTGCATGGTGGTGTGCAGGACAGCCAGCCAAGGACGTCCTTCTTTGACGATCAGTTATGCGGTTGACCCGGTGCAGGCACGGCCGGTTGGCTGCTCGCGTGACCGATCTTCGTATCCAAGCCGTAGAAAACGACGCCGAGCTCGAACAATGGCGCCACGTCCACAACGTCATCGTGCCGCCCGCCGCCATGTCCCTGGACGACGCACGGGCGCGCCGTGAGCGTTACCGGCTGGAGAACGCGTATCTGGGGGACGTGCTCGTCGGGTGTTCCACCGTGCGGCCGCCGGTCGGGGAGGAGGGCGTCGCGACGGTCATCGCGCGCGTGCTGCCCGAGTTCCGGGGGCGTGGCTTCGGTGCGGCGTTGTACGAGAACGGGCTCGCCCGAGCGCGCGTGCTGGGTGCGCGGGTGGTCGAGACGTGTGTGCTGGCCGTGAACGTGGACGGGCTGCGGTTTGCCGAGCGGCGTGGGTTCGTGGAGACCGATCGGTACGTGCTGGACGGGGAGACCGACGAGTGGGTCGATCTGCGGCTGGAGCCGGAGCCCGGTGCCGGGCATTGATTCCTTCAATCTGCGGGAACAGGATGTGGGCTGCGTCACGTTCCAGTTGAATGAAGGCCAGTGAGCGAACCGGGCGCCGTAGGTGCGCCGACGCAGCCTCCAGGGGGTCGAGGTGAGTGCTTCCCGGCGGAGTGGGACCACCGACGAGCTGGGGCCGGACGAGCCCGAGCGGGATGGTCCGCACGCCCATGACGGGCCTGACGGGCCGGAGGATTCGGGCTCCGATCTGCTCGCCGCGCTGTTGGACGGCATGGACGCGGCGCTGTGTGCCTTCGACGCGGACGGGGTCGTCACGCACTGGAACCGGGAGGCCGAGCGGATTCTGGGCTGGACCGCGGCGGAGGCGGTCGGGCGGCACGGGTTCGCCGGGTGGGCGGTGCGCAGTGCGGACGCCGAGGATGTGCAGGCGCGTCTGATGTCGGCGATGGATGCGCCTGGCCGGCAGGTGCATGAGTTCGCCCTGGTCACGAAGGGCGGCGGGCGGGTGCTCGTGCGGACTCAGTCCGCTGCCGTCCGTGGGCCGGACGGGAAGCCGGCGGGTTTGTACTGCGCGTTCAGTGAGGTGCATGCGCAGATCGACCTGGAGCGGTCCATCGCGTTGAGCGAGGCGCTGTTCGAGAACGCCTCCTGGGGTGTGGTGCTGGTCGACGCCGATCTGCGGCCCGCTGTGGTCAACGCGCATGCGGCGCGTGCGCTCGGTATCGGGCGTACGTCCGCGCTCGGGCGGCCGCTGGGCGAGTTGCTGGCGCAGGGTGTGGAGGAGCTGGAGAGTGCGCTGACCCATGTCCTGGCCGAAGGTGCGCCGCCCGCGCCTGCCGAGATGTGGGTGACCGTGCGGGTGCCGGAGGGGGCGAAGCGGCGCTGCTGGCGCAGTGGGTTCGTGCGGTTGGCCTCGCCGCTCGCGGAGGAGCCCGTGCCGCTCGGGGTCGGCTGGCTGTTCCAGGACGTCACGGAGGCAAAGCAGGGGGAGCAGGAGGCGGCGCTGCTGCGGTTCCGTAGCAATCAGCTGCACCGCGCGGCCCGTGCGGCCGCCGAGTGCGAGGACCCGGCGGAGGCGGCCACCGTCCATCTCGATTTCGCGCTGGCCGGTTTCGCCGATCATGCCCTGCTCGACCGTGTGGCGGGTGCCCCGCGCGCGGAGGGGGACGAGGCGGTTCCGGTGCGGCTGGTGCGGCTCGCGGCCACGCCCGCGGGGGCACCGGGGCCGAGTCTCCTCTCGGGGGCGGCCGGGCTGCCGCTGCGGTACGAGGAGGGGCATCCGGCGTTGAGCTGTGTCGAGCGGGCCGGGACCGTGCGGGCGGATGCCGGGTCGGTTCCGGCCGAGCGGGCGCGTGAGTGGGCGCTGGCCCGGCAGTGGCCCGAGGACGCGGTGCACGCGATGTGCGTGGTGCTGCGCAGCCGGGGGCGGACGCTGGGCGTGGTCACGTTCCTGCGCGGGGCCGGCCGCAGCCGTTTCGAGCGTGCGGACGCGGCCTACGCGGAGGACGTGGCCGTACGGATCGCGGCGGCGCTGGATCTCGCGGAGGCGGTGCGGGAGAAGCCGGGGGAGCAGTAGCCGGTGCTCGTGCGCGAACCTGCCGCGCCGTCCCGAGTTCCCTGGGCCGCACACCCGAATGCGCCACAATTCGTTATGTCGCCCTTGCCCCACTTTATTCAACGGAGATACCCGTGTCCGTGACCGTGAACAGGTTCGCCGCGCCGACAGCGAGTGTGAACAGCTGGCTGGTGGCCGATGACACCAGCCTCATCGTTGTCGACGTCCTGCGCAGCAGTGCGGAGGCCGCCGAGCTGGCCGACGAGGTGACCGCCGCCGGCAAGCAGCTCCTCGCAGTGGTCGTCACCCACGGTCATCCCGACCACTACATCGGGCTTCGTACCTTCGCCGAACGCTTCCCGGAAGTTCCTCTGCTCGTTGCGTCCCAGGAGATCGCCGACGACATCACCGGCTTCACCGCCTGGATGGAGTCCGTCGGCTGGCTGGACGCCGAACCCACCATGAAGCCGCGCAGCACCGCCAACCCCGACGGCTTCGACTACGGCCTCATCCGGGTTGCCGACCGCCCGGAACTGGCACTCGCCGGGGGAGCGGTCGTACGGCTGGACACCGACTGGCCCGCCGCGGAAGCCGACCACACAACTGTGGTGCACGTCCCCGACGCCAACGCGGTCCTCACGAGCGACCTGGTCTACTCGGGCGTCCATGCCTGGGAAGGCCCGCAGGTCACCAGGGACAAGATCCAGTCATGGCTGTCGGCCCTGGACACCTTGCAGGAGCGCTACGGCACCCACGTGACCGTCCACCCCGGCCACGGTCCGGAAGGCGACACGGCCCGCTACGAGGAGATCCGCCGTTACCTGGATGACTTCCTCGCCGTCACCCAAACCGCCACCGGCCGGGAGGAGGCCATGGCCGAGATGATCCGCCGTTACCCCGAGCACAGCCAGGCCGACTTCCTGCTGCCCCTCAGCATCGACTTTCACGTCCGGGCCTGACGAGCTGCCCGTACCCTCCTGAGAGGCCGATGCCATCGCCTCGAAGTCACTCACGACGCGCGTGGGTCCCGAAGTACCAGTCAGGCTCAGCGCTGGTAGAAGATCCGGTCGCCGTACTCCGTCATGACGCGTTCGTTCCAGTCGTGGCCGCCGTCGACGTTGCCGGAGCGCAGCAGCGGGGGTTCGAGGCCGCGGTCGGCGAGGGTGGCGGCGGTGGTGGCCATGACGGCCTGCATGAGGGCGGTGGTGACCACGGTGGAGGCGGGGGCGAAGGGGGCCGGGATGGTGTCGAGGGTGAGTTCGGCGTCGCCGACGGCGATCTTCGAGTCCAGGACGATGTCGCAGTGGTCCTTGAGGAAGGTGCCGGAGCTGTGCCGGGACTCGGTCTGCGTGGCGTAGGCCACGGAGGTGACGCCGATGACCTGTACGCCGCGGGCGCGGGCGCCCTGGGCCATCTCGACGGGCAGGGCGTTGCGGCCGGACAGGGAGATGATCACGAGGGCGTCGCCGGCGCGGAGCGGGGAGGTGTCGAGGACGGCGCTCGCGAGTCCGTCGACGCGTTCCAGGGCGGAGCCGAGGGTCGCCGGGGTGACGTCGACGCCGACGACGCCGGGGACGGCGAGCAGGTTCATCAGGGCGAGTCCGCCGGCGCGGTATACGACGTCCTGGGCGGCCAGTGAGGAGTGTCCGGCGCCGAAGGCGAACAGGCGGCCGCCGGCGGCGACGGTGTCGGCGAGCAGGGTGCCGGCCGCGGTGATCGCCTCGGCCTCCTCCTCCCGGACCCGTTGCAGCAGGCCGATGGCGGCGTCGAAGAACAGGTCGGCAGGCGTGCCGTCGCTCATGCGGTGCCCCTTCGCAGCGTCTGTGTCGCGGATCACCGTGCGGTCTGGACCAGTGCGGTGTCAATACGGGGGTGTGCGGACGGGCCATGCGCCGGAGCAGTCTTCACGCGGTGGTTTCCGCGGTGCGGCACGGTTGTCAGTGGTATCCGGCAGAATTGAATCCAGGGCCAGCGCACGCGCCGGAGAGCGGCGAGCTTCCGGCAGAGGTAATCGAGGGGCACGTATGTCCGGACTGATCGACACCACGGAGATGTATCTCCGCACCATCCTCGAACTCGAAGAGGAAGGCGTCGTCCCCATGCGCGCCCGCATCGCGGAGCGGCTGGACCAGAGCGGGCCGACGGTGAGTCAGACGGTGGCGCGCATGGAGCGCGACGGTCTGGTCTCGGTGGCCAGCGACCGGCACCTGGAGCTGACCGACGAGGGCCGCAGACTGGCCACGCGGGTGATGCGCAAGCACCGCCTCGCGGAGTGTCTGCTGGTCGACGTGATCGGCCTGGAGTGGGAGCAGGTGCACGCGGAGGCGTGTCGCTGGGAGCACGTGATGAGCGAGGCCGTGGAGCGCCGGGTGCTGGAGCTGCTGCGGCACCCGACCGAGTCGCCGTACGGCAACCCGATCCCGGGCCTGGAGGAGCTGGGGGAGAAGGACGGCGCCGACCCGTTCCTCGACGAGGGCATGGTGTCGCTGGCCGATCTGGACCCGGGCAGTGACGGCAAGACGGTCGTCGTGCGCCGTATCGGTGAGCCGATCCAGACGGACGCCCAGCTGATGTACACGCTGCGTCGCGCGGGTGTGCAGCCCGGTTCGGTGGTGAGTGTGACGGAGTCGGCCGGCGGGGTGCTGGTGGGCAGTGGCGGTGAGGCGGCCGAGCTGGAGGCGGACGTCGCCTCGCATGTGTTCGTGGCCAAGCGCTGAGCATGAGAGGGCCCCGGCGCCGTGTGGCGCCGGGGCCTGTCCTCCCCTGTGCTGACCCGGAGCCCCGAGCTCTCAGGGTCATCCCCCTCGGACCGGTTTTCCCCGAGCGGTCCGCCTCCCGCCAGAAAGATCCCCTCGGCGGCGGCGATCATTCCCTGAGAGGTGTCACTCGAATGAGGGGTGTTGTCCGCAGAGGAAGTATTTTCGAATAGGTGTTCGATAGTCTGCGGCGGCAGTACGAGCGACAGGCAGTACGAGCGACAGGCAGTACGAGCGACAGGCAGTACGAGCGACAGGCAGTACGAGCGACAGTACGACTGCGACAACGGCAGTACACCGGTACGAGGCAGGCGGAGCTGGGGGGTGCCAGGCCGATGGCACGGCGTATCGATGTGGCGGGAGCGGGCGGGGTGCGCCTGGCCGCCTGGGAGTTCGCGGACCCGCCGAAACCGGAGGCGGAGCCCGGGGCTCCGGGCGTGCTGTTACTCCATGGCCTGATGGGCCGCGCCTCGCACTGGGCGTCCACCGCCCGCTGGCTCGCCGAGCGCCACCGCGCCGTCGCGCTCGACCAGCGCGGCCACGGCCAGAGCGACAAGCTCCCACAGGCCGCGTACACCCGGGAGGCCTACGTCGAGGACGCCGAGGCCGCCCTCGAACAGCTGGGCCTCGCCCCCGCCGTCCTCATCGGCCACGCCATGGGCGCCCTGACCGCCTGGCAGCTCGCCGCGAAACGCCCCGACCTGGTGCGCGGCCTGATCATCTGCGACATGCGGGCCTCCGCTCTCGGCTCGGCCTCACAGCGCGAGTGGGCCGACTGGTTCCGGTCCTGGCCCGTCCCCTTCGCCACCCTCGCCGACGTCCGCAAGTGGTTCGGCGAGGACGATCCCTGGGTGGAGCGTCCGCACCCCGCCCGCGGCGCCTTCTACGCCGAGGTCATGCACGAGTCCGCCGACGGCTGGCGGCCCGCCTTCGAGCCGGAGCAGATGCTCGCGACCCGGGAGAGCTGGGTGTACGACGCGCACTGGGAGGAGCTGGCCCAGGTTCGGTGTCCTGCGCTGGTCGTTCGTGGCCTTGACGGTGAGCTGGGGCGGGCCGAGGCGCAGGAGATGGTGCGGGTTCTCCCTCGCGGGGAGTATGCCGAGGTGGCTGACGCCGGGCATCTTGTCCACTATGACCAGCCGGTGGCTTGGCGGTTGGCTGTCGAGCCGTTTCTCGATTCGGTTCTGGCGGGTTGAGCGCCTTCTCGTCCGCGTGGTTTCTGTGCGGTGGCGGGTGCGGGTCAGACGTGGCTTGTCGCGCCCCGCGGCGGAGCCGCGAAAAGTTCCGTCAGCCTTTGCTCACTGCCGTCAGGATCTCCGGTAGGCGGGCCGCCGTTCGGGGGGCCGCCAGGCGTAGGCCCAGCAGGGTCAGCATCGTGCCGTAACCCGCCCCCGCCGGCAGCAGTACCCAGCTCCACGTATGCCCGTCCGCGCTCACGTTCAGCCAGATGGTGGCGGTGATGACGGGGGAGCAGAGCAGGGCCGCCGCGACCATGCCGCCGAAGATCGAGATCCAGGCCAGGCCGGCCTGGCCTGGGGCCACGTTCTTGTGGCCCTCCTGGGGGATGGAGTACGGGAAGCGGGCCGAGGTCCAGGCGCCGGTGGCCAGCATCGCGCCGAGCAGGGCGAGGGAGAGTCCCAGTACCTCGGGGAGGCGGTTCCAGGTGCCGAGAAGTGCGGTCGTCAGGACGGTCACGAGGGTGGCGTACGGCAGGGTGATCACCAGCAGGGCCAGTGCCCGCCCGCGCAGCTCGGCGTGCGCGTCCCGCGGCGAGGAGATGGTCAGGGCCACCATCCAGAAGGCGGAGGTGTCCTGCCCGAACTGGTTGTACATCTGGATGCCGAGCATTCCGGCGGCGAAGCACGCGAAGTAGACCGACCCGGTGCCCTGCATCGCGTTGAACACCGGCACGATCAGCCCGATGGCCAGCGAGGTGACCCACGCGGCCTTGGTCTTGGGGTCGCGCCAGATGTAGCGCAGGGTGCGCTCCATGACCGTGCCCGTGCGCCCGTCGGGCAGCAGCCGCCGGAGCCCGGCGGAGGAGGTACGGTCCCGCGCCCCGGCGTCGGGAGCCTGGAGCGTGGACCCGTCGGGCGAGGTCATCAGCCGCGCCAGACTGCGCGCCCAGACTGCGATCAGCAGGACTGACCCGGCGGCCGACAGGGCGAGTTGAGCGAGGGCCGTGCCGTACGAGCCCTCGCTCGCCGATCGCACCGCCCCCACGGCCGACGCGGGCGGCACCCACGACAGCACGTCCGCCGCCGGCTGCAGCTGGCCGAGCCCCGCCGAACCCAGGCGCTGCGCGCCGAAGTTGACCAGCTGCGCCCCGACGGCGACCACCAGACCGCTCAGCACGGCCAGATCGCGCCCCTTCCTGCTGGTCAGCAGCCGTACGTTGGCTGCGGCGACGGCCCGCGCGAGCGCCACGCAGACCAGCAGTGCGAGGACCACGGCGACGACGGAGACGACGTACCCAGCTGTCCCGTGCGCGACCGACAGCACGCATCCCACCAGCACCAGCAGTGTGAACAGCGGCCCGATCCCGACCAGCGAGGCGGCCAGCAGGGCCCGGACCAGTGGCCGGGGGCGCAGCGGCAGCATCACCAGCCGGGTGGGGTCCAGCGTCTCGTCGCCGCCGGGGAAGAACAGCGGCATCACCGCCCAGCCGAGCGCCAGCACGGCCGTACCGGGTACGGCGACGGCCTCGGCGTGCGCGTGCCCGCGCAGCGCGACCAGGCCGAGCAGTTGCAGCAGTGCGAACAGCAGGGCGACGACGGCCGAGGCGACGAACGCGGCCCGTCGGCCCGCCGACTGCCTCAGCCCGTTGCGCAGCAGTGACAGCTTCAGCCGTACGACGGTGGCGGTCAGGCTCGTCATCGGGCCGCCCCGCCGCCCAGCCAGTCCAGATCGGAGGCGGCGTCCCGGCCGCGTGCCCCCACGAGCTCCAGGAAGGCCGTCTGCAAGGTGGGGTGCTCCCCGCGGACCTCGGTCAGCGGGCCGGTCGCCCGGATGCTGCCCGCCGCCATGACGGCCACCCAGTCGCACAGCGACTCGACCAGCTCCATCACGTGTGAGGAGAACACGACGGTGGCGCCGGAGGCGGTGTAGCGCTCCAGCACACCCCGGATCGTCTGCGCGGACACCGGGTCGACGCCCTCGAAGGGTTCGTCGAGGAACAGCACGTCGGGATTGTGGAGGAGTGCGGCCGCGAGCCCGATCTTCTTGCGCATGCCGGTCGAGTAGTCCACGACGAGCTTGTGCTGCGCCCCGGCCAGGTCGAGCACGTCCAGCAACTGAGTGGCCCGCTTGTCGACCTCGGCACCGGGCAGCCCCCGCAGCCGCCCCGAGTACCCGAGCAGTTCCCGCCCCGACAGCCGCTCGAACAACCGCAGCCCCTCGGGCAGCACCCCGATCCGCGCCTTCACGGCCACCGGGTCCCGCCACACGTCGTGCCCGACGACCTCGACGGACCCCTGATCGGGCCGCAGCAACCCGGTCACCATGGACAACGTGGTGGTCTTCCCGGCCCCGTTGGGCCCGACCAGCCCGATGAACTTCCCGGCGGGAAGATCGAGATCGATCCCGCCCACGGCAACCTGCTGCCCGAACCGCTTCCAGAGCCCTCGCACACGAACCGCAGCCTCGGTCATGCCAGCACCCTACGGGGCCGCTGCCGACCTGAAGGGGGACGGCTACCGGTCCCGGCCGCAGGCATAGGCGAGCGGCGAGATCAGCTCCTCCGCATCCGGGAGCCACCGATTCGCGGGCGTGGGCCGACAAGCCCACTGCACAGCGCCACGCGAGCCGAAACGGGTCGGCGGAGCGGCCACGTAACTCCCCTCGCCCAACGGCGCGAGATCCAGTGAAGCCAGCGACCACCCCAACTTCCGCACCAGCTCGGGAACCTTCACCGAAGCCCCCGGCAGTACGAAGAAATGCATGCGCCGGTCGGGAGTCAACGTCACCGGTCCCAGGGTCAGCTCCATCCGCTCCATGCGGGCCAGCGCCAAGAACCCCGCACTCTCCGGGACGGACAACGCGTCGAACGTACGCCCCGTGGGCAGCAGGATCGACGCCGTCGGCTGCTTCTGCCACATCCGGCGCGCGACGGTCACACTGCCGGTCGCCTGCGTCGCCCAGTCGGGGCGCGTGGGGTGCGCACCCGGCGCGAGGCAGGATGCATCGCCGCACGAGCAGCGCTGCACCCCGTCGACGGCTTCCAGCCAGGCGCCCGGGAACAGGTCCCAGTGGCGCTCCTCGGCGTAGCGTACGGCGGTTTCCAGCAGCGATTCCCCGCGCTGCTGCGGAATCTGAGCGGCTTGCGTGCCTGCGATCGTCTCTTCCACGTTTCACTCAACTCCCCCACTCACCTGGAGTTACGGCCAGGGCCCGGTCAGGGGAGGAGCATCGCCTCCCCCGCCGGGGCGCATGGGTGCACAGGTGGGGGCGCGCGGGAGGAAGCGGGGCGTGGGATGGGTAGCCAGGGGTGGGGGTGGCATCAGCCTTTACCCCGGCAAACCGCACATGTCACGCATTGACGGTATGTCAGCTGGGCATTGATCTTCCCGACCGGATCCTTCCGGCCGGATCTTCACGCTCCAGGGGTTCGCAGGGGGTAGCACATGGCCGCGAGGCCTCTCGTTGCGAGGCAGCCGAACGAACGGCTGCAGGCACTCATCCAGGAAGCGGGGTGCTCGAACGCCGGGCTGGCCCGGCGGGTCAACATGTGCGGCGCCGAGCACGGTCTCGACCTGCGCTACGACAAGACGTCCGTGGCCCGCTGGCTGCGCGGCCAGCAGCCGCGGGGCCGGGCCCCGGCCATCATCGCGGAGGCGCTCGGACGCAAGCTCGGCCGTACGGTCACGATCGACGAGATCGGCATGGCCAACGGCAAGAACCTCGCCTCGGGGGTCGGTCTCCAGTTCTCGCCGACGGTACTGGGGGCCATCGAGCAGGTCTGTGAGCTGTGGCGCAGCGACGTGGGCCGGCGGGACTTCCTGTCCGGCTCCTCCGTCGCCGCCTCCGCGCTGGTCGAGCCCAGCCGGGACTGGCTGATCTCCATGCCGGACCCCCAGGTGGCCCGGCAGGCGGGCCCGCGCGTGGGCCAGTCCGACGTGGCCGCCGTACGGTCCATGACCCAGGCGCTGGTGGACCTCGACCACCAGTACGGCAGCGGTCATGTGCGCCCGGTCGTCGTGCACTACCTCAACAGCGTCGTCTCCGGGCTGCTCGCGGGGTCGTACCGCGAGGCGGTCGGCCGCGACCTCTTCGCGACCGTCGCCCGGCTGACCGAGCTGGCGGGGTACATGGCGGTGGACACCGGGCAGCCGGGTCTGGCCCAGCGGTACTACATCCAGTCGCTGCGCCTGGCGCAGGCGGCCGGCGACCGCGGCTACGGCGGTTACATCCTGGCCGCCTCCATGAGCCACCTCGCCGCACAGCTCGGCAACCCGCGCGAGATCGCCCAGCTGGCGCGGGCCGCGCAGGAAGGGGCGCGCGGGCGGGTCACCCCGCGCGCGGAGGCGATGTTCCACGCGGCCGAGGCCCGCGGGCACGCCCTGCTCGGTGACGTACGGGCCGCGCAGGCTGCCTCCGGGCGGGCTGTCTCGGCGATGGAACAGGCGGACGCGGCCTTCGGGGACGACCCGGTGTGGATCGCGCACTTCGACGAGGCCTATCTGGCCGACGAGCTGGCGCACTGCCACCGCGACCTGGGACAGGCCGAGGCGGCGGCGCGGTACGCCGAGCAGTCGCTGGCCGGACATCCCGGGACGCGGGCCCGGCGCCGCGCCATCGGCTATGTGCTGCTCGCCACGGCCCAGGTGCAGCAGCGCGAGATCGAGCAGGCCTGCAGCACCGGGATGAAGGCGGTGGAGCTGCTGGAGACGCTCCGTTCCAACCGGGGCGCCGAGTATCTGGAGGACCTCCAGCAACGCCTGGAGCCCTTCCGGGACGAGGCGGTCGTGCGGGAGTTCGGGGCCCGTCTCGACCTCCAGCAGGCCGCCTGAACAACGGCCCCGCGGTTCGTGAACACACGGGAAACGGCACCAGGACCCAGGAAGGTTGCCTTGTACAGCGAACCGCGGGGCTGTTTTGTTACTGCTGTCACAGGGAAGAAGATCGCGCCCTGAGCTGCGTGGCACCCGGCTCGGGGGACCCGGTAGCGTGAGCCGACGATTCCGAAGGTCCCCCAATCGTAGGAGTCCCGGTGACGCAGAGTGGACAGGGCGAGGAGCCCTCGGCGCGACCCGCGCACGAAGGCATCGTGCTGCCCTCCGACGGAGGCGAGCCCCTGCTGCCGGGCATGACAAGCGCCCCGACCCCCACCCCCGCGGCCCCGGCCGGCGGCCAGGCCTGGGGCGACGCATGGGGCCCCGGCGGCCGGCAGGCACCCCAGCCGGACCAGGGCTGGCCCCCGGCGGCCGCCCAGCAGTGGGGCTCCCCGGACCAGCAGCCCCCTGCGGGCAACGGCCCCGGCCCGCTGCCTCCCGAGGGCGCGCCGGCTCCGTCGTACGGCGACCAGGCCTACGGCTCCGCGGGTCAGGCGCAGGCGTACGGCGGCGATCAGCAGCCCCAGTACAGCGCGGGGCAGCAGCCCCAGTACGGGGCGGGGCAGCAGCCCCAGTACGGCGGCGGCCAGCAGCCTCAGGACGGTGCGGGCCGACCGCCCGCCTACGGCGCCCCGGACCCGTACCAGCAGCAGTACCCGGCCTCGCCCGCTCCCTCCGCCCCCTCCGCGCCCCTGCCGCCTGCCGTGCCGGAGGCGTACCCGGCCGCGTCCCTGCCCCCGGCGACCGACGGCGCGACCCAGTACATACCGCCGGTCGCCAGGGGGGCTGCCCCCATGCCCGGCCTCGCTCCGGCTCCCGCCTCCGTGGACGAGGGTGCGACCCAGTACATACCGCCGGTCCCGGCGGCCCCCGTCGACGAGGGCGCCACGCAGTTCATCCCTCCGGTGGCGACCGGCACGCTGCCGCCCGAGTCCGCCGGTGAGGAGACGCGGTACCTGGGGCGTGTGCGCCAGCCGGCCGCCTCCGACGCCGCGGCCACGCAGTACATCCCGCCGTACACCGGTCAGGCGCCGGGCGGGGAGCGGCAGCCTCCCGCCGAGTTCGACAACCTCTTCCGCGGTGGGCCGGGCGGCGGGGAGAGCACCGCCGGCTCCACCCAGCAGATGCCGCGTGTCCAGCCGAACGGCTACCCGGGCCCGGCGCAGCCGTCGTACATCCAGCCCATCGACATGGACGAGGACGGCGGCGGGCGCCGGGACGGCCGTACCGGCTCGCGGGTGCCGCTGATCGCCGCCATCGGCATCGGCATCGTCGTCGTCGGCTTCGGGGTCGGCGCGATGTTCAGCGGTGGCGGCGGGGACAAGGGCAGCGACAAGAAGAACGTCGCCGCCGCCTCCCCGGCCACCCAGGACTCGGCCTCGGCCGCAGCCGACCCCGCCCAGCAGCAGGCGGCCGCCCTGGACAAGCTGCTCGCCGACAGCGGCAGCAGCCGCGCCTCGGTGATCCAGGCGGTGGCGAACGTCAGGCAGTGCGACAACCTCGGCCAGTCCGCCTCCAACCTGCGCGACGCGGCCAAGCAGCGCACCGACCTGGTCACCCGGCTCGGCAAGCTGTCCGTCGACAAGCTGCCGGGAAACACCGAGCTGACCGCCGCCCTCACCAAGGCCTGGCAGGCGTCCGCGGCCGCCGACAACCACTACGCGGCCTGGGCCGACCAGGTGGGCGGCGGCAGGAAGGGCTGCCACCACGGCCAGGCCCGCGGCACCGCCCAGACCCAGGCCGGCAACCGGGAGAGCGCCACCGCCAGCGCGGAGAAGGTGAAGGCGGCGGCGCTGTGGAACACCATCGCGCAGAAGTACGGCCTGACCCAGCGCCAGCCGACCCAGCTGTGAGGCGGGCGGCCGCCGGGGCGGGCCCCGGCGGCCGGGTCAGTCCAGGTCGGCGTTCTCCAGCGTGCTCGTCATGTCGGTGATCCCGTTGAAGCCCGAGCCCGCGGTCTTCTTCGCCGCGACCAGCCGGCCGTCCTTGACGACCTGGAGGGTCACGTCGGCGTTGACGAGCCGCGGGAAGCCGACCCCGGCGAGCTTGCTCTCGTAGGGCCAGCGCAGGGTCGGGGTGAGGCCGCCGGTGGACACCTTCAGGCCGTCGTCGAGGGTGCGCCGTACGGTGTCGGAGCTCACCTCGCCGTGGCCGATCTTCTCCAGGACGGCCTTCAGTACGGTGTAGGCGATCCAGGTGGTCTGCACTCCGGCGTCCGCGGGGTCGATGCGGTTGTCGCCGAAGGCCTCCTCGTTGATCACCTTCTTCATCCGGTCCCAGCGCGGGTCGGACGACACCGGGTACCAGCCGGTGATGTACGACCCCTCGTACGGCCCCGACGCCCCGCCCGTCGAGTTGATCACCGTCTGGTCGACGCTGCCCAGCACGGTCGCCGTCCGCACCGCGGGGTAGCCCTCGCGGGCCCGCCGGAAGGAGTCCATGAAGGTGTCGGTGCGGTCCCCGAGCGCGGGCACCACGCACCCCTTCTTGAGCGTGTCCTTGGTCGCGTACCGCAGCGCCTGGTCGACCTGGCCGTCGTACTCGGTGGCGTTCTCGGCGGCGAGCTGGTCGCCGGCCGGGGCGTGCCCGCCCGCCTTCAGGCCCGAGCCGAGCAGCGCGGGCAGCTGGTCCCCGGCGATGCTGTCGGGGCGGACCAGGGCGATCTGGCCGCAGGTGGCGGCGAGCGCCTTGCCAAGGCCGGCCAGGAGGGCGGGCTGCCCCCCGTTGACCGGGTACACCATGGGGCCGGTGAACTCCTCGCTGGTGACGCCGTAGCCGCCGATGTAGGGGATGCCGGCGCTCTCCAGCGGGGCGAGGAAGGAGTCGCCGAACTGGCTGTAGGAGCCGACCACCGCGACCACGTCCTCGGCCGCCGCGCGCCGGGCGCACTTCGCCGCGCCCACGCTGTCGTTGTGGTCGTTGCAGGTCAGGACCTCGAGCTTGCGGCCGTTGATGCCGCCGTGGGCGTTGATCCACTGGCCGTAGGCGTGGGCCATCGCGGGCATGCCGGGCTTGTTGGTGGCGTCGGTCTTCTGGGGTGCCCAGGTCATGACCTTGATCGGGCCATCCCCGGAGCCCCCCGTGGCACCGGGGATGGCCCCGCATCCGGCGGTGAGTGACGCACACGCGGCCAGGGCACCCGCCGACAGGGCGGTGGCTCTGACGGGCCGGGAGAGGAAGGGGAGGAAGGTGCTGCGGATGCGTGGCCTGCCGGTCATGGACACGCACGATTCCGTCACATCACTAACCGGGGAGTGACCCTCGGTCAATGAAAGGTGACATTGAGGTGAATTACAGGGGCGGGTGAGACTCCTGTGGCGAGGAACGTACGATCGATGACCGTGCAAGGCTCGGAGAACTCTTCCCGTCGCGGCCGTCGCTCCTCCACCATGGGCGGCATGCCACTGAACGACATGCCGTGGTGGCGCTGGCGCACCAATGTGCGCTCCGCGCTGCACATGCTCTCCGATCCGGAGTTCCAGCGCGACGTCTGGCTGGCCGGCGTCGACGGGTACGGCGACTTCACCGACGCCGTGTACCGCCTGGTGGAGGACACCTGGCTGGACAACTGGTCGGCGGAGAAGTACGTCGGCACGATATTCCGGGACTCGCAGGAGGCGGCGCTCGTCGACACGGCCGTCCTGCGGGTGCTGCGGATCATGCACCAGGTCGGCCCGGACGCGCCGGTCTCCGCCTACCTCGACCACCACGGGTGGCCGGAGGCGGTGCGGGCGGCCCGGGACGCGCACATACGCCTCGCGGCGAGTGACGGCGACGATCCCGACGCCCCGCCGCGGAGCCTGGAGGTACTGCGGATCATGACGAGGGTCGCGTAGGCAGGGGCCGGACCCTCCCGGGGCGGCGCCCGCGCGGCAGCCGTCCCGCCCCGTCCCGACCCGCGGGACGATTGCCCACGGCGCGTGGCCGTATGGGACCCTGTGGTGCATGAACGAGCAGTCCGCCCCGGCCGCCGCCCCGGCCGACCAGTACGTCCTCACCCTGTCCTGCCCGGACAAGCAGGGCATCGTGCACGCCGTGTCGAGCTACCTGTTCATGACCGGCTGCAACATCGAGGACAGCCAGCAGTTCGGCGACCACGACACGGGACTGTTCTTCATGCGTGTCCACTTCTCGGCGGACGCGCCGCTGACCGTCGACAAGCTGCGGGCGAGCTTCGCGGCGATCGGTGACACCTTCCACATGGACTGGCAGCTCAACCGGGCCGACGAGAAGATGCGCATCGTCCTGATGGTCAGCAAGTTCGGCCACTGCCTCAACGACCTGCTCTTCCGCGCCAGTATCGGCGCCCTGCCGGTGGAGATCGCGGCCGTGGTCTCCAACCACACCGATTTCCAAGAGCTGGTGGGCTCGTACAACGTCCCCTTCCACCACATTCCGGTGACGAAGGAGACCAAGGCGCAGGCCGAGGCGCAGCTGCTGGAGATCGTGCGCGAGCAGAACGTCGAACTGGTCGTCCTCGCCCGCTACATGCAGGTCCTCTCGGACGACCTGTGCAAGCAGCTCAGCGGCCGGATCATCAACATCCACCACTCCTTCCTGCCGAGCTTCAAGGGCGCCAAGCCGTACCACCAGGCGCACGCGCGGGGCGTCAAGCTGATCGGCGCCACGGCCCACTACGTGACCGCCGACCTCGACGAGGGCCCGATCATCGAGCAGGAGGTCGAGCGGGTGGGTCACGGCGTGACACCGGACCAACTCGTCGCCGTCGGGCGGGACGTGGAGTGCCAGGCGCTGGCGCGCGCGGTGAAGTGGCACGCGGAGCGCAGGATCCTGCTCAACGGGCGCCGGACGGTGATCTTCGCCTGAGACGTGCCCCCTAGGCTTCGGGCATGACCTCACAGGCGTACCTCTCCGAACTGTTCTCGCTGGACGGCCGCGTCGCCGTGGTCACCGGCGGCAGCTCCGGCATCGGCCGGGCCATCACCGGGGCCCTGGCGCGGGCCGGGGCGAGCGTGGTGGCCGTGGCGCGCAAGGAGGCGCAGCTGGCCGCCACGGTCGACGAGCTGACCGCCGACGGCTGCCGGGCCGCCTGGGTCAGCGCGGACCTGAGCACCCGCGACGGGGTGCGCGCGGCGGCCGAGGAGTCGGCCGGGAAGTTCGGGGAGCCCGACATCCTCGTCAACTGCGCCGGGATCAACCTGCGGCCGCCGATGGGGGAGCTGGGCGAGGAGGTGTGGGACACCACGATGGCCGTGAACCTGGAGGCGCCCTACCTGCTGGGGCAGCGGTTCGGGCCCGGCATGGCCGAGCGGGGCTACGGACGGATCATCCACATCACCTCCCAGCAGGCGCACCGGGCCTTCGTGCAGAGCGGTGCCTACGGCGTCTCCAAGGGCGCGCTGGAGTCACTGGCCCGCTCCCAGGCCGAGGCGTGGTCACCGCACGGCGTCACCGCCAACACCCTCGTCCCGGGCTTCGTGATGACCCCACTGAACACGCGGCTGTCGTCCGACCCGGAGAGGGTGGCGGCACTGGCCGCGCGCACGATGGTCGGGCGCAACGGGTTGGCGGAGGACTTCGCGGGGGCGGTGGTCTTCCTGGCGAGTGGTGCGTCTGCTTATGTCACCGGGCAGTCGATCTTTGTTGACGGCGGGTTCTCGGTGCACTGAGTAGGGGGCTTTTCGGTCGGCTGAACCGGCAAGCCGCACAGCCGAGCCACGTTCACATCCGGCTGAGCCCCGCGGCAGCGAACAGCACGTCCCTGATCGCCTCCCGGTCGCCCACCTGCCCCGCCGCGGCCTCCTCCGGAGGTACGTGCCCCGCCGCCAGCCGGCAGAACTCCACGCCGTCCAGGGCGACATGGGCCACCTCGAACTCCGCGGAGCCCACCGCCGCGGGCGAGTCCAGCGGGATCAGCCACTCCCCGCCGGCCGCCCCCTCGATCTCCAGCCGCAGGCTGCGCCCCGGCGCCCCCGCAGGAACGAGATGCGGGGTCTGCCCGGGCGCGGACAGCCCCGCCCGGCGCCGCACGGCCAGCGCCACCGGCAGCATCCGTGCCGCGAGATCGATCATCTTGTTCAGGTGACGCGGCGCGGGCGGCTCGTACGGATAGTCCACCGCCTCCGCGATGTCCTCCGCGTGCACCCAGCACTCGAAGGCGCGGTCCAGCATGGCGTCGTGCAACGGCAGTTCGAAGGCGCCGTACGGCACCGCGAGACCACCGGCGGTGCTGCCCGTGAAGGACACCGTCCGTACGAGGTTGTGGCTCTGCTCCCGCCACGGCCCCCGCACGGACCGCGTCGGCGGAAAGTGGGACGCCCGCCAGAACGCCTCGGTACGCCCCGCCGGCCCCGCAGCACCCAGCTCGCCGATCTCGCCCTTCCCGGTCCTGTCGCCCTTCTTGCCGTTCTTGCTCTTCTCGCCCTTCTCGCCCTTCGCGAAGACCTCCGCCAGGGGATCCGCCAGACCGAGCGCCGTCGCGACCAGCCCGTCCACCGAGAGCAGATGCGCGATCACCCCGGCCACGGTGGTACGACGACTCGTCGGCGCGTCGCCCTCGAACCACCGCAGCCGCACCGGCGCATGCCACTCGGCGTCGCCGAAGTCCTGCAGCAGCGCGTCCAGTCGCGCGCTCTCGGCGTCGTAGGGAGCCGCCCACTCGGGCACCGGGATGTGCGGCGGCCGGCGGTCCAGGCAGCTCTCCAGGACGCGGGTGCGCAGGGCGGGGTCCAGGTCGAGGCTCTCGGGCTGGTGCAGCAGACCCACCGCCTCGCGCAGCCGCAGCGCCTCGTCCGCGCAGGAACCGCAGGTGCCGAGGTGTTCCTCCACGGCCGCCGTCTCGGCCGCCGAGCAGGCGGCCAGGGCCCAGGCGCCGAGGAGCGACTTCAGGACGTCGTGCGACAGGTCGAGCGGCACGGGCGGAAGGTCCCCCAGGTAGGCGAGGTCGGGCAGCGGCAACCCGCTGTCCTCGACGGACGCGCGGGGCATCGGTATCCGGGGCGAGCGGCCGCGCCCGGACCCACCGGCACCCGGCGGCCCGTCACCGGAACCGGAGCCGTAACCCGAACCGGAACCGGGGCCGCCCGCTCCCGCGGCGCCCTTGTACGCGTCGTCCCCGTCGAACGCCTCGAACCCTCCCGGCGCGTTCACACCGCACCCCCGTATCCCGGCGGTGTGCCGACGTCATGGGCGGTGGACAGCAGTTGCAGGCCGAGACGGAGCCGGCGGCGGGCCTCGTCCTCGGTGACGCCGAGGTCGGTGGCGGTCTGGCGGTAGTCGCGGCGCTGGAAATAGGCCAGTTCCAGCGCGGCGCGCAGCGGGGCGGGCATGGAGTGGACGATGTAGTCGGCGCGGGCGGCGACCGAGGCGCGGTGCACCTTGCTCTCCAGGCTCTCCAGCTCCTCCGCGGAGCCGCTCTCGCCGCCGCTGAGCGCGGCGGTCTCGGTGGCGCGCAGCCGCTGCACGGCCAGCCGGTGGGTCACCGCGGCGACCCAGGAGCGCAGCGGACCCTCCTTGGGGTCGTAGCTGTCCGGGTGTTCCCAGACGTGGGCGAAGACCTCGCGGGTGACACCGTCGGCGGCCCGCTCGTCGCCGAGGACGCGGTGGGCGAGGCTGTGCACGAGGGAGGCGAACCGGTCGTAGAGCTCGCCGAGCGCGGCGGCCTCACCGCGCGCGAGCCGCTGCTGCATCTTGCGGTCCCAGCGGGGCGGTACGTCCTTCTGCGCCATGCTGCTCCTCCCCTCGCCTCGTCCGGTCCGTCCAGCGTCTCCGCATCCTCATCTCGAATGTAGTCGGCACCTCTGACTACGCACGCCCCTTTGTGTCAATGTGCGCCCCCCGAGGCGCCGCAGGTGATAGTGCCCTGTTCACACAATCTTCACTCAAATCGTGTCCAGCTCCGATCGAACCGGATCGGTAGTGACTGAAACAAGCCCCTTGTTGACCGCTCACGGTTTGTTACCCGAAGTTTCAGGGAACGGCCGCTGGGCAGCCGCGCGGAGAGAAACGTAGGAACTGCTTCCGTTTCCGGGCGGTTCCGGGAGATCCGGCGAGCGGAGGGGCGTGGCCGTGGCATTCAAGGTGACCAGCATCGAACAGGGTGCACCGGGCGAGTGGGCCGTGCTCCGGGTGTCCGGGGAACTGGACCTGATGACCTCGCCGGTGTTGCGTCAGCGGGTCCACGACGTGGTCGCCGAGGGTCACCACAGCCTGATCCTGGACCTCTCCGAGGTCTTCTTCTGCGACTCCAGCGGGGTCGGCGTCCTGATCGCCGCCCGCCGGCTGATCCGCTCCTGTCAGGGCCGGCTGCGCCTGATCCTGCCGGACCGGGGCGCGGACGAGGGCTCGCACGTCAACCGGGTCCTCGGCGCGCTCGGCGTCCGCCGCCTCTTCGACGTCCGCCCCGACGTCGAGTCCGCCACCGCCGACGAGGCGGGCCCCCTCTCGGCCTGAGTCGCGTCGGCCCGAGCCGCGCCGTGCCGACGCCACAAGGTTGTCGCAGAATTCCCCCGGTCTTGGCACAACCCCCGCTTTTCCGTCACCTCACCGCCTCCCGCGACGTACGCTCCCTGCCAGATTCGCCCCCACGTCAACGTAAGGCGGCCCGAACAGACATGGTCAGTACCGAGTACGAACGCAGGATCGCCGCCCGGTTCGCCACCTTCGACCAGGACGGCAACGGCTACATCGACCGCGAGGACTTCAACGCGGCGGCCAAGGCGCTGCTCGCCGAGTTCGCCGTCGCCGCCCGCTCCGACAAGGGCCAGGCGCTGTACGCCGGTGCGGAGGCCTTCTGGCAGGGCATGGCGGGCATCGCCGACCGGGACGGTGACCAGCGCATCACCCGCGAGGAGTTCGTCACCGGCGCGGTCAAGCGCCTGCGCGACAACCCCGACCGCTTCGCCGAGATCGCCCGCCCCTTCCTGCACGCGGCCCTGGCCGTGGCCGACCCGGACTCGGACGGCCACGCCACCCTCACCGACACCGTCCGCGTCCTCCGCGTCTTCCACGTACCGGCCGACATCGCCCGCACCACCGCCACCGCACTCGACACGGACGGCGACGGCAGGATCGGCGAGGCGGAGATCATCCCGGCGTTCGCGCGCTACTTCACCGTTCCCGAGTAGCGGCCGGCGGCTGCGAGAACCGCTCCCGCAGCTTGTACTTCAGCACCTTCCGCAGTGTCTCGTTCCGTGGAAGGGCGTCCACCACCTCCAGCCGCTCCGGCAGCTTGTGCACGGACAGCCCTTCCGTGCGCAGGTACGAGACGACCCTCGGTAGCGTCAACTCCTCGGCGCCAGGCGGCTGTTCGATCACCGCGCAGACCAGTTCCCCCCGCTCCGCGTCCGGCAGTCCGACGACCGCCACGTCCCCCACCGCCGGATGCGCGGCCAGCAGGTCCTCGATCTCCTTGGCCGAGATGTTCTCGCCCTTGCGGATGATCACGTCCTTCAGCCGGCCGGTGAGCACGAGATGCCCGGAGCCGGTGACATGGCCCAGGTCGCCGGTGCGCAGGAAGCCCTCCGGGTCGAAGGCCGCGGCCGTCTGGCCGGGGTCCAGGTAGCCCTGGCAGACGGCCTCGCCGCGCAGGCGGACCTCGCCGTCGACGATCCGTATCTCCATGCCCTCCGGTGGGCGTCCCTCGGTCGTCGCGAGGTTCTCGGGGGTGTCCCCGGGGTCGCCCATGGTGATCATCGGGACCTCGGTCATGCCGTAGCCATGGGTGAGTTGTACGCCCATCTCGCGTACGACGGCGTGGTAGACCTCCGGGGGCTTGGGGGCGCCGCCGCCCGCGAGGAGGCGCAGGGAGGGGATCACCTTCGCGTCCGGCTGTCTGCGCTGCTCGTTCAGGAACATCGAGTAGAACGCCGTCGAACCGCCGGCCACCGTGACCCCGTGCCGCCGGTACTCCGCGAGTGCGTCTGGCAGGGCGAACTGCTCGAACATCACCGCCGGGAAGCCGTACAGCAGCAGCATGACCGTGTAGTCCGGCCCGGCTATGTGCGCGTACGGGAACGCCATCGAGCCCACGTCGTCCGGGGTGAGGCGCAGGGCGTGGGCCAGGCAGGAGCCGCCCGCGATCAGGGAACGGTCCGTGTGCAGGACACCCTTGGGGTCGGAGGTCGTGCCCGAGGTCCAGTAGATCCAGCGGACGGAGGTGCCCTCGGCGGGGGGAGCGGGGAGGGCGGACGGGTCGGCCTCGGGCAGGGTGTCGTACGCCTCGAAGACGCCCTTCGCGCCCAGGCGGCGGGCCATCTCCGTGTGGTCGTGGCCGCGCCAGACGCCGGGGACGGCGAAGAACTCGGCCCTGGACTCGCGCAGTGCGAAGCCGACCTCGCGGTCCCGGTAGAACGGGATGACCGGGGACTGGACGGCGCCCAGGCGGGCCAGGGCGAAGGAGAGCAGGGCCGTCTCGATGCGCGTGGGCAGCTGCCAGGCGACCACCGTGCCGGGGCGCACGCCCATGCCGTACAGGCCCGCCGCGACCCGCTCGGCCCGCTCGCGCAGCTCGCCGAAGGTCAGCCGGCGGTCTTCCTGGAGGAGGACGGGGCGGTCGGGGGTGAGGTCGGCGCGGCGTACGACCAGGTCCCACAGCGTGCGGGAGGAACTCAAGGAGTGCGGGGTCTCGTTCACGTATGCCCCCTGCTTGGCTGACGACTCGTCAGGTGCCATGCTATCTGACGGACCATCAGATAAGTACTGTCCGGCGGAGGGGACCATCGTGACCGAACTGCCCCGCATCATCAGCGTCGACGACCACGTGATCGAGCCCGCCCACCTCTTCGAGACCTGGCTGCCGGCGAAGTACCGGGACCGGGGTCCCAAGCCGCTGACCGCCGGGATCGGGGAGCTGGCGTACGTCGGCGGGAAGTACCAGATCACCATGGACCCGGAGGGCCAGCCGACGGACTGGTGGATCTACGAGGACCTGAAGTTCCCGTACAAGCGCAACATCGCCGCCGTCGGCTTCGACCGGGACGAGATGACCCTGGAGGGGATCACGCGGGAGCAGATGCGGCGTGGCTGCTGGGATCCCAGGGCGCGGCTGGAGGACATGGACCTCAACCACGTCGAGGCCAGCCTCTGCTTCCCGACCTTCCCGCGCTTCTGCGGGCAGACCTTCGCCGAGGCGCACGACAAGGAGGTCGCGCTCGCGTGCGTCCGCGCCTACAACGACTGGATGGTGGAGGAGTGGTGCGGGGGCAGCGGGGGACGGCTGATCCCGCTGTGTCTCATTCCGCTGTGGGACGTGGAGCTGGCCGTCGCGGAGATCCGGCGCAACGCCGCGCGCGGGGTGCGGGCGGTGACCTTCTCCGAGATCCCCACCCATCTCGGGCTGCCGTCCATCCACTCCGGCTACTGGGACCCGTTCTTCGCGGTGTGCCAGGAGACCGGGACCGTCGTCAACATGCACATCGGCAGCAGCTCGCAGATGCCCGCCGCCTCCCCGGACGCGCCGCCCGCCGTCCAGGCCTCGCTCAGCTTCAACAACGCGATGGCCTCGATGATGGACTATCTCTTCAGCGGGGTGCTGGTGAAGTTCCCCACCCTCAAACTCGCCTACTCCGAAGGGCAGATGGGCTGGATCCCGTACGCCCTGGAGCGTGCCGACGACGTGTGGGAGGAGCACCGCGCCTGGGGCGGGGTGCGCGATCTGATCCCGGAGCCGCCGTCGACGTACTACTACCGGCAGATCTTCTGCTGCTTCTTCCGCGACAAGCACGGGGTCGCGTCCCTGGACGTCGTCGGCCGTGACAACGCCACCTTCGAGACCGACTACCCGCACGTCGACTCGACCTTCCCGCACACCAAGGAGGTCGCCCTCGACCATGTGAAGGGCCTCGACGACGAGACCGTCCACAAGCTGATGCGGGGCAACGCCATCCGCATGCTGGGCCTGGACCTCGACAAGAAGACCGAGCGGATCCCGTGATGGACCTCTCCTACACGCCCGAGGAGGAGGAGTTCCGGGCCCGGCTGCGGGAGTGGCTCGCCAAGGTGCTGCCCGCCCTGCCCGCGGGGCCGTCCCCGGACGACTGGCCCGGCCGCCGCGCCTACGACCTCGGCTGGCAGCGGATGCTGTACGACGCCGGGTACGCCGACGTCCACTGGGACTCCTCCCCGACCATGCGCCTGATCTTCCTGGAGGAGACGGAGAAGGCGGGCGCGCCCTATGTGGGAGCGAACTTCGTCGGGCTGCTGCACGCGGGGCCGACCATCGCCGCCGAGGGCACGGCCGAGCAGAAGGACCGCTGGCTGCCGCCGATCCTGCGCGGGGACGAGGTGTGGTGCCAGGGGTTCAGCGAACCGGACGCCGGGTCCGACCTCGCCGCGCTGCGCACGCGCGCGCGCAGGGACGGCGACGACTACGTGGTGAGCGGGTCCAAGATCTGGACCTCGCACGCCGAGGTCGCCGACTGGTGCGAACTGCTGGTCCGCACGGACCCGGAGGCCCCCAGGCACAAGGGCATCACCTGGCTGGCCATGCCGATGGAAGCCGAGGGCGTCACCGTACGGCCGCTGCGCACGCTCGCCGGGTCGGCGGAGTTCGCCGAGGTGTTCCTGGACGAGGTCAGGGTGCCGGTCGGCAACCGGGTCGGGGCGGAGAACGACGGCTGGCGCGTGACCATGGTGACGCTCTCCTTCGAGCGCGGCACGGCCTTCGTCGGCGAGGTCGTCGGCTGCCGCCGGGTGCTCGGCGAACTCGCCCGCACCGCACGGGAGAACGGCCGCTGGGACGACCCCGTGCTGCGCCGGCGGCTCGGGCGGCTCAATGCCGAGTTCCGGGCGCTGTGGCGGCTGACCCAGTGGAACGTGAGCGAGGCGGAGGCCGGCGGCGGAGTGCCGGGTGTCGGGGGTTCGGTCTTCAAACTGAGGTACTCGCACGCCCGCCAGGAGCTGTACGACACCGCCGCCGAGGTGCTCGGCCCGGACTGTCTCGACCTGGACCGGCCCTGGGTCCTCGACCGGCTCTCCTCGCTGTCGTACACCATCGCCGCCGGCACCTCGCAGATCCAGCGCAACATCGTCGCCGAGCGCATCCTCGGCCTGCCGAAGGGACGGTGACCGTGCGCTTCCGACTCACCGAGGAGCAACGGGCGTTGCGGGCCGGGGTACGGCAGCTGCTGGAGCGCCGGTTCGGCGCGGACGCGCTGCGGGCTGCCGTGGCCCGGCCCGGGCACCTGGACCGGGACCTGTGGCGGGAGCTGGGCGCGGCGGGCCTGTTCGCGCTGCGATTGCCGGAGGCCCGGGGCGGGGTCGGCCTCGGGCTGCCGGAGGCGGTGCTGGTCTTCGAGGAGACCGGCCGCGCACTGCTGCCGGGGCCGGTACTGGCCAACCACCTCGCCGCCGGGACCGTACCCGGGGCGGCCACCGGGCAGACCGTGGTGGCCCGCGTGGACGGCACCCTGGTGGAGTGGCTGGACGCGGCGGACACCGTGCGCGGGGACGCCTCCGGTGCCCTGCCCCTGCGGTCGGTCGACCCGCTGAGCCCCCTGCACCGCGTCCCCGGAAACGACGCCGGCGCGCCGGACCCGGAGGCCGTGCTCCTCACCGCCGCCGAGCAGCTCGGCACGGCCACGCGCGCGTGCGAGCTGGCGGTGCAACACGCCCGGGCGCGGGAGCAGTTCGGACAGCCCATCGGGGCCTTCCAGGCCATCAAACACCTGTGCGCCGACCTGTTGGTACGCACCGAGACGGCCCGGGCGGCGGTCTACGCGGCCGCCGTGACCGCCGACCCCGCCGACATCGCCGCCGCCCGGCTGCTCGCCGACGAGGCCGCCGTGCGCGGGGCCCGCGACTGCCTCCAGGTGCACGGCGGCATGGGCTTCACCTGGGAGTCCGAGGTCCATCTGCATCTCAAACGGGCCTGGGCGCGGGCCCGGCGTCGTGGGGGGAGCACGGAGAGTGAGGAAGTGTTGGCCGCCGATCTGGTGGGCTGACCGTGTGGCGGCGCGCTGGGCTGGTCCGTCCACGAAGCCATGGCCCAAGATGTCGCGGATCGTGGCGTGCCGGAATCACGGAGCGTCGATACCGGGTTGTGTCCTTCGTGTGACCCGTCACGTCCTGGAGTCGGCGCCTCACTCCGGTACCTTCTGTGGGATGCGAGTGGCTGCGAGCGCGAGCCGTGCCGGTGATGCCCCCGGGGCGAGGCTGGGACAGGCCTGTTCGACTCCCCGCTGCGAGCGTCGCACAGTATGCCGCACGGGTAATCCTTCGCGCTGGAATATGCCCGAAGCGCTTGTTGGGGTGACTGTACGTCAACCATGCTGTCTCGTAAGGGAGTCACGTTCCGTGACCCTTGCGCTGGTCGTTGATATGGCCATGCAGAAGATGGCTACGATCGTGGCCCTCGTCGCGGTGTGTACGTGGCGCGAGGTCACGTGTCCGCCGGTTCGGATGGTGTGAGCGGTGCAGGTGCTTCAGGTGCAACTGGAAGTCCGGCCCGACCCCGCAGAGGTGGGGCGAGCCCGTAGGTGGGCCCGTTCGCGCCTGGCCGGGTCCGGTATAGACGCCGACGAGCCGCTCACCGAGACGCTGATCCTGCTCGTCTCCGAACTGGTCACCAACGCCGTGGTGCACACCGGCCGTCCGGCCGTGCTGCGGCTGTCCCTGCCCCCGGGCACGGTCGAGTCCGCCACCGTCCGCCTCGAGGTGGCCGACACCAGCCCCCGCGCCCCCGTCCCGCGCTGCGCCGGCAGTAACGCCACCGGCGGCCGCGGCCTGGCGCTCGTCGACTGCCTCGCCGACCGCTGGGGCTGGAGCCCCGAGGGTGCCGGCAAGAGCATCTGGTGCGAGCTGGACCGCTGCTCGCAGCCCCGGGAGGGCGCAGCGGTGGCGTACGGCAGCGGGCGGTCCGCGCGCGAGGGCCTCGCGTTCGAAGCGGTGTAGGTCCCGGAGTGGCGTGCGCCGGGGGTGCATCCGTGCGCGGCCACCATGAATCGGGCGTACGTAATGAATCGCCGTATCGGTGTTGACGGCTTGTGACCGCTTGAACACGCTTGTGGGCAACGATTCGCCGTGAGGGGACGGCGAGGGCCTGGGTGACGGCGGTCCTCGTCGAGTGTGGGTCGCACCGGGTGGCGGCGCGTGGTCGACGCAGGGGGCGCGCCGTCAACCGGCTTCACAGAAGGGCGATCGGCGCCACGGGTGTTCCCGTCGCGCCGACGAACGGCTCCGGCATCGCCGACAGCAGGAACGCGTACCGGTTCGTCTCTCCACAGGCTGTGGACAACTCTTCGAGATTCCAGTTCTGGCCCTGGAGCATCCCCATCTCCACCAGGTCCAGCGCGTGCACCGGCAACCACAGATTCTCGGTCTCGGGCGGAAAGATCTCAAAAGTGAGCGTGTCGTTCGCGACCGCGGCCGCATCGCGCGCGTGGAACCACTCCGGGCAGCGCACCGAGAGCCCCGGCGACGGATAGCCGTACCCGTGCTTGTCCCCGGCCAGATACACCTGCACCTGCCCGGTCCGCACCAGGACCACGTCCCCGGCCCGCACCCGCACCCCGCCGAACTCCTCGGCCGCCTCCAGGTCTTCCGGCGTGACCGCGTGCCCTCCCGCCAGCCGGTCCACGCCACGCGCGCGTGCCACGTCCAGCAGCACCCCGCGCGAGACGACGTGCCGCGCCTTGTCGATGCCGCTGAACCGTGCGCCGGCGTGCGCGGTGACCGTGTGCGCCGGACGGCCGTTGTAGAGCTTCCCGGAGTGCGAGACATGGGTCAGCGCGTCCCAGTGGGTGCCCGCCTGCAGCCCCATGGTCACCGCGTCGTCGCTGCAGGCCACCGTGCCCGGCCCGAACAGCTCCTGGTTGATCTGCACCATCGCGTGCAGCGGATTGACCCGCCCCGGGATCATCCCGGTCTGCACGCCGTCCTGCTGGAGCGGGAGGGCGAGGGGGACCCGTCGGCCCGTGCGGACGCAGGCCGCGGCCTCGCGGACGACCTCGTCGGTGATCAGGTTCAGGGTGCCGATCTCGTCGTCCGCTCCCCAACGCCCCCAGTTGTTGACGCGCTTGGCGATCTCATGGAACTCGGCGGGCAGTGACATCCGGTGCCTCCCCGGGGCTTGTGTCCGCACATCTGACGCGCCATAAAATCTAACGGTCCGTCAGAAATCACGGGAAGGGGCCGGGCGTGGGGAACTTCTTGGCAGGCAAGGTGGTCGCCGTGACGGGCGCCGGGCGAGGTATCGGGCGCGCGGTCGCCCTCGCGGCCGCCGCCGAGGGGGCGAAGGTCGTCGTCAACGACTACGGCGTCTCCATGGACGGGACCTCGCCGACCAGCGAGGTCGCCGAGGCCGTCGTCAAGGAGATCGAGGCGGCCGGGGGCGAGGCGATCGCTGTGGCCGACGACATCTCCACGATGGCGGGTGGGCAGCGGGTCGTGGACGCGGCGCTGGCGTCGTACGGCCGCATCGACGGGGTGGTGTGTGTGGCCGGCATCCTGCGTGAGCGGATGCTGTTCAACATGTCCGAGGAGGAGTGGGACCCGGTGATCGCCACCCACCTCAAGGGCACGTTCACGGTGTTCCGGGCCGCCTCCGCCGTGATGCGCAAGCAGCGGGCGGGCACCTTGATCGGGTTCACCAGCGGCAACCACCAGGGCTCCGTCTCCCAGGCCAACTACAGCGCGGCCAAGGGCGGCATCATCTCGCTCGTCCGCAGCGCGGCACTGGGGCTGCACAAGTACGGGGTGACCGCGAACGCGGTGGCCCCCGTGGCCCGTACGCGGATGTCGGCGAACGTTCCGATGGAGCTGAAGGAGATCGGGGAGCCGGAGGACGTGGCCGCGCTGGTGGTGTACCTGCTGTCCGACGCGGCGAAGGAGCAGGGTGTCACCGGGCAGGTGTACACGATCGCCGGGCCGAAGATCGCTGTGTGGGCGCAGCCGCGGGAACTCCGTTCGGTCTACGGGGAGGGGGCCTGGACGCCGGAGCGGATCGCGGAGTTTCTGCCGGGGTCGGTGGGGGTGGATCCGATGCCGATGCTGGCGCAGGTGGCGGGGATGGAAAGGGCCGCTGCGCGGGGCGAGCGGCCTAACGCCTAGGAGCTCGGGGGGCGTTCTGGGTTCGGCGGCTGCGGGTTCGACGTGGCCTGTCGCGCCCACACGGCGCAGCCGCACATCGATACAGCCCCCGCGCCCCTGGGCTGGTCGGCGCGAACGGTGTTGAGAGGAGAGGCCCATGGACTTCGGGTTCACCGCAGAGGACGAGGTGTTTCGTGCCGAGGCCCGTGCCTGGCTGGCCGCGCATGCCAACCACGCCGCGGACCGGCGTACTTGGGAGAAGGTCCTCGGCGAGGCCGGCTGGATCGGCATCGGCTGGCCCGAGGGCGGGTACGGCAATCGGACCGCCACCCTCACCCAGCAGGTCGCCTGGGCCGAGGAGTACGCGCGGTCGGGTGCGCCCCCGCGTTCGGGGCACATCGGGGAGAACCTGCTTGCCCCCACCCTGATCATCCATGGCTCCGAGGAGCAGAAGAGCCGTTTCCTGCCCCCGGTCGCCGCAGGGGAGGAGCTGTGGTGCCAGGGGTACAGCGAGCCGGGGGCGGGGTCCGACCTGGCCGGGGTGCGGACGTCGGCGGCGCGGGAGGGGGCGTCCTACCGGATCAGCGGTCAGAAGATCTGGACCTCGCTCGCCCATGAGGCCGACTGGTGCTTCGTGCTGGCCCGGACCGATGCCGAGTCCCGTCGGCACCACGGGCTCAGTTTTCTGCTCGTCCCCATGGACCAGCCGGGGCGTATCGAGGTACGGCCCATTCGCCAGATGACCGGCACGAGCGAGTTCAACGAGGTCTTCTTCGACGGGGCACACGCGCGCGCGGAGCACGTCGTCGGGGGAGAGGGGCAGGGCTGGCGGGTGGCGATGAGTCTGCTGGGCTTCGAGCGCGGGGTGTCGACACTCGCCCAACAGATCGGGTTCGCCGAGGAGTTGGGTCGGGTGGTGCGGGCGGCGGTGCGTACGGGTGCCGTCGACGACCCGGTCGTACGGGCCCGGCTCGTGCGGCAGTGGGCCGAGCTGCGGGCCATGCGCTGGAACGCCCTGCGCACCCTCGGCGGCTCCGGCGACGCGGGCGCGCCCAGTGTGGCCAAGCTGCTGTGGGCGAACTGGCACCAGCGGCTGGGGGAGCTGGCGGTTCAGGTGCGCGGTGCGGAGGCTTCCGCGGGGCCCGCGGACTGGTCGCCGACGGCGCCGTACGAACTCGACCCCGACCAGCATCTGTTCCTCTTCTCCCGGGCCGACACCATCTACGGCGGCTCGGACCAGGTCCAGCGCACGATCATCGCCGAGCGGGTGCTCGGTCTGCCGAGAGAGCCGAAGGGGGCCGTGTGATGCGCGGTGTGGTGTTCGACGGCAAGCAGGTGCAGGTGGTGGACGATCTGGCGGTACGGGAGCCGGGCCCCGGCGAGGTGTTGGTCGCCGTCTCCGCGGCCGGGCTGTGCCACAGCGACCTCTCGGTGGTCGACGGCACCATCCCCTTCCCGGTGCCGGTGGTGCTGGGCCATGAGGGCGCGGGCGTGGTGGAGGCGGTCGGTGCGGGCGTCTCGCATGTCGCGCCCGGTGACCACGTGTCTCTGTCCACGCTGGCCAACTGCGGGACGTGCCCGGAGTGCGACCGGGGGCGCCCGACCATGTGCCGTCAGGCGATCGGCCGCCCTGGCCGGCCCTTCAGCCGCGGGGGGCGGCCGGTCCACCAGTTCGCCTGCAACTCGGCCTTCGCGGAACGTACGGTCGTGCAGGCGGTGCAGGCGGTCCGCATTCCGAAGGACATTCCGTGGTCGTCGGCCGCGCTGATCGGCTGCGGTGTGCTGACCGGGGTCGGCGCGGTCCTCAACCGGGCCCGGGTGGACCGCGGTGACAGCGTGGTCGTCATCGGCACGGGCGGTATCGGCCTCAACGTTCTGCAGGGCGCCCGTCTTGCCGGGGCCCTGAGGATCGTGGCTGTGGACGCCAACCCCGCGAAGGAGGCGGTGGCCAGGCAGTTCGGCGCGACCGACTTCCTGACCTCGGCGGCGGGCGTGCGGGACATCCTGCCGACGGGCGCTGACCACGTCTTCGAGTGCGTGGGCCGCGTGGAGCTGATCCGCCAGGCGATCGACCTCCTCGACCGCCACGGCCAGGCCGTCCTGCTCGGCACGCCCCGGGCGACCGCGGAGGCGTCCTTCGTCGTCTCCTCGATGTTCCTCGACAAGGCCATCCTCGGCTGCCGCTACGGCTCCTCGCGCCCCCAGCGGGACATCCCCCTGTACGCCGAGCTGTACCGCCAAGGCCGCCTGCTCCTGGACGAGTTGGTGACGGAGACCTATCCGGTGGAGGACTTCGAGAAGGCGCGGGCGGACGCTGAGGCGGGGCGGGTGGCACGGGGGGTGCTGACGTTCTGAGCACTCTTGTCCGAGTGCTGCGGCTGCTGGGAGTGCTGTGTCGGTGGGTTGTCCACAGGCGGCGGGAAATACGGCGGCGATTGTCCGTGCCGCCCCCTACCGTCGTCGCATGAGCTACCGCGATGTCGTCTCCCGACCGGTCCTGACCTGGGCCTTGGTGGCCGTCGGCGCCCGCATGCCGGTGGCCATGGCGCCGCTCGCACTGGTCTTCCTGGTCCGCGAACGCCCGGGTGGCTACCCGCTGGGTGCCGCACTCGCCGCGGTCTACGTCCTCGGCGAGATCCTCGGCGCCCCCGTTCTCGGCATGCGGCTGAACCCGCGGCGGGCCCGTCCCCATCTGGCGGTGGGCCTCGCCGCGGGTGCCGTCGGGTTCGCCGGGCTCGGCGCGCTGCCGGGCGCGCACCCCGTGATACTCGGGACGTTCGCGTTCCTCGCCGGTGCCGCCCCGGCAGCGGCGTCCGGGGGCCTGCGGGCCCTGCTCACCTCGTTGGTCCCCGGGCACGCGGCCGCGCAGGCGCTCTCGGTGGAGTCGATGCTGACGTCGGGCATCTGGGCGCTGTCCCCGGCCGCGGTCACCGGACTCGCGCTCGGCGTGGCCCCGGGCGTGCCGCTGCTGCTCGCGGCGGCTCTGATGGGGTCCTCGGTCGCGGGCCTGTGGCTGCTGCCCGAGGGCTGGCAGGCGGAGGAGCGGGCCGCGGGGACGTCGAAGCTCCGCGTCCTGGCCGGGGCGTGGCCTGCGTACGTCACCGGCGCCGCGGGCCTGTCCCTGCTCGCCCTGGCCGAACTCGTCCTGCCTGCCCTGCTCGAACAGCGCGGCATCGGCGTCGGCTGGGCCGGCCCGCTGCTCCTCGGCATGTCGGCGGCCGCGGGGGTGGGCGCGTTCCTGTACGGGCTGCGCTCCTGGCCGGGCCGTCTGGCCACCCGCAGCGTGCTGCTGCTGTGCGCGATGTCGGCGGCGGTGACCGCGGTCGCGCTGATACCGGCCGCAGCCGGCATCGCGGCCGCCCTGGCCGTGGCGGGGCTGCTCCAGTCGGCGGCGATGCTCACCCGGAACCTGTCCCTGCGCGAGGCCCTCCCGCCGGGTGCGCTGGCCGCGGGCTACTCGGTCATGTACGCCTCCGTGGGTGCGGGGTACGCGGCCACGGGTTCCCTGGCGGGTGCTCTGCTGCAGCTGGCGGCCCCCTCCACGGCGGTTCTCGCGGGTGTGGGGCTGACGTTGGTCCTCACCGGGATCGGCTGGTGGGGCGAGACACGCAGGGAGCGGACGCGGAGCCGGAGGGAAGCCGAGGCGGCCGAAGGGAGCGGCCGCAGCCGGGTGCCCACGGCCCCGTGACAGCCCTACTCCCTTTTGCTCCGTTCTACTCCGTCATCATGGGTTCCCCGCCCCGTCGTTGACTCCCGCCCGGAACGTCCGCCGATAAGCCGTAGGGGTCACCCCGAGGGCCTGTTGCAGGTGCTGGCGCATCGACTGGGCCGTGCCGAAGCCGGCGTCGCGGGCCACCTGGTCGACCGAGAGGTCGGTGGACTCCAGGAGGTGACGGGCGCGTTCGACGCGCTGCTGGGTGAGCCACTGTCCGGGGCTGACGCCGACCTCCTCGCGGAAGCGGCGGGTGAAGGTGCGCACCGACATGGCCTCCTGCTCGGCCATGTCCCGCAGCTGGATCGGCTCGTGCAGGCGGCCGAGGGCCCAGGCGCGGGCCGCGGTGGTGGTGGCGAGCTGGGGATCGGGGACGGGGCGGTGGATGTACTGGGCCTGGCCGCCGTCGCGGTGGGGCGGGACGACCGTGCGGCGGGCCACGTCGTTGGCGACGGCCGTACCGTGGTCGCGGCGCACCATGTGCAGGCACAGGTCGATCCCGGCGGCCACGCCGGCCGAGGTCAGCACGTCCCCGTCGTCGATGAACAGCACGTCCGCGTCCACCTTGATCCGCGGGAACATGCGCTGGAAGCGCTCGGCGTCCGCCCAGTGGGTCGTCGCCGGGCGGCCGTCCAGACGGCCCGCGGCGGCGAGGACGTAGACGCCGGTGCAGATGGAGGCGAGGCGGGTGCCGGGGCGGATGCGGGCGAAGGCGGCGGTCAGCTCCTCGGTCAGCCTGCCCTCCTCGTAGACCGGGCCGAGTTCGTAGGACGCCGGGACGATCACCGTGTCGGCCGTCTCCAGCGCCTCCGGGCCGTGCGGGACGTGCACCGCGAAGTCGGCGTCCGTCTCGACCGGGCCGGGCGGCCGGACCGAGCAGGTCACGACCTCGTACAGGGACCGGCCCTCGGCGTCCCGCGGGCGGCCGAAGATCCGGTGTGGGATGCCCAACTCGAAGGGAAGCAGGCCGTCCAGCGCGAGGACGGCGATCCGGTGCGGACGGAACTCCTGGCCGCCGCCAGTCATGACCTGATCCTTCATGGCCCGATCCTTCACGACCTGATGCTCCATGGCCCGATCCTAGCGAATGCTGGCCTTCGGGCCACTCGATGTGCGGGAGCCGAAACAGGACCCTCTATGACGTGACTCAGACAACCCAAGCCGCAGTCCCCGTCAAGGCCCCGCCCGGCCGGCGCCACCGTGTGCACCGCGCCTGGTTCGTCGCCGCCGTCACGTTCGTCACGATCATCGGCGCGGCCGCCTTCCGTTCCCTGCCCGGCCTGCTCATCGACCCCCTGCACGAGGACTTCGGCTGGTCGCGCGGCACGATCGGCGCGGCCGTCTCGGTCAACCTCGCGCTGTACGGGCTCACCGCGCCCTTCGCCGCCGCGCTGATGGACCGCTTCGGCATCCGCAAGGTGGTGGCCGTGGCGCTGACGGTGATCGCGCTCGGTTCCGGCCTGACCGTGTGGATGACGGCGGCCTGGCAGCTGCTGCTGTGCTGGGGGCTGCTGGTCGGCCTCGGCTCGGGGTCGATGGCCCTCGCCTTCGCCGCGACGGTCACCAACCGCTGGTTCACCGAGCGGCGCGGGCTGGTCAGCGGCATCCTCACGGCCGCCTCCGCCTCCGGCCAGCTGATCTTCCTGCCGCTGCTGTCCTGGATGGTCGAGTCCTACGACTGGCGCCCGGCCGCCGTGACGGTCGCGCTCGCCGCGCTCGCCGTCGTCCCGTTCGTGTGGCTCCTGCTGCGCGACCACCCGGCCGACGTGGGCCTGGAGCCGTACGGTGCGAAGGAGTTCGTACCGAAGCCGGCGCCGGTCACGGGGGCCGCCCGCCGCACGCTCAAGGTCCTCGGCTCGGCCGTGCGCACCGGCCTGTTCTGGCTGCTCGCCGGTACCTTCGCGATCTGCGGTGCCTCCACCAACGGCCTGGTCCAGACCCACTTCGTGCCCGCCGCCCACGACCACGGCATGCCCGTCACGGCGGCGGCCTCGCTGCTCGCGGTCATCGGCGTGTTCGACGTCGTCGGCACGATCGCCTCCGGCTGGTTCACCGACCGCTTCGAGCCGCGCCGCCTGCTGGCCGTCTACTACGCCCTGCGCGGCATCTCGCTCCTCTTCCTCCCCATGCTGCTGGGCCCGTCCGTCCACCCCCCGATGATCTTCTTCATCATCTTCTACGGCCTCGACTGGGTGGCCACCGTCCCGCCCACCCTGGCCCTGTGCCGGGAGCACTACGGCGAGGACAGCGCCATCGTCTTCGGCTGGGTGCTCGCCTCCCACCAGGTCGGCGCCGCCCTCATAGCCTTCCTCGGCGGCGTCGCCCGCGACGTCTTCGGCACCTACGACATGGTCTGGTACGCCTCCGGCACCCTGTGCGCGGCGGCGGCCCTGATGGCCCTGGTGATCAGGCGCACCTCGGCTCCACTGCCCGCGCTGTCCTGAACCCGGGAAGGGTTCAGCTCCCGTCGAGCCGCCCGAACCGCCCCCGGTGGAAGATCAGCGGATCCCCCCGCCCGTCGGCTCCGAGGGCGACCACCCGGCCCACGACGATGAGGTGGTCGCCTCCGGTGTGCACGGCGTGGACGGTGCAGTCGATCCAGGCGGCGGCGCCGGCGAGGCGCGGTGCCCCGGAGGCGGGGGCGGTGTCGTACGCCACCCCCGCGAACTTGTCCGCGCCGCTCACCGCGAAGGCCCGGCACAGTTCGCCCTGGCCGGCGCCGAGGACGTTGACGCAGAAGACGCCCGCGGCGGCGATGCGGGGCCAGGTCGTGGAGGTGCGGCCGACCATGAAGCAGACCAGGGGCGGGTCCAGGGAGAGGGAGGAGAAGGACTGGCAGGCGAAGCCCGCGGGGGAGGCCGAACCGTCGGCCGGCGGTGCCGTGATCACGGTCACCCCGGTCGCGAAGTCACCCAGCACGCGCCGGAACTCCGCCTGGTCCACCGGTGCCCGCTCGTCCTCGCGGACGCACCGCAACTCCGGGCGCGGCAGCGCCTCCAAGGGCCCCGGTGCCGGAGCCGACCTGAGGTATCGGACGGCGGCGGCCGCCGCCCCTGCGTGTCCCATCACACCTCCATTGAAGCTGACGGTTCGTCAGATGGGAAGGGGGTGGCAGATGGCCGAAAGCGTGCCCGTACGCTGCGCCCATGGGGTGGGAAAAGACGCGTGTAACGCGGCCGAGTACCGGGCTGACCTGGGCGCCCGATGATCTGAGCGCGGCGGCGGCCCTCGGGGGCGCCCAGCTGCCGGCGGCCGGACTGCTGTGGTGGATCTACGAGACCACCACCCAGGACAGCTACGGGGCCGGGCTGGGCGGGGCCCTCGGCGCGTTGTGCTTCCTCCTCTTCGCGCCGCTGCTGCTGCCGATCCTCGGTGCGCTGTCGGCGTTCGTGCTGACCCTGCCCTCGGTGGTGCTCGCCCGGCTCGCGGGCCGGCACTTGCCCGGCCCGGGGTGGATCTGGCATGTGATGGCCCCGGTCGGCCCCGCCCTCTTCTGGGGCGAACCGGCCGCCGTGCTCTTCGGGTGGCCGTTCGGCACCACGGTGGCCGGCCTGGCGGCCCTGGGGCTCCTGCCCACCCTCTGGGTCGGCCTCGTCCGCAGGCGGGCCTGGCGTCCGGCGGGCGTGTGGTGGCGGGCTGCGGTCGGCTCGGTCGTCCTCTTCGTGCTGGCCTTCGGCGGCGGGGTGCTCGCCACCGAGACCGGTCTGATCCAGCAGTACGAGCCCCCGAAGCTGACCCCCGCTCAGCTGGCCGGGGTCTGGCGCGGCGAGAGCGGGGCCGAGCTGCGGCTGCACCCCGACGGCAGCGCCGAGGCCGTCAAGCTGCCCACCCAGCCCCCGTTCGACGACGACCACTTCCGGGACTACGTCGTGTGCCGGGGATCCGGCACCTGGGAGCCCGACGACGACTCGGACAGCACCGACCGGGACGGCGTGCTGCTCAAGCTCCACGGCGACTGCGGCGAGGACACCCACTGGTCGATCAGCGGCAGCGAGGACAGCCCCGAACTGTTCGTCCTCTTCGGCGACCCGGACGGGGGCACCCTGCGGAAGCTGGAGCGGGCCGCCGCGTCCTGAGTTCACATCGCGGGACTTTGGGCCGCCGGAAGAGAGTCAGGCAACGCGGTGTTCCCATTGCAGCTCACGCTTGTCGGCAATCCACGCGGTCCGGCTCGGACCGGTGATCTGCCGGCCCCCGATCCAGTAGGTGTGCGAGCGGTCGGTGATGTGCAGCCGTACTGAGCTGATGCCTGGCTCGCCGGCGCGCTGCCAGGCGGTCAGCGTCTCCTCGATGTCGTCCCACAGGGCGACCGGTCCGCCCTGCCGCACGGTCCAGTCCTCGCCGTCCCCGGTGAACGCGGCGAAGGACTCTCGTTCGTCATCGAACAGGTAGATGCTGTGGACCCCGTTGGCCGAGGTATGCAGCAGCTGGGAGCCGGGGGCGGTGAGCTGGGCCAGAAAGGCCGGCATCCACTCGTCCAGCAGCGACGGCGGGATACGGGTGGGCCGCTCGGAGTCGGCGTATGCCGTCCGCGCCGACAGGTCGACGCCCTCGTGACCTACGGCCTGGGAGCGGGCCTGCATGAAGGACGAGCGACCGATGATCCGGCCTTCGGCCGTGCCGTCCTCGCGGACGGTGACCTTGGCCAGTCCCGTGCCGTACGGCCACGAGCCGATGGTGGACAGGATGATTCCGCCCGGCTCGGTCTGCCGCACCCAGGCGTACGGAATGCGGCGCACGGCACAGGTGGCGATCACCCGGTCGTACGGCGCCCGCCGGGGGTGTCCCAGGAGCCCGTCACCGGTCACGGTCCACGTCGAGAACCCGGCGGCTTCCAACGCGGCGTCGGCCCGGGCCGCGACGTCGGGGTCCACCTCGACCGATGTGACATTGTCCTCGCCGAGTCGGTGGCACATCAGGGCGGTGGAGTAGCCGGTGCCGGTGCCGATCTCCAGCACGGTGTGCCCGTCGTCCACGTCCAGGTGCTCGATCATCGCGGCGACGGTTACCGGTGTCGTGGACGACGAGGTGGGGTTGCCGTCGACAACTCCCGCCGCCTGGTCGGCGGTCAGGTGCCCGTCCAGCTGGGTGACCAGCGACTCCTCCCGGTAGGCGATCCGCGCCCACTCTTCCAGGGCCGTGCCAAGTGCGGTCACCGGCCGCCAGCGCCCGTTCTCGGTCGGCAGGAACACCCCAGGGTGCAGGAACAGTTCGCGCGGCACGGCTTCGACCGCCGACCGCCAGACGGGGGTGAGGATTCCGGCCTTTTCAAGGCGGTCGGCCAGGGCCCGCCGCGCGGCTGCGGTGTCCAGGGTCATCGTCGGGTGCTCCCTTCGGTGAGCAGGTCAGCGAACGCGGCAGCCATCGGCAGGCCGGTGGCTTGTTGCAGCCAGCCCCATTGGCCGTTCGGGTTCAGCTCCAGGAAGTACGGCTCGCCGTCCCGGCCGACGGCCAGGTCGAAGCTGCCCGACACCAGGCCGAAGTGATCCAGAAAGGCGAGCAACTGCTTGCACGCCTGGCACGGCAGATCCACCACGCTGTAGGACAGCGTCGAGTAATCCTTGCGCCAGTCCAGCAGCCCGGATTCGATCCGCACGGCGAACACCTGCTCGCCGACGACCAGGACACGCAGGTCGGCCGTCTTGTCCACGACGGCCTGGAACAGGTGTGGTGTCACCTCGATCGACTCGTCCAGCTCATCTGTGGTGACCGGCTCGGCCCAGCTCGTCAGGCCGTTGCCGTCCCGTTCGTATGGGGTCCAGCGCAGCGTTTTGTAAATCACTTGACCGTGGGATGCGATGAACTCGCGAGCGTCATGGAGGCTGTTGGTGACCAGCGTGGCGGGAATGGTGAGGCCGAGACGCTGTGCGACGGCGAGTTGGCGGGGCTTGTAGTCGGCGGCAGCCTCCCGCATCGGCTGGTTGACCCATCTGGTGTCCTCCAGGCCGTGGAGGATGCCTGCGAGGCCGTGGCGGGTCTGCGCGGCCGCATAGCGAGCGTCCTGCGCGTCCAGGTTCTCGAACTGCGGCCACACCGGGCGTCTCCAGTACACGGCCCGCATATGTTCCAGCCTGACGGTTCTCGACCAGGTACGGAGCTGCCCGACCACAGGGGCCGGGCAGACACCGAACAGGGCCGAGACCGTCAGACCGTCTCCGATGTCGGCGGGGTTGAACCTGGCTACCGGCACACCGCGCCGGTTCAGTTCGCTGATCACCATGTCCGCTGTGACGTCGATCGGTTCAGTGGCCACCAGGACAGGCCTGTCGGTCACGGCCATCAGTCCTGGTTGCTGTCCTGGTCGTGGCCGGAGTCGTTCCGGGAGTCCTGGTTCGTGACGGTGGACGTCTCGGTGCCGGTGCTGGTGCCGTGCTTGCCCATCTCCACGACCCTGCCGTCACCATCGCGGAACACGCCGGTCTGGGTGTCCGGGTCGATGGTGACGGAAGTGAACGGCATCGTGACGACCGTCGGGTAAGGGCCGAGACGCCTCAGTCCCCACGGGCGGACGGGCGTGAGTTGCGAAGTGGTGCTCATCGAGTCTCCTCACGGTTCTAATCGGATGCTGGTGGTACAGGGGCGGTCGCCATGAGGTGCGTCAGCCGTACGTCCGCGTCGGCACCAGGGCGAGGACCAAGGCCTGTTCACTGCTGCTCGGCGTGCAGGTTCTCGTACTTGTCGCACAAGGCGTTGACACAGCGGGCGAGCTTCCGCGCCACGGCCACGCGAGTGGGCGGCGTGCAGCCGTTTCCGAGCCGCAACTTCCTGCGCGCCTCGCCCACACAGGCAAGGGCGCAGTGTCGCGGAACGCTCTTTTTCGGCAGCCGCTCGGCCTGCCGCTCCACCTCGGGGATCAGCAGTTCCACGTACCCGCGCAGCATCGTCGTGAGCGTGTCCAGCTCCTCGGGACACGGGGGCAGGGCCTCGGGCCCGTCATCGGGGCCCAGCAGCATGGCTGCGGTCTCCCGCATCGTGTCGATGTACAGGGGCTGGGTGGCTTTGCCGCGCTCGACCGTGGCTTTGGCCCAGGGCCGGGCGGTACCGATCCTCATCTCGACGCTCCCTCTCAGGTTCGAGCGTTGGCCAGGCCCCGGGGCCGTCGTGACCGGCCGCCGGGGTCCAGGGCTCGTTCCTCTGGCGTTCACGCGGCGACCGCCTGGCTGCGGCATCCGCACGTGGCGATCTGCCCACGCGGGTGCTGCCACGGACCGCGACGTGCCCAGTCGCGCGCAGGGTCTTGTTGACCGCCCCGCAGTCGAAGCAGGCCTCACCGTGCAGTCGGACGATGCTCACGCGCCCGTCGATGACCGTCGGCGCGCTCGGGAGTGCATCCGGCATCCCGGTTCCCATCTGCTGGTTCCTACACGTGCAACAGATGGTGGGGGCAGGGAACAGCAACAACTACCCCAGTGAGGGGTAGTCGGGTGACTGACTCAGGTGGCAGCGCACCACTCGGCGAAGTTCGTGAGGCTCTCCGAGTCGGCTCGTTTCAAGCGGCGAAGCGTCGCGGCGTCTTCACGCACCCAGGGATGTTCGCGTGTGTGCTGGGGTGCGATCCGCCGGGCGACCTTCAGCGATTCGAACGCGTCGTCGGCCATTCCCGACCAGAGCTGGGCGCGGGCCAGTTCGATGTAGAACCCTGAGCGCCGCTCGGCGGGAAGCTCTGTGGGCGGCTTCCACTCGCCGGCCGCATCGAGAGCGCGGCCGATGTGGTCGTCGCCGAGGCTGACGGCGACGGACACCTCGTGGACACGGAGCGAGTCGGGCCCGAAAGCGGTGCCGTGGTAAACGTCCTCTGGCACCTGGTCGGCGAACGCACGGGCCTCGTCCAGATGGGTGACGGCGGCCGAAGCGTCGCGCGCGCGGCCGACGATGACCGCTGCGCGCATGTGGAGCGCGCCGCGGGCTGCGATCCCGGGCACAGTGGTGGGTGCGGGAGCGGCACCCAGAGCCTGTTCGAGGGCACGCAGCCCTGCAGTGTGGGCGTGGGCTGCGAAGAACGTCTCCGTGCGCACGTAGGCGACGGAAGCAGTGAGCAGCGGCTCACCGGCCTCGGGGACGGCCCACCTCATGAGTTCGATCAGCCGCGCGGAGAGATCACGGGCACCGAACTTGTAGGCCACGGCATCGGCGGAACGGTAAGCCCTGACTAGGAGACCAGCGACTTCGGCTCGCTCAGCTGGAAGAGTCGCGTGATAGGCACGGGCGAGCTCGTCAAGCAGGCCGGGCAGCTTGTGCGCGATGCGCGTGTACTGGGCCGACAGCCGCCAGTGGGCAGCTTCCCTGACCGCAGTGCGCAGCTCGTTCAGAGGGCGGACCGGGCCCTCATCCGGGACGTCGTACGCTGCGATCACTGCCGAGAGGACGGGTAGCGCATCATGAACCGGCGTGTGAGCCGGGCCGCGGTCCGTTCGCAGTTGAGGCGGGTCCACACCGAGGGCTGCGGCGATTGCTTCGAGCGTGGCATCGCTGGCGCCCCGTTCACCGCGCTCGATCTTGCGGATCGTTCCCAGGGCGACGCAGGCAGCATCGGCGAGCTGCTGCTGCGTGATGCGCCTCAGCCTGCGGTAGTAGGCGATCCGTCGCCCTACCCGGCCGTACACAAGTGCAGGCATTCCGGCTCCAGTTCGGTGGATCCCATCCGAACCGTACCCACGCCGAGACGCAGCGTGTACACACCTTGGCTGAACAGCCCTCGGGCGGGTAACGCTGCGGCCTGTTCAGCCGCCGGCGATCTCTACCAGCTGGGTGAGGCTGTCGACCTGCCAGTCCGCCGCCGCCACAACCTCAGGGTCGCCCGCCCACAGGTACCCCCACGGACCGCGACGGAGATGCGCCGTGCGCAGCCCTGCCGCCTTCGCCGGAAAGATGTCGTTGGCCGGGTGATCGCCGACGTACAGCGTCGCCTCCGGCGCTGATCGCGCCACCTCCAGCACCCGCTGGTAGAACTCCGGCCTCGGCTTCGCCACCCCCCACTCCCCGGATGTCACGACGAGATCCGCCGGGAGGTCCAGGCCGCGCAGGAGTTCACCCGCCCGGGAGGTCTGGTTGCCCGCGATGATGACGCGCACGCCGGCTTTCCGGAGTGCGGCGAGGGCTGGGCGAACGTCGTCGTACAGGTCGCTCTCGTCGAGGTGTTCACCGCGACCGGCGGCCTCGCGCGCATGATATTCAGCGGCCACGTCGATTCCTGGCCGGGCGAGCCGGAGGGCTTCCGCATTGTCGAAACCCTGGGCGACCACCGCGCCCACGAGAGCGGACAGGGTGTGACGGGGAATGTCCAACCAGTCCGCCCACGAGGCCCAGTAGCGGTCGTCCCGCGTGATCGTCTCTCCGACGTCGAACACGATGGTCTCAATCACTCTGAGAGCCTATGGGCACGCTGCCCTCAGCATCATCGCCCCCGGAACCCCGGACTCCTGCGCTCCACGAACGCCCGCAGCCCCTCCCCGGCGTCCTCGGTCGTCATGTTGATCTCCTGCGCGGCCGCCTCGGCGGCGAAGGCGGCGGCCCGGTCGTCGTCCAGGGAGGCGTTCACCAGCTGTTTGGTGAGGGCGAGGGAGCGGGTCGGGCCGGTGGCCAGGCGGGTCGCCCACTCCCGGGCCGATTTCGCCAACTCGCCGTCCGGGACGACCCGGTTGACCAGGCCCAGTCGTTCCGCGTCCGGCGCCGAGAGCGCGTCCCCGAAGAACATCAGCTCCTTGGCCCGGTGCGGACCGATCAGCCGGGGCAGGAGATAGGCGCCACCGCCGTCGGGTACGAGTCCGCGCCGGACGAACACCTCGATGAACCGGGCCGATTCGGCCGCCAGGATCAGGTCGCAGGCGAACGCGAGGTGCGCGCCGAGCCCGGCCGCGGTGCCGTTCACGGCGGCGATCACCGGCTTCTCGCAGTCCAGTACGGCCGCGACGAGCCGCTGGGCGCCCATCCGGAGGACACGGGCCACGTCACCGGGGATCCGCTGCCCGCCATCCCCCGCGGCGCCCCGCAGATCCGCTCCCGCGCAGAATCCCCGGCCGGTTCCGGTGAGGACGACGGCGCGCACTCCGGGATCCGCCGACGCCTCCTCGAGCAGTCCGATCAGGCGGTCCCGCATCGCGGGTGTGAGCGCGTTGAGGGACTCGGGGCGGTCGAGGGTGATGTGCGAGACCTGCTCCCGGACGTCGTGCCTGAGGTCGCTCATCGGCACACCACCAGCGCGTCCAGCGCCACCGCGCCCTGCCCGCGGGGCAGCACCAGCAGTGGGTTGATGTCCAGCTCGGCTATTTGCTCGCCGAGTTCGAGTGCCATGCGCTCGACGCGCAGAACCACTTCCACCAGCGCGTCGAGGTCGGCCGGCGGGCGGCCCCGGACGCCGTCCAGCAGGGCCCGTCCGCGCAGTTCGGCGAGCATGTCGCGGGCCTGTTCCTCGCCGAACGGGGGCACGCGGACGGCCGCGTCGTGCAGGACCTCCACCAGCACCCCGCCGAGCCCCACGGTCACGGTCGGCCCGAACAGCTCGTCGTGACTCACCCCGACGACCATCTCGACGCCCTGCTCGACCATCTGGCACACCAGGACACCGTCCAGCGAGACGCCCTCGTAGCGGGCGATGTCGGTCAGCTCGCGGTAGGCGTCCCGGACCTGGCTGGCCGAGGTGAGGCCGATCTTCACCAGGCCCAGCTCGGTCTTGTGGGCGATCTGCGCGCCGGACGCCTTCATCACCACCGGGTAGCCGACCTGCCCGGCCGCGCGGACGGCGGCCGCCGCGCTGGTCACCAGCTGTTCACGCGGCACCCGGATGCCGTAGGCGCGCAGCAGCTGTTTGGCCGCGTGCTCGCTGAGTTGCTGGCCGGGCCGCATCAGGGCTTCGGCCTTGCGGAAGGAGGGGGAGGGGGTGCGTGGGGCCTCGTCGAAGGGGGAACGGTAGTCGTTGACGAAGCGGTGGTGGTCGAGCCAGGCGCGGACGGCCGTGAGGCAGTTGCCGACCGTGCGGAAGGTGGCCACACGGGAGGAGCCGAGCAGGACCTCCCGGTACGCCGGTTCCGTGCCGACCGGCGACCCCCACACCACGCACACCAGCTTGTCCGTCTCCTCCGCGGCCTCGACCAGGTCGCGTACGAGCTTGTCGCTGAGGGGCGGGAAGGGGCCGGTGACCGGGCAGATCAGCACCCCGACCTCCGGGTCGGCGAGGATCGCGTCGATGATCTTCCGGCCGCGCCAGTCGCCCACCGGATGCCCGCCGTTGTCCACGGGGTTGGCGACGCTCAGGTACTCCGGGATCCACTGGTGCAGCTCGGCCTGCCGGTCCGCCGACAGCCTCGGCAGCCGCAGCCCGGTCCCGGCGGCCAGGTCGGCGACGTGCGCGCCCGTGCCGCCGGAGATGGAGTAGACGACGACCCCGTCGGACCGCGGAACCCGCGCCCGGGCCAACAGGGCGGCCGTGTCCTGGAGTTCGTCGAGGCCGTCGACGCGGATGACGCCGTACTGCCGCATGGCCGCGTCCACCACGTCGTCGGCGCCGGTGAGCTTGCCGGTGTGCGAGGCTGCCGTACGGGCCCCCGCTTCCGTGCGGCCCACCTTCACCGCGACCACCGGCACCTGGCGGCGGGCGGCGCGGTCGGCGGCCAGCAGGAAGGCGCGGCCGTCCTTGAGGCCCTCGACGTAGCAGGCGATGGCGCCCACCTCGGGCTGCTCGGCGAAGTAGGAGATGAAGTCGGCGGTCTCCAGGTCGGCCTCGTTGCCGGTCGGCGCCCAGTGGGAGAGCCGGACGCCCAGCTCCTGGAGAGCGAAGACGGGGCGGCCCTGGTGTCCCGACTGGGTGATCAGCGCTATCGCGGGCCCTTCCAGGTCCTCCCGGAAGCGCTCGAAGGCGTTGAGGTTGGTGTTCGGCCCGAGCAGCCGCAGCCCCGACCGCCGTACAGCCTCCGCGAGCCGCTTCTGCGCCTCGGCCCCCGCCTCGCCGGTCTCCGCGAACCCGGAGGCGAAGGCGACCGCGAACTTCACCTTCGCCTCGGCGAGTTCCTCGATCACCGGCAGCGGGTCGGCCACCAGCAGCACCGCGAGGTCGACCTGTTCCGGCAGGTCGGCGACCGAGGCGGAGCACGGGATGCCGAACACGGACGGGCGGGCCGGATGCACCGGGTGCACCCGCGCTCCCACCCGCTCGGCCCAGCCCAGCAGTTGCCGGGTGATCCCGGTGTTCGGCCGTCCCTCGGCGTCCGAGGCGCCGATAACGGCGACCGACCCGGGGCGGAAGAACCGCGCCAGATCCGGTACGTCCGCGTACAACGGCCGTCCGCCGACGTCTAGGTCGTCGACCTGATCGTGCACGACCGGTCCGGGCCGCTGCTCACCGCAGGCGATGACCCGGGCCCGGCGGGAGTCGGTGGTGAGGGTGCCGTGGGTTGATCCAAGCATCGGTCCGCCCGCTCCTGTGAGACAGCCACATTAAACTGACGCTCTGTCAGATTACTTGAATTGACGGACTGTCAGGAATGGGTCGGAGCGGCAAAGTTACTCTCCGGTGCTGAACTCCTTGGCCACGCCCTTTGCGATCTTCTGGGCATCCAGCGCCAGTTCGCGGAACATCCCGCTGATGGGGTTGGTGAACCCGGTGAAGTACAGCCCGGGCGCCTGGGCCGGCGTACGACCGCCGTGCACCGTCGGTCTGCCCCGGTCGTCCAGTACCCCGAGATGCCCGACCAGCCCCTCCAGTGCCCGCTGGTATCCCGTCGCGGCGATCACGGCGTCCGGCTCGACGCGGGTGCCGTCGGCGAGGACCACCTTCCCGTCCTCGAAGGACTCGACGGCGGCCACGATCTCCACCTTCCCCTTCCGTACGGCGTTGATCAGACCGACGTCCTGGACCGGGACGGCGCCCTGCCTGACCCTGGTGTACAGGCCGGTGTCCGGGCGGGGCAGGCCGTGGGCGGACAGGTCCGGGACGCCGACCCTGGCCTGGATCCGGCACACCTGGTCCACGAACCGCACCGGAAGCCGCCGTACCAGCACACCCGAGTACTGCGCGGGCCAGCCGAGGGTGGTGCGGCGCACGATGTGCGGAACGGTCCGCACCGCCAGCCGCACCCGCGCGGCCCCGCCCTCCACCAGGTCCACGGCGATCTCGGCACCGGTGTTGCCGACGCCGACGACGAGCACGTCCCGGCCCGCGTACGGTTCGGCGTTCCGGTACCGGCCGGCGTGCAGGAACTCCCCGCCGTAGCCGTCCAGGCCCGGCCACTCGGGCACGCGCGGGGTGTGGTTGTAGCCGGTGGCGACGACCACCGCGCTGCCGGTCAGCTCCCGTCCGCCGGAGGCGTGCAGCAGCCAGCCCGTCCCGTCCGCCGACCGCTCGACGCGGAACACCTCCACACCGGTGACGATCTCCAGCTCGTGGTGCTCGGCGTACTTCTCCAGGTAGCGCACCACGTTGTCCCGGGACACCCAGCGGCCGAACCTGCGTGGCATCGCGAGCCCGGGCAGGGCGGACAGCCGGCGGGTGGTGTGCAGATGGAGCCGGTCGTAGTGGCGCCGCCAGGAGGCGCCCACCTGGTCGGCCTTCTCCAGCACCACGGCGCGTATGCCCCGTGCCCGCAGCGCGTACGCGGTGGCGAGTCCGCCGGGACCGGCGCCGATGACGTACACGGGGCGGTCGGCGGGGGTCGCGGAGAGGTGCGCGGGGGAGGGGCGGGAGACGGCCATGAGCGCGAGCGTAATCACCCACCCCGTTGATGGGTCTCGGTCAAGACCGGAATTGGTTGCGGATTGATCACATCGGTGGGGGATATGGGTGGGACAGGTGTCGTAGGTGTCTCGGATGGGCGGAAGTGGTGCACGAACACCGCGATGCCCGGCCCCGGTGCGCAGGGGCCGGGCATCGCGGCGGGGCGGTGTCCGAAGCATGACGGGAGACGGGCACCGCGGTCCTCCACCGGGCCTTCGCGGATGCCTCCGCCCGGTCTTCCGGGGTTCCTCTACCGGGCCTTCCGGTACCCGGTGACCTTGGCGATCCACTTGACGAAGTCGCCGGGGTCGGTGTTGGCGCCGTGGCCCTGGTCCCAGTAGTAGAGGTGGTCGACGTCGTCGCCGAGGCCCGCGGCGGCCGCCGCGAGGTTGGCGGACACGGTCAGCGAGGTGTCCGAGTCCTTGGTGCCGAGCCGGATCCACCAGTGCTTCGAGCGGCCGGGGTTGGCCTTCCCGGCCAGGAAGTGCATCGGGTTCATCAGCCGCAGCTTCTCGGGGATGTCGCTGTCGAGGCGCGTGCCGGTGACGCCGGTGGCGTCGTGTTCCAGGCTGTACGCCGTGAAGTGGCGGGACTCGGTCGTCCCGGCGCCGAACTCGTTGTTCTCGCCCGCCGACAGGTCGAAGGCGTCGAAGGCCGGGGTGGTCTTCTTGCGGGCGCCCACGTGGGTGAGGAAGTCGGCCCAGGCGAAGGTGGCCCTGCCGTTTTCCCAGGTGATGAAGGTGTTCGCGGCGAGGTAGGTCGCCCGGTCGGCGTCCGACAGGTCCGCGAGGTACCTGGTGGCCGAGGGTTCCAGGTACTGCTTCACGAGGTAGTCGTCGAGGTTGCGGGCGGTGAGCGGACCGAAGCCGTTCAGCCCCTTGAGGTGGAGGCCGGCCTGGTACGCGGCGAACTGCGAGACCAGGTCCCTGGAGACGCTCTGGTCGACGGCCTTGCCGGTGGACTGGGTGACGTTCGTGCCCCAGTTCCACTCGTAGGCGCCGTCGGCGTGCTCCAGGTCGGTGATCGGGCACCATGCGCCGGTCGCGAAGATCGCGTCACTGGCGTCGGCCGCGCCCAGCTCCCTGAGGTACTTGTCGTACAGCGGGCTGTCACCGGACGCGCCGAGCAGCGCGGACACGGCACCACCCGCGCTGGTGCCCGCCGAGACGATCCGGTCGACGTTCCCGGGGATGCGGCCCTTGTTGAACCGCACGTACCGCACCGCCGCCTTGAGGTCGACGATCACGGCCGGCGCGGTGCCGTAGTACTCGCCGTCGGAGTTCTTGAGGGTACGGCCGCGGGCACCGGGCTCGACGACGACGTAGCCGGCGGCCAGGGCCAGGAGCTGGTTGGTGTTCAGGGCGCCGCCGGTGGCGTTGGTGTTGCCGCCCGCGCCCGCGCCCGCGCCCGGGGCGGAGGCGCTGGGCGCGGCGCTGCCGCCGGGCGCGCTGCCGGGCGCACCGCCGCCGGACATGCCCCCGCCGCCGATCCCGGTGGCGTCGGCCACCGAGGAGGGCATGTACCCGCCGACGGAGTTCGCGAACAGGATCGGCGCGCCGGAGGCGTCCACGGCGGTGCCGTCGATCTCGACGGGGACGCTGACGTTGAGACTCTGGTAGGTCTTGTCGACCGGATCGGCGACGTAGGTGATCGCCTTCCAGAAGTGGTACGTGACCGCGTGGTCGGTGCCGTCGGTGTCCGTGACCGTCGTGGTCAGCTTGGTGTAGCCGTCCGGGTCGAAGACCAGCGAGTCCGCGGCCGACGCCGAGGATGCCGAGGACGCCGAGTCGCTCGACGCGTGCGCGCTCAGGGCGATGCCGCCCACTGCCGCGACACCGGCGGTGGCGCCGATGCCCATGACGACGGTCCTGCGCCTTACTGCCCTGTGCTTCACCTTGCTGCCCTCTCGTCTCGCCGGCTCCTGGCCTTGCGCTTGCGAACGTAATTCGGCGCCAACAAAATCGTCAACAATCTGCCGGTGATTCACAGGCCGCCCACAGCCCCACGGCGAACGCACAGCGAATCGACTGCAACCCCCTCGGCTTTCCTTGCTGTCTGACGTACCGTCAGATCCATGGACGCGATCTGGCTCGACGGCGCGGAGTGGCTCGCGGTGCTGCGCATAGGCCTCGGCCTGTGGTGGCTGGAGAGCTGGCGGCACAAGGACAAGAAGACGTGGTTCGAGGGCGGCGGTATCGCCTGGGCGGCGGGCGTGGCGGAGAAGCACCGCTGGGCCCCGGTGCGGGCGGGCTTCGGGACGGTGGTGACACCACGGCCGAAGCTGATGGCGTACGTCGTGGCCTACGCCGAACTCGCCCTGGGGCTCGGCCTGATCCTCGGTTTCCTGACCCCGGTGGCCCTGCTGGGCGGCCTGGCCCTGAACGTCCTCTACTTCGTCCTCATGATCCACGACTGGGCGGAACAGGGGCAGAACTCGATGATGGCGCTGATCTCGCTGGTCGGCTTCTTCGGCATGGCGGGGCAGACGTGGTCGGTGGACGCGGCACTGGGGTGGTTCTGATGAGCGCGGCGCGTTTCGACGAGCCGGAGACCGACTCCTTCACGCGGCCCTACTGGGACGCGGCGGCGGAGGGAAGGCTGCTGATCCGCCGCTGCGGCACCTGCGGCCGGGCCCACCACTACCCCCGCGAGTTCTGCCCGCACTGCTGGAGCGAGGAGGTGACCTGGGAGGAGGCGAGCGGCCGGGCGACCCTCTACACCTGGTCCACGGTGCACCGCAACGACCTCCCGCCCTTCGGCGACCGCACCCCGTACGTGGCCGCGGTGGTGGACCTGGCGGAGGGCCCGCGGATGATGACGGAGCTGGTGGAGTGCCGGGACATGGCGGCCGGGATGCCCCTGCGGGTGACGTTCCGGGAGGGAAAACCGGTGTTCAGGCCGGCCGGCTGAGCGGAACCATGGAGGGATGCATCCGGACGCCTGGCACCTGACCCACGACCTGGACGGGTTCCTCACCCGCGCCGACGACTTCCTGCGCTCCCGGCCGGCCCTGCACACGGTGCAGCTGACGGTGACGGACGCGCTGCGCAGACGGGGACCGCGGGCCTTCGGTGAGGATGCACCGCTCTTCGGGACACTGAGCGACGAGGACGGCCGGGTCCGGGCGACGCTGCTGCACACCCCGCCCTACCCGGTCAACGCCACCCTGCTCGCCGCGGCGGAGGCCGATGCGCTGGCGGCCCGGCTGCTGGACCTCGGCCGTCCGGTCTCCGGCGTCTTTGCCGAACAGGACACGGCGGCCGCCTTCGCCGCGGCCTGGCAGCGGCGCACCGGCACGACGGGCGGGATCCGCCATCGTCAACGGCTCTACCGGCTCGCGGAGTTGACCGCACCGGAGCGGCTGCCCGAGGGGCGCCCCAGGGTGGCCGGCCCGGTGGACCGGGATGTGCTGATGCGCTGGTACGACGAGTTCATGGCGGCGGCCGGCCTGCGCGCCGGCCAGGGCGCGGCCGAGTGGACCGACGCCCGCCTCGCCCACCGCGGCCTCACCCTCTGGGAAACCCCCGACGGCACTCCCGTCTCCATGGCCGGGGTGACACCGGAGACGGCGGGCCAGGTGCGGGTGCAGACGGTGTACACCCCGGCGCACCTGCGCGGCCGTGGCTACGCGGGCGCGGTGACCGCCGAGGTGAGCCGGGCGGCCCTGGAGTCCGGGACGGAGCAGATCCTCCTCTTCACCGACCTCGCGAACCGCACCAGCAACGGGCTGTACCAGCGGATCGGCTACCGGGGCGTGGCGGACTTCGCGGTGTGGGAGTTCGAGGGCCTCAGGCCTGGCCGCCCACCGGGCGCACACTGATCGACCACGGCCCGTCTGACCGGGCGTACAGCAGACAGGGGCCGGGCAGGGGGACCTCCCCGGCCCACGGGCCGACGAGGTCGCCCGGCTGGTCGAGGAACCCGGAGCCGTCGGGCTCGAAGACGTCGGCGAGGAAGCAGCCGCCGTCGGCGGAGCGCGGAGTGCCCCTGTAGCGCAGGTGGGCGAGGGGCGGGCCGCCTTCGTGACGCAGGACGTCGAGGCGTCGCGCTCGGCGTGGCCGTCTTGGCCACACCGGGCAGTGCCACCGGCCCGTTCCCGGCACCTCGGGTGTGCGAGGCTTGCGGCCCCGCATCAGCCACTTCATGCCGCCCCCCGCAGCCTCTCACGGCCACAGCAGGTGCCTGGACCAGCCGGCGGCGTCCGAGGCCTCTGTCCGGCGGTATGTCAGACGTACGTGTCTGCGGGCCGCGTCTCCCTGGAAGAACTCCACTTCCTCCGGCTGGAGGTGGTACAGCGTCCAGGTCTCGGACGGCTCCGTCGGGTTTCGCCGGGCCCGCTCCCAGGCGGCCTCCGACGCCTGCCGCAGCTCCTCCAGCGAGGACAGCTCCGCGCTCTGCCGCCCGGTGAGCGCCGCCGCCAGGGCCCCGGTCGAGCGGGCGTGCAGGTCCGCCTGGCTCTCCTGCGACGGTGCCGACGTCACCGGACCCCGCACCCGCACCTGCCGTCCCAGCACCGGCCAGTAGAAGGCCAGCGCCGCGTACGGGTGGGCGGTCAGGGCCCGGCCCTTGCGGCTCGTGACGTGTGTGGCGAAGGACCAGCCGTCCGCGTCCGCACCGTGCAGCATCACGATCCGTACGTCCGCGAGACCGTCCTCGTCCGTCGTCGCCAGCGCCATGGTGTGCGGCTCCGGCTGACCCGCCTCCACGGCCTCCGCGAACCAGCTGGTGAACAGGTGCAGCGGTGCCGAAGGCGCCTTGTCCGGGTCGAAGGGCCGTAGCTCCGTCTCCTCGGGTGACCACACCCGCAGGGACCGCAGGAGCCCGTGAAGATCCGTTTCCATGCCCCCGAGTATGGCGGCGCATGCGGATCCCCTCGGCGCGAGGACCCGACCAGCTCTGGCAGCCAGGGGTGGAACGGCGGGCGGGCTCCGGGCCCTCGTTCGGGTACGCCGTCCGGACTTCCCCCGCATGCGGGGCCGCCGGAGTGTACGCAGGCTGGGACCTGCGGGCTTCGGGACCGGCGGTGAGGGGCGATGATCGTAACGGTGGTGTCGATGCCGGAGGGGGGCGTCACGCGTACGGACGTGGCGGAGGCACGTGAGCGGCTCGCCACGTCCGGTTTTCTGCTCGTCGACATCGAGCTGCCCGAGGCGCCGCCGGTCGAGGCGTCACCGGTCTCGCACCAGCTCGGCCTGGAGGCAGAGGGTCTGGCCTGGCTCGGCAGGGAGGGCGAACCCGCGCGGGCCCAGTTCCTCGGGGACCAGGCCGCGTTCGTCGTGCCCGTGGTCTCGGATGGCGGGGTCGCTCATGTCCATGCCCTGGTGACCGATCGGTATCTGATCACGGTGCACCGAGGACAGGTCGGCCTGCGGGAGAGCCTCACCGCGCAGCTGCGGAGCGAGCAGCCTTCCGACACCGTGGCCGTGCTCTTCCTGCTGCTCCAGGAGGCCCTGGCGACCTACCGCCGGTCCGCCGTGCAGGACCTGCTGCTGGTGGAGGAACTGGAGGACGAGATGTTCGAGGGACGACACCCCGACCAGATCTACCGGCTGTCACAGCTACGACGGCACTCCGCCCTCCTGCACCACACGCTCCTGCCCTACCTCCAGGTGGTGGACGAGATGTTCACCCGGAGGATGATGCACCGCAGCCTCCCGGAGGAGCGCCAGCGGCTCGCCCAGGAGTTCCAGCACACGGCGAGGCTGGTGCACACGGACATCGAGTCCCTCCAGGACGCCTCCCGGCGCGCCTTCGCCAGCTACACCACCCTCGTCTCCGGCGAGCAGAACGCCGTGATCAACCGGCTGGCCATCGTGTCGGTGATCTTCCTGCCGCTGTCGTTCCTGACGGGGTTCTTCGGCATGAACTTCACCTACCTGACCGACGAGTTGGAGAGCGCGGCCGTCTTCTGGCTGCTCGCCATCGGACTGCAGGTCGCCGTGGTGTTCGTCGCGCTCTACGTCCTGCACCGCACCCGCGTCTGGCGCAGACTGCGGGACGAGGAGAGTACGGACGACAGCTGAGCCGGCCTCGTCACCGGCCCAGCACCACCGTCCCCGAGGAACAGAACCAGCCCCCCGTGCCGGAGGCGACACCGAGGTACGGCAACTCGCCACCGGGAAGCCGTACTTGGCGCGCACCCGCTTCCCCGCGCAGCTGCCGTACCGCCTCCACCAGTAGGAACAGCCCGCGCATGCCAGGGTGTTGAGCCGACAGGCCGCCCCCGTCCGTGTTCACGGGGAGTTCCCCGGAGACCAGCAGCCGGCCCTTCTCCACGAACGCCCCGCCCTCGCCCTTCGCACAGAAACCCAGGTCCTCCAGGGTCACCAGGGTCATGTAGGTGAAGGCGTCGTAGATCTCGGCGAAGTCGATCTCGGCGGGGCGTACCCCGGCCCGCTCGAAGGCGAGCCGGCCGCTCACCGCCGCCGGGGAGATGGTGAAGTCCGGCCATTCGGACATCGTGGCGTGGGAGAGGTGCTCGCCGGTGCCGAGGATCCAGACGGGAGCCGTACGGCAGTCCCGTGCGTACTCCTCGGCCACCAGCAGGACCGCCGCCCCGCCGTCCGAGCGGATGCAGCAGTGCAGCTTGGTGAAGGGGTCGGCGATCATCGGGCCGGACAGGACGTCGTCGACCGTGACCGGGTCCCGGAACATCGCCTCGGGGTTCAGGGCGGCGTTGGCGCGGGCCTGGACCGCCACCTGGGCCAGCTGCTCGATCGTCGTGCCGTGCTCGATCATGTGACGGCGGGCCGCCATCGCGTACTTGGCGATCAGTGTGTGGCCGTACGGGACCTCGAACTGGAGCGGGCCGCGCGCGCCGAAGGACAGGTTTCCCGTCCGGCGGCCCGCCCTGATGTCCGCCCGCGCAGTCGAGCCGTAGACCAGCAGTACGGCGTTCGCATGGCCGGCCGCTATCGCGTCCGCCGCGTGGGCCGCCATGACCTCCCAGGTCGAGCCGCCGACGGAGGTGGAGTCCACCCAGGTGGGGCGCAGGCCCAGGTACTCGGCCACCTCCACGGGGGCCAGCGTGCCGAGGCCCGCCGAGGCGAAGCCGTCCACCAGGGTGCGGTCCAGGCCCGCGTCCGCGAGGGCGCGGCGGGCCGCCTGGGCGTGCAGGGCGTACGGGGTCGTGTCGTCCACGCGGCCGCAGTCGGAGAGGGCCACCCCGGCCACGGCGACTTTCCGGTTCCCGGGTTTCATGAATCTGACGGTACATCAGATCCGGCGGCGCGCGGCAGGTGTCGCACCCCTGGGCTTCGCTCTCCAGCCGCCCTAATATGACGCACCGTCAGATCAGGTCGGAGGGATCGGATCAGCCATGGACACGCGTCTCACCGCCGAGCAGGACGAGATTCGCCGTACCCTGCGAGAACTGCTCCACAAACGCTGTGGCACCGAGGCGCTGCGGGCCGCCTTCGACAGCCCGGCCGGGTACGACCCCGCGCTGTGGTCCGCCCTCGCCGGGCGGCTCGGCCTGCCCGGGCTCGCCCTCCCCGAGGCCTACGGCGGCGTCGGCTGCTCGACGGCCGAACTCGCCCTCGCCTGCGAGGAGACGGGGCGGACGCTCGCCCCCTCCCCGCTGCTGGCCACCTCCGTCCTCGCGGCCCCGCTGATCCTCGCCCTCGGCACCGAGGCCCAGCGCGCCGACCTGCTGCCCCGCCTCGCCGCCGGCACCCTCACCGCCACTCTGGCCGTTCCCGGCCCCGCCCTCACCACCGCGCTGGCCCTGACCGGCGGCAACGGCGGCCAGTGGGCCGGCGGGGGCCGGGCGGGAGGCGTGCAGGCGCGGCAGAGCGGGGACGGGTGGCGGCTGTACGGGCAGGTCGACCAGGTGCTGGACGGGCACAGCGCCGGGCTGCTCGTCGTCGCCGCGCACACCGGCGGCTACGCGCGCTCCCGGACCCTGCTGTTCCTGGTCGCGGGGGACGCGGTGGGGGTCGTACGGGCCCGGCAGACCGCGCTCGACGCCACCCGGCCGCAGGGACGGATCCAACTCCGGGACGTACCGGCCGAGTCGCTGGGTCCGGCCGGCCAGGACGTGCTTCCCGCCCTGGCCGGACTCGGCGACACCGTCGCCGCCGTGCTCGCCGCCGAGGCGGTGGGGGCCGCCGACCGGGCGCTGGAGCGGACCGTGGAGTACGTGGGGCAGCGGGAGCAGTTCGGGCGGGCCATCGGCTCCTTCCAGGCGGTCAAGCACCGGCTGGCGGATGTGTACGTGGGCGTGCAGGCCGCCCGCTCGGCCGCGTACTACGCCGCCTGGGGGACGGTGCGTGAATCAGAAGGCGCGGCGCGAAGCGCCTCGTTGGAAGGGTGGCGGCGGGAGACGGGTGGGCGGGTGGGCGGGCTCGCGCTCGCGCAGGCGCTGGAGGCGCTGCGGTGTGCGGCCGGGGAGGCGGTCCAGCTGCACGGCGGGATCGGTTTCACCTGGGAGCACGAGGCCCACCTGTACTTCAAACGGGCGGCCGGGGACGAGCTGCTGTTCGGGCCCGTGCACCGGCTGCGGGACCGGGCCGCCGAGGAGGCCGGGCTGTTCGTGCGCGGGGAGGTGGCGGTCTGATGGCCGGCGTCGGCGTGCGGTTCGTGCAGAAGGTGTCCGCCACCCGGGCCTTCGCGAAGGTCGCCCCGCATGTGATCCCTGCCCTCGACCGGGCCGTCCACCGGCTCACCCGGGGAAAGGTGCTGCTCAGTGCGCAGCTGCTGCCCGGCGTGATCCTCACCTCGACGGGGGCGAGGAGCGGGCTGCCGCGCCGGACCCCGCTGGCCTGCATGCCGGAGGAGGACGGGCGCGGCTGGCTCCTCGTCGGCTCCAACTTCGGCCGGACCGGCCATCCCGCCTGGACCCGCAACCTGCTCGCCCATCCGGACGCCTCGATCAGCTGGAAGGGCCGGGACATCCCCGTCACGGCCCGGCTGCTGGAGGGGGAGGAACGGGCCGCCGCCTGGAAGACGCTGCTGGCGTTCTGGCCGCCGTACGCGACGTACCAGGCGCGGGTGGAGCGGGAGATCAGGGTGTTTCGGCTCGTACGGAAGTGATCGTCGAGGAAGGGGTCGTCGAGGAAGGAGTCGTCGAGGAAGGGGTCGGCGAGGGAGTGGTCGGCGGGGAAGCGGTCGTCAGAGCGTCGCCAGGCGTTCCAGCAGCAGGAACGCTCCGATTCCGAGCATCGCCGCGCCCGACGTGCGGGTGACCGCGCGGGCCGCTGCCGGGCGGGCCGCCAGCAGGACGCGGGCCAGGGCGCCGACGCTGAGGTACACGGCCGCGCAGCACGCCATGTGCAGCAGGCCGAGGGCCGCGGTCTGGGCGGGTATGGGCAGGTGGGCGCCGCGGAGGGTGAGGAACTGGGGGAGCACGGAGAGGTAGAGCAGCAGGCCCTTGGGGTTCAGGCCGCTGATCGTGGCGCCCCGCAGGAACAGGTGCCGGTCGGCGCCAGCGGTCTCGTCCGCCGCTCCCGGGACGGCCGGGCGGCGCAGCACCCCCAGGCCCAGCCACAGGAGATATCCGGCGCCCGCCACGGTCAGTGCCGTCAGCAGCCGGGGCGAGCCCGCCACCAGGACCGCGAGACCCGCCGTCGCCAGGACCGTGTGCAGGGCGTAGCCGGAGACCAGGCCGCTCACCGCGCGCGGCACCGATCGGCCGCGCAGGGCGGTCGCGATGACGAACGCCCAGTCCGCGCCCGGCACACACACCAGCAGCAGGTCCACGGCGAGGAAGGAGAAGAGCAGTCCTGAGTCCATGCTGGGGACATTAGGCGTGAATGGCCCGAAAGTGTTCCTGAAATTTGCCCATGATCGCGAAATCTGAGCAATTATCTTCTTCATGGACGACGTGGACCGGAAAATCCTTGCCGAGCTGCAGCAGGACGGGCGGCTGACCGTGACCGAGCTGGCCGCCCGGGTGCGCCTGAGCGTCTCGCCCTGCCACCGGCGGCTGCGCGAGCTGGAGCGCTCCGGTGCCATCCAGGGCTACCGGGCGGTGGTGGACGCGGCCGCGCTCGGGCTGAACTTCGAGGCGCTGGTCTTCGTCTCCATGCGGCAGGAGGACCGGGAGACGGTCGCCGAGTTCGAGCGGGCGGTCAGCGAGCTGGAGCACGTCCTGGACGCCCAGCGGCTGTTCGGCGAGCCCGACTATCTGCTGCGGGTGGCCACCGCCGACCTCGCCGCCTTCCAGCGGCTGTACGACGAGCGGCTCGCGACACTGCCGGGGGTGCAGCGGCTGACCTCGACGCTGGTGATGAAGCACGTGGTGCAGGACCGGCCGCTGCCCGCGGCGCGGGGATAGCCCGGCGGGCGCCCCCCCGGCTGCCCGATGGCTCAAATCGTGCGTGTGGAAAGGGAGTTGACTCCTGTGGGGCGGGAGTCACCTGTGGTACACCGAGAACGCGATCAGCGGATCCGGGAGGCGGGGGCGGACATGAACGGCATGTACATTCCGGTCGAAGTGGGCGGTGTCCAGGTCCTGGTGGAGGCCGTCGACGTGCGGCTGCCGGGATCGGAGCCGACGGCCACGCGGCCGGGGAACCTCGCCGGGCACGTCCGGGACGCCTTCGAGCAGGCGCAGTCGACGATCGTGGAGATCGCGACCTCCACGGCGGCGGCTCTGCGCCAGGCGGGCCGGGCGGCCAGGCCGGACGCCCTGGAGGTGGAGTTCGGGGTGAAGTTCTCGGCCAAGGGCGACATCATCGTGGCCGGCGCGAGCGGCGAGGTCACCCTCAAGGTGAAGCTGACATACGACGGGAGGGGAGCCCAGGCGGCCGGCGACGAGGAAGCGGACGACGAGGCGTCCTGATGTCTGTGTCCTCCTCGTCCTCCTCGTCCTCCTCGTCCTCCTCGTCCTCCTCGTCCTCCTCGTCCTCCTCGTCGTCCTCCGGCGTCCCCGGATACCTGGGCAGCGTCCTGCCCCCCGCCGCCGACGACCCGGTGGGCACCTGCTTCCAGCTCTCGCCCGGCGTCCTCGCCACCGCCTGCCACGTCCTGGAGAGCATCGGCCTCGCGGTCCCGGGCGCGCAGGTGCGCTTCGCCCCGCTGGCGGGCGGCCCGGCGTGCACGGCCACGGTCGAACGGGTGGACCAGGCGCACGATCTGGCCGTTCTGCGCACCGACAGCCCCCTTCCCGCGTCCGTGACCCGCGCGATGCCGACGGAGACCGTGGAACCCGGCACCGAGCTGGTCATCGAGGGCTTCGGGGTGGTCCCCGCCTACGACGACCGGCACACCTACCGGTACCTGAGGGCCGGCGGGCGCTGCGAGCGCACGACCGAGCGGGACGACGGCGTCCGGCTCGGCCGCCTCCGCACCAAGGACCTGCTGCGCGGCATGAGCGGCGCCCCCGTGCGCCGCACCTCTGACGACGCGGTCCTGGGTGTGGTCAGCGCCCGCTACAACAGCACCGACGGCTGGCTGCGCGACTCGGTGTGGACGGCCAGGACCGAGGATCTCGCCGCGCTCGCCCCGCGGGAGCTGTCCTGGTTCTCCCCGCACCTGCGCACACACGGGCAGGTGCTGCGGGACCTCGACGACAAGGAGCAGTACCTCACCGCGGAGCAGCTGGAGTTCGTCAGCCCCGGACCGGGCAGCGGCGCCGCCCCGGTCCGCCTGCTGGACCGGCTCGACGCACAGTACGAGCCCGGAGGTTACGCGGAGCCTCGGCGCGGGGTGCTGCTGGAGGGCGTGGCCGGGGCCGGCAAGACCCGTACCTGCTTCGAGGTGGCGAAGCTGGCCGGACAGGAACCCGCCGGCGCCTGGCTCGTCCTGCACGTGACACCCGGGTCCGCCGTGACCGCCGAGCACCTCGTACAGGCGGCCCTGGCGCACGCGCGGGTCGCGGACGCGGCCCGGGTCCTGCTCGTCCTCGACTATCTGGACAGCTACTCGCAGCTCGGGCTGACGGAGCTGGGCCGGGAACTGCAGACCCTCGACCCGGAGGGACGGGTGGCCTGCCTGGCCTCCGCCCGGCCCGGTGCGCTCCAGGTGTCGGAGGTGCAGGGAGTCTTCGGCCGGGTGCCCCTGGAGGACGGTGAGGAGTACCGCGCCCGGGTGGCCGCCGCGATCTTCCAGAAGGTCGCTCCGGAGGCCTGGCGGCGGTGGGGCGAGGACCGGCTCGTGGCCGCGTGCAGCGACCGGCCGGTCCTCGCCCTGCTGATCGCGCGGGCGCTGGAGGAGCAGGCCCGGGCCGGGCAGGACGCCCCCGACCTCTCCGACCTGCGCCGGGGCAGCCTCTTCGACTGGCTGCGGCGGCGGCTCGAACGCGACTTCGGTGTCCCGACCGCCGGGGACCGCGAGGCGGGTCTGTCCCGTCCGCGCGTGGCGCTGCTGGCCTCCACGGTGGCCCTGCTGGCCTGCCCGCAGGACCGTTCCGCCGCCGTGCGGGAGGCCGTGGACCGGGCCCTCGACCAGCGCGCCGACGGCGATTTCGGGCTCCGCGGCGGCGACGTGCTCGCCCTGCTGCGCGACCAGGGCTGGCTGGTGGGCGGCGCCGACCGGCTCGAACTGGTCCACGACATCGTCGCGGACGGTCTGCTCGGCGCCACGCTGGTCCCCGGGCAGACCGTCCAGAGCGGCACCGCCGAGGAACTCCTGGACGCGCTGCTCGACCGCGGCCCGGCCTTCACCCAGGCCGTACGGCACCTCTCCCGCTGGACCACCGACCAGGACGCGGCCCGGCAGGCCAGGATCGAGGACGCGTGCGCCCGCTGGCTGGAGGTGCGGGCCGACCCGATCGGCCAGCTGCTCGCCGGCGACGCCCTCGGCGAGACCGCGTTCGACCTGATGGCCCGCACCCCCTGGCAGGCCGGGATGCTCCGGCTCTGGGACGAGCTGGTCGCACCTTGGCTGGACCAGATCGAGCGCGAGCGGCCCCGCGCCCTGCCCGCCGTACTCGCCCAGGCCGTGGACCGCATCGTCGGACCGCTGCCGCAGCAGCTGCTCGGCAGCGCCCTGGCCTGCCTGGAATCCCGCCGCCACGCCCCGGAGACGGGCCTGCTCCTGCAGGCCCTGCTGTACGCGGAGGGCCTGGCGCCGGACCGGCTGGACGTGGTCGCCGACCGCGCCCTGGCCTGGGTGCGGCGCCACCAGGGCGAACGGCGCTCCGTCCAGTTGCTGGCCGCCGCCCTCGGCCGCCCGGAGCTGACCCCCGGGACCGCCCGGCGGGTGGTGGAGGCGGCCCGGGAGTGGATACGCCGCAACCCGGGGCACTCGGCCGGCTCCGTGGTGCTCGGCCCGCTGCTCGACCGCGACGACCTCGGACCCCACGCCAAATCCGTGCTCGACGCCGCGCTGACCTGGGTCGTCCGGCAGAACGGCAACCCCGGCGTCTCGTTCGTCCTGCCGCGCCTTCTGCGGCGCACGGACCTCGGGCGACACCGGGACCGCGCGGTCGGCCAGGCCCTGAAGTGGCTGCGCGACCACCGCGAGCGCCCGCAGGCCTCCTTCGTCCTGCGCCCCCTGCTGCGCTTCGACCTCACCGAGGAGGAGGCCCAGCAGGCCGTCGGACACGCGAACAAGTGGCTGACCCGCAGCGCCGGCGAACCGCAGGAGTTCGTCCTCGGCGCCCTGGTGCGCTGGGACGACTCGGCCGCCGAGCGCGTCGGCAGGCTGCTCCGGCAGCAGCCGGTGACCGAGTCCCAGCAGCACCTGCTGGCCGACCTCCTGCGCGGCGACCTGCCGCAGCCCTTCCTCCAGGAGGTCGTCGACGCGGTCCTGCGCTGGCTGCGGGTCCACGGCCAGGGGCCGGACTCGGCGCTGCTGCACTGGCTGCTCCGCCGCCTCCCGCCGGGCGGCGAGGCCTGGGCCGAGGCGTCCGAGAGGGCCGTACGGTGGCTGAAGCGGTACGGCACCGCCACCGAGGCCAGCTTCCTGCTGGACGACCTCCTCACCGCCGAGCCCGGCCGCGCGGACACCACCCGTCTCGCCCTGGACTGGCTGGCCCAGCACGGCACCGAACCGCACGCCAGCTACGTCCTGCGCCCCCTGCTGCTGCACCGCGACGCCCTACCCGAGGACCAGGCCTGGCAGGTGGTGGACCGTGCCCTCGCCTGGCTGGCGGGGCACGCCGAGAGCGACGAGGCGGGGTTCGTCCTCGAGCCGCTGCTCATCCTGCAGACCCTCGGCCCGGACGAGGCCACCGCCACGCTGCGGGCCACCACCCGGTGGCTCCGGGACCACGCGACGAGCCCCGGCGCCGACCGGGTGCTGGGCCCGCTGCTGACCCGCGCCGACGTGGTCGGCGACCTGCGGGCCGTCACCGAGGCCCTGGCGGTGGCCTGGCTCGAACGCCACCCGGAGGCCGACGGCGGCATCGCCCTGCTGGCGACGCTGCTGGCCCGGCCCGGCCCCGCCCCGGAGCACGCGGCCCGACTGGTCCCGTACGTGGTGAACCGGTCGAGGAAGGGCCGTACGGTCGCCGCCCACCTCATCGGTCTGCTGCACTCGGTGCCGGTCGGCGCGCGGCAGCGGGCGGCGCTGATCGACCACACGCTGACCTGGCTGGACCAGTTCGGCCCGCCCGGCACGGGCAACCCCAGTGCGGTGTACGCGCACCTGCTGGCCCAGCGCGACCTCACCGAGGAGCAACTGGCCCGCGCGGCCGAGCTGTTCCTGGCCTGGCTGGACTTCCGGGCGACCCGCGCGGTGGTGGGACGCCCGCTGGGCGAACTGCTCCGGCACACCGGACCCGCCCCCTGGCGGACGGCCGCCGTGACCCGTGCGCTCGCCTGGCTGGCCGAGAACGCCTCCCGGCCCATCGCGGCCGATGTGCTCCTCGCCCTGCTGCGCGACCCGGCGCCGCCCCTGGACCGCCGGGCCGAGGTGTGCGGCTACGCACGGGAGTGGCTGACGGCGAACGGGCCCGGGCACCGGAGCTGGGCGGATGTCGCCGAGGCCGTGGGCGGGACGGAGGCCACCGAGGCCCCGGGTGGCGTACCCGGGCCGGAAGAGAAAGCAGGCGGCGGTCCACTCGGGTGAACCACCGCCTGCCAGACAGGACTTGGGACCTGGAAAAAGGGCCGGGTGCTACTTCGTCGGCTTCTTGCCTGTCACGCCGAGGTGCACCAACAGGGCCAGGTTCGGCTTGAGTTCGGCCTGCTTGACGCCCCAGGTCTGGAAGCCCTTCTGGTGCGCGGCCACCGCCGCGAGCATCGCGACCAGCGACCCGGCCACCGCGGCCGGGTTCACGTCCTTGTCGACCCTGCCCTTGGACTGGAGTTCCGCGATGGAGTCCACGAGGGAGTTGTTCACCGAGTTCAGGATCTTCATACGGATCTTGTAGAACCGTTTGTCCCCCTCGGCGGCACCGAGGTCGACCACGCGCAGGATCGCGTCGTTCCTGCGCCAGAACTCCAGGAACCCGTCCACGAGTTCCTGCGCTGTCTGCCACCCGGCCTTGCCGGCCCAGCTCCGGCCCTCCAGCAGCTCGGTCAACCCGACGCCCTCGGCGGCCATTTGCTCGGCGATCTCCAGGACGGCACCTTCGACGTCCGGGAAGTACTGGTAGAAGGTCGCGGGCGAAGTGCCCGCCTTCCGGGCGACATCGATGACCTTGACGTCCCGGTAGGGGGAGGAGCTGAGCATCTCGCTGAGGCAGTCGAGCAGCTTCTGCCGGGTCGCCTGCCCACGCCGGCCGGCCACGCGGCCGTCGACGGTACGCACTTGTCCTGTCATGCCGTCAGCTTACCGAGGGGTGATCGGAGCGCGATTCGGCCGACTGCAAATGGGGTGCATGGGGGCATCGGGGGTGGTGTGGCTGGTCTGCGGGGTGCGCGCGGCGCGGTTACTTTGACGACATGGCCGAAAACAGGGCATCGGTGTACGGAGAGGGCGTCCCCTGCTGGGTGGACGCCCAGCTTCCCGACGTCGAGGCGGGCAAGCGGTTCTACGGTGAGCTCTTCGGGTGGACCTTCGAGGGCGCTCTGGGCCCCGCCGTATGGGCCCTGCTGGGCGGCGAGCCCGTCGCCTCGCTCGCCCCCAAGACGGACGGTCGGATGCCCACCGTCTGGACGGTGTCCTTCGCCACTCCGGACGCCCAGGCCCTCGGCCGGCGGATCGTCGCGGCGGGCGGGCAGGTGGTCATGGCCCCCTTCCCGGTGGGCGACCTGGGCATCGCCGCCCTTGCCGCCGACCCCCAGGGTGCCGTGTTCGGCCTGTGGCAGTCCGCCGACCACCCCGGCTTCGGGCGGCGGCACGAGCCGAACACCTTCGTCTGGGTCGAGCTGTACACCCACGACACCGCCGCCGCGAACACCTTCTACGGCGGCCTCTTCCACGACGCCCTGTTCGGCGCCGACGCCGAGCCGGACTTCGGCCGCGCGGACGTCTCCGACGTCTTCCCGGCCGAGATGCCGTCGCACTTCCTCACCCATTTCCGGGTCACGGACCTGGACGACGCCGTCGGGGCCGTACAGCGGCTCGGCGGGCGGGTCCAGGCTCCAGCCTTCGAGACGTCGTACGGACGAGTGGCCGTCGTCACCGACAATCAGGGGGCGTCGTTCGCGGTACTGCAGCGGTGAGGCAGGCACTACGGCGATGAAATGACCGTATTCGGCATAAGACACCCCGATTCATCACCGGGTTCGCAACCAGCCGCCCGGCCAGGAAGAATCGGGGTGCGTGCCGCCATGGCGGTGCGGTGGTGAGACGCTGCACTTCGGTCGCGTACATATGTGGGTGGCGCGGCTCGTACGGGGAGGTGGCAGGCAAGTGGTGGATCAGCTGACGCAGCACGATCCGCGGCGGATCGGGCCGTTCGAGGTGCTGGGCCGGCTGGGGGCCGGCGGCATGGGGCTGGTCTATTTGGCACGCTCGGCGTCCGGCCGGCGCGTGGCGATCAAGACGGTCCGCACCGAGCTGGCCGAGGACCAGCTCTTCCGCGTCCGCTTCACCCGTGAGGTGGAGGCGGCCCGGGCGGTCTCCGGCTTCTACACGGCTGCCGTGGTCGACGCCGACCCGCGCGCCGCCGTGCCCTGGCTCGCCACGGCCTACGTCCCCGCCCCCTCCCTCGAGGAGATAGTGAACGACTGCGGGCCGCTACCGGCCCAGGCGGTGCGCTGGCTGGCGGCGGGCGTGGCGGAGGCCCTGCAGTCCATTCACGGCGCCGGCCTGGTCCACCGTGACCTGAAGCCCTCCAACGTCCTGGTGGTCGAGGACGGCCCCCGGGTGATCGACTTCGGCATCGCCTCCGGCGTCTCGAACACCCGTTTGACAATGACGAACGTCGCCGTCGGCACCCCCGCCTACATGTCCCCCGAGCAGGCCAAGGACTCCCGCAGCGTCACCGGCGCCAGCGACGTCTTCTCGCTCGGCTCCATGCTGGTCTTCGCGGCCACCGGCCACCCGCCCTTCCACGGCGCCAACCCGGTCGAGACCGTCTTCATGCTGCTGCGCGAGGGCCCGGACCTCACCGGCCTGCCCGACGAGCTGCGCCCGCTCATCGAGGTCTGTATGCAGATGGAGGCGTCCGGCCGCCCCTCCCCGGCCGACCTCCAGGCCCAGCTCGCCCCGCACCTGTTCGGCTCCGGCTCCGACGACAGCGGCACCGCCTCCGCCTGGCTGCCGGAGAAGGCCGTCGCCCTCATCGAGGCCCGCCGCGGCGGCCGCCCCGCCGCCAAGCCGGCCCCCACCTCGCCCGGCCCCCGCAGCGCCGGCCGGGGCGCCGTACCCCCACCGCCGTCCTACGACCCCGCGCCGGTCGGTGCGGCGGGCGCGCCCGACACCGGCCCGGTCCGGCTGGCCGGCGCCCAGGTGCCCATCGGCCCCGGCCCCCGGGTCGCCGACGCCCGCGCCGCCGCCGTCAAGGCACCCCCGCCGGAGGCCGGCCTGGTCGCCAGCTGGTCCCGCCCCCGCCCCGGCGTCAACGGCACAGACCCTGCCGTAGGCCCTGCCGTACCGCCCGCCCCGCCCGCGCCCCCGGAGACGGCGTCCGGCTGGCGCCCCTGGCGCTTCCGCATGTCCAACGACGTCTGGGGCACCCCGTCCGTCGACGGCGACCTCGTCTACGTCACCTCCTTCGAGGTGCACGCCCTGGACGTGGCCACCGGCCGCCGGCGCTTCAAGACGAGGGACGTCGCCTGGTCGATGGCCGTGGCGGACGGCCGTATCCACGCCTCCGACGGCCCCACCCTGTTCGCCCTGGACGCCCGCGAGGGCGCCGACCTGTGGCGGCTGTCCACGGACGCCTGGGTGTACTCCCTGCACGCCGACCGGGGCACGGTCGTCACCGGCACCCGTGGTGGCGGCGTCCAGGCCTGGGAGGCCTCCGGCGGCCAGAAACTGTGGGAGATCTCCGGCTGCCAGACCGACTTCGAGTCCCCCGAGGCCGGCCCCGCCGTCCACGACGGCACCGTCTACGTCTGGCAGGACGCCCGGCTGCGCGCCCTGGAGGCCCGCACCGGCGAGGAGCGCTGGTCGTACCCCATCGGCGACGCGGCCTCCTGCGGCGGCGTCCCGGTCCGCATCACCCCGGCCCCCGACGGCTACGTCTACGTCTCCGCCGGTACCCGCGTCCTCGCCATCGACGTGGCGAGCGGCATGGTGCGCTGGCACTTCGAGGCCCCGGCGGTCTTCCTCTGCCCGCCCGCCTTCGCCCCGGGCCCGGCCGTCACCGGCGGCGGTATCTACCTCGCCGACTACCTGGGCACGGTCTACGCCCTGGACGCCACCGACGGCCGCGACCGCTGGCGCATCGCCACCGAGGCCCGCTCCTCCGTCGAGCCCGTCCTGGTCGCCGCCGGCCATGTCCACGTCGGCAGCGGCAAGGGCCTGTACACCCTGGACGCGGTCACCGGCACCCCCAAGTGGCGCTTCCAGGCCGGCGGCGACGTCGTGGGCGCCCCCGCGGTCGCCGAGGGCCGCATCCACTTCGGCTCCACCGACCACCTGCTGTACACGCTGAAGGCCGACGACGGCCGGCTCCGGTGGAAGCTGGCCACCGGCGGCGAGATCACCGGCTCGCCCGTCGTCAAGGATGGCGTGGTGTACGCGTGCAGCAAGGACCGCTGCGTGTACGCGCTCGACGCGGAGAAGGGGACGGGGACGGCCCGAACGGCCTGACCACGTGACGAGAGACGCCACCCCGGGTGCGGGAGCACTGCCACGGGGTGAGCGCTCCGCCGTTAGGGTGATTGCATGAGAACACGGGGGCGCACACTCAAGTTCACTGCCGTACTGACCTTCGTGGTCCTCAGCCTGACCGGCTTCTCGACCGGCCGGCACCACAGCCGCCACAGCGGCGGAGGCGGCGGGGGCGGGTGCAGCAGCTCCCACCAGGACCATGACAGTTCGTCCTCGTCCACCTCGGGTGGCGGCTCGGACGACGACAGTTACGGCAGCAGCGGTACGAGTACGAGTGGCAGTACCAGCGGGGGTTACTACACCCGGCGCCCGACCCACCGGGCCACGTCCACCCCTTCCGGTGGGAGCGGCAAGCGGCTGGAGGACGGTACGGCGAAGCTGATCAGCTGTGCGACCGAGAAGAAGCCGTATGCGACGGTCGAGATCACTAACCCGAACAACCGTGAGGCCGAGTTCCAGGCCCGGGTCACCTTCTACGACGACGAAGGTACCGAGGTCCTCGACAATGCCTCCTACACGGTCACGGTGCCCGCGAAGGGCAGGGCGACCACCCAAGTGACGGTCGGCGAGCGCCTCCGGCTGAAGGTCGACCACTGTCAGGCGCACCCGGAGGCCCAGGTCAGGCCCTAACGCACCCGGTACTCCCGCGGCCGCCCCACGAACAACTCCCCCTGCCGCTCGGCCGGCAGATTGCCGAGGGCGATGAGGTGCGGCGCCTGCGCGAACGCCTGGGCCCGGCCGGCCTCCTTGGCCGCCCACAGGGCCCGTACCGTCCCCTGCACGCCCTCCGTCGGATACCCGGCGATGACGGTGGCACAGCGCACGGCCGCCTCCAACGCTTCGCCCTGTTCGACCAGTTCGGACACGAGCCCGATCTCGTGGGCCCGCCGGGCCGAGATCCGCTCGGCGGAGCCCATGAGCATCATCCGGGCCACCTCCCCGTACGGCATCCGCGTGGCCATCAGCACGGGCTCGTAGGCGCTGACCATCCCGTACGTCGTGTGCGGATCGAAGAAGGCCGCCGTCGTGTCCGCGACGACGAACTCGCTCTCGCCCAGCAGATAGAACGCCCCGCCGCAGGCCATGCCCCGCACCGCGGCCACCACCGGCTTCCACAGGTCGTTCGCCTTCGGCCCGATCCGCAGCAGCGGGTCGTCCTGCATGTACGGCGACGAGGGCTGCGGCACGACGAAGGCCCGGTCGATGCCCGTACAGAAGGCGCGCTCCCCGGCCCCGGTCAGGACGACGGCGCGCACGGAGTCCTCGAAGCGCAACTCCCTCCACAGGGCGGTGAGTTCGTCCACCATGTCCGCGTCGACGGCGTTGAGCCGCTCCGGCCGGTTCAACGTGACGACGGCGACGCCGGTGTCCTTGTCGGCCGAGAACTGGAGGGCGTTCACGCCGGCACCCACTGCGGAAGCCCGCCGGAGAAGACGACCTGGACCCGGCCGCCGATCCGTATGCGCTGGGGATCAAGGGAGTTGAGAGGAGCCCCGGCACGGCTCACCAGATTTCCCACGAGCCGTATCCGGGGCGCGTCCTCCAGCTCCACGACGACCACGTTGTACGGCGCCTGCTCCGCGTACTCGGGCAGCAGCGGCGGATGCGGCAGGACGTACGACCACACGCGCCCGCGCCCCGACACCGCTCGCCACTCGCTCACGAAGGACTGACAGTGCGGGCAGCAGGGCCGGGGCGGGAACCGGAACTCGCCGCACTCGCCGCAGGCCTGGACGCGCAGCTCGCCATGGGCCGCGTACTCCCAGAAGGGGGCGCCGTCGGTGTCGGTGACGGGGGTCAGCATGGCTGTCTCAACTCCTCAGCAGAAGGGCGGAGGTGGGGACACCCTCGCCGGCGGTGACCAGACAGGTGGTGGCCCCGGGAACCTGCGCGGTACTGGTGCCGCGCAGCTGCTTCACCCCTTCGTTGACGAGGTTGAAGCCGTGCACGTAGGCCTCGGAGAGCCCGCCGCCCCCGGTGTTGACGGGCAGCCGCCCCCCGATCTCCAAGGCGCCCTGCTCGGTGAAGGCGCCGCCCTCGCCCCGCCCGCAGAAGCCGTACCCCTCCAGTGAGAGGGGTATCAGGGCCGTGAACGCGTCGTAGATCTGCGCCACGTCCACGTCCTCGGGCGTGAAGTCGGCGTGCTTCCACAGATGCCGGGCGGCGGTCCAGGCCGGACCGGTGAGCGGGTCGTCGTTCCAGTAGTTGACCATGCCGTGGTGCTGGGCGGGCAGCCCCTGGGCGGCGGAGTGGACGTACACGGGCTTCTGTCGGCAATCCCGGGCCCGCTCCCTGCTGACTACCACACAGGCCAGCGCGCCGTCCGTCTCCAGGCAGTTGTCGAAGAGGCAGAGGGGCTCACTGATCCAGCGGGAGGTCATGTACATCTCGCGGGTGAGCGGCCGTTCGTACATCACCGCCGCCGGGTTCTGGTTGGCCCGGTTCCGGCAGGCGAGAGCGACGTTGAACAGGTGGTCCCGGGTGGCGCCGAACTCGTGCATGTAGCGGCGCGCGAGCATGGCGATCTCGTCCGCGGGCCGGAGCAGGCCGAAGGGCCGGGTCCACTGGGCGGGGGTGGGGAGTTGGACGGCGGTGTTGGTCCAGGGGCGCGGCCCGCTCCCACGCTTCCGTGACCGCCACGCCACCCCGACCGTGGCCTGCCCGGCGGCGATGGCGGCGGCGAGGTGCGCGACGGTCGCACAGGACCCGCCACCCCCGTACCCGACCTTGCTGAAGAAGGTGAGGTCCCCGAAGCCGACCGCCTTGGCCAGCTCCACCTCGTCCGTCTCCTCCATGGTGTAGGAGGCGAGGGCGTCGACCTCGCCGGGCGCGATCCCGGCGTCCTCCAGGGCGGCGAGCACGGCCCGGCAGGCGAGGGTCTTCTCGTCCTCCGGAAGGTGTTTGGCGAAGGCGGTCTGCCCGATCCCGACGATGGCGGTGGCGTCCTTCAGTCCCGTTCCTGCCATGGTGCATGCACCCACCCTTCCTCTGCTGACAGTCCGTCAGGTTACAGCTAATCTGACGGACAGTCAGCTACGGCGTAGGGGGCTGCTATGAGTGACTGGGGCACCATCCCGGGTCTGGTGCGATGGTCGGCCGAGCGGTACGCGGACACCGAGGCGGTCGTCGAGGGCCGTACGAGGATCACGTACGCGCAACTCGGCGCCCGTGTGGAGCGCGCGGCGGCGGCCTGCCTGGCGAGCGGAGTGCGGGTCGGTGACCGGGTGGCGGTCTGGGCCCCCAACTCCGCCGACTGGATCGTCTCGGCGCTGGGCGCGGTGTCGGCGGGCGCGGTCCTGGTCCCGCTCAACACCCGCTTCAAGGGCACGGAGGCGGCGGACGTGCTGCGCCGCAGCGGGGCCCGCCTGCTGTTCGTGACGGGCACGTTCCTGGGCACGTCGTACGTGGCGTCGCTGAGGCGGGCGGCGGGGACGCCCGGCGAGGGCGTGGGTCATCCGCTGCCGGGCTTGCCGGCGCTGGAACAGGTGGTGGTCCTCGCGGACGACGCCCCCCAGGACTTCCGCACCTGGAAGGACTTCCTGGCGGGAGGCGAGGGTGTGGGCGAGTCCGAAGTGCGCGCTCGCGCCGACGAGTTGGCAGGGGGCTGCCTGTCGGACATCATCTTCACCTCCGGGACGACGGGCCGCCCCAAGGGCGCGATGATCACCCACGAGCAGACACTGACGGCGTACGAGATCTGGGCGGACCTGGCCGGCCTGCGCACCACCGACCGCTACCTGATCGTCAACCCCTTCTTCCACACCTTCGGCTACAAGGCCGGAGTGATCGCGTGCCTGATGCGCGGGGCGACGATGATCCCGCAGCCGGTGTTCAACGTGGACACGGCGCTGGCGAACATAGCGGCGGAACGGGTGTCGGTCCTGCCGGGCCCGCCCACGCTCCACCAGTCCCTCCTGGACCACCCCTCCCGGGACACCCACGACCTCTCGGCGCTGAGGCTCGTGGTGACGGGCGCGGCGGTGGTGCCCCTGCGCCTGGTGGAACGCCTGCGCGGCGAACTGGGTGTGGGGACTGTCCTGACGGCGTACGGCCTCTCGGAGGCGAGCGGCATAGTCACGATGTGCCGACGCGGCGACGACCCGTCGGTGATCGCGTCCACCTCCGGGCGGGCGATCCCAGGTACGGAAGTGAAGGTCGTCGACGCCGAGGGCTCGCGGGTACCGCCCGGCACGCCCGGGGAGGTCCAGGTCCGGGGCTTCAACGTCATGTGCGGCTATTACGAGGACCCGGCGGCGACGGAGGAGGCGATCTCCCCGGACGGCTGGCTGAGCACGGGCGACATCGGCGTCCTGGACCCCTCCGGCAACCTCCGCATCACGGACCGCCTCAAGGACATGTTCATAGTCGGCGGCTTCAACGCGTACCCCGCGGAGATAGAGCAACTGCTCGGTGTACACCCCGATGTGGCCGACGTGGCGGTGATCGGCGTACCTGACGCGCGGCTCGGCGAGGTCGGCAAGGCGTACGTCGTCCGCCGCCCGGGCTCGGTACTCACCGGGGACGACCTGATCGCCTGGTCCCGCCGCGAGATGGCCAACTACAAGGTGCCGAGGGCGGTGGAGTTCGTGGGGGAGCTGCCGCGGAACGCGAGCGGGAAGGTGGTGAAGGGGGAGTTGAGGAAGGGCGGCGCCGCGAAGTAACCGTGGGGCCGGTGCTTCAGGGCCCGGTGTTGCCAAGTTGCTGTGGGGCCGCCCGCTTTCTTGGCCAGTGTCGTGCTTCCACGGCGACGATCGCCTCGTCCCTCGGGCCGCGTCGCAGGAGGTCGGCGAGCGTGCGGGGCGGGGTGGTGAGCCGCAGCCCCTGTCGTTCCAGCACGTCCCTCGCGCTGAGTGGCATCCGGTGCACGCGTACGCCGCTGCCCACGCGGCGGATGGTGAGGTGCCCGTCGATGAACTCCAGCGGCGCCTCGCGGCCACCGCCGAGCGTCTCGATCCGCCAGAGGGCAGCCGATGAACCGTGGCTCACGATGAGTCTGGGTTCGCGGAGCTGTACCGCCCGGAGCCGGGTGAACAGATCCGGGTCCCGGCCCGGCTCGGCCCAGGCACCGTGCCGAAGCTGGGTCCAGCCCTCTGCCCGCAGCGCACGCGTGAGACTGCGCCGGGGCCAGCCGGCCTCAACGGCATGTGAGGTGAGCAGGACGCCCCTGTCCGCCAGCGCCCTCAAGTCCCTTCGCTCCACCCGGGCAAGATCGCAGAATCCATGACCAGCCGCATGCCCTGTGGATAACCGGGGGATTGTTGGCGAATGCCGGGTCGGTCTCCAGGGCCGCTGATCACGCCAGGAAGCGCTGGGATACTCGCTGTTGATACGCCTCGGCCGCGGCGGCTCCCCCTCCGCGCCGCCGCGGCCGATCCCCGTCCGGTGAAGGTCTGATCAGGCCTTCTCGTCGGTGGCGTGGGTGTTGTCCGGAGTCGCCACGCCGGTGTCCTCGCCCGCCGCCAGAGTGGTCGGCTTCAGCGGCTCACTGGTGGCGTGCGTGTTCAGCGTGGTCACCTCGGGGACCGAGGTCTCCGGCTGCGGCGTCTTCTTGGCGTCGCTCATGGCTGCTCCCCTGATGCTCTGTGCGATGGGTCGGAAAGGCCCGCCCGGACGCTCCCCCGAGGGCGGCCGGGCGGGCACATATGGGCCGGTACACCTTAAGGTGCGCCCATATGACGTCCCGTCTGCCCCCCGACGCGACGGAACGACACGACTGAGAGTGCCGTGCGGCGATAAACGAACGATGAACGTGCAGGAGCCTGCTCTCAGGCCACTGCACGCGCCTCGAGAAGAGCCCTCACCTCATCGGCTTCCGGGGCACCCAGCGTTTCGAAGATGCTCAGTGCTTCCTGCAGGCAGACCTGCGCACGACCGCTCTGCCCGATACCGCTCAGCGCCCGGCCGAGCGCCGTGAGCACGTTTCCGCGCCGCCACTCGCCGCCGATTCCGCGGAGGAGGGTCAGCGCCGACTCCGCGTTGGTGGCGGCCTGTGCGAGACGCCTGGCGGCGAGGTCCACCTCCGCGAGACGGAAGTGGGTCATGCCCTCCCACAGCCGCTGCCGGCTGTCGCGGAACACGGCGCGAGCCTCCTCGAGGCGCTCGGTGGCCAGATCGAGCTGGCCGCTCTGGGTGAGCGCGAGTCCCAGCGCGTAGCGTCCGTTGGCGCCCTTGAAGGCGTGGCCCATGTCGTCGTACATGTCCGTCCCCTGCTGGGCCAGGGACACCGCGCTCACGGTGCGGCCTGTCGCCAGGTGTATCCGCGAGAGGTTGCACAGGGCGCTGGCCTCACCAGGCCGGTCTGCGGCGGAACGGAAGCTCTCGATGGCCCGTGTCAGATGGCTCTCGCCGGCGTCGTACCGGCTCTGGTACAGCGCGATGACCCCGAGCATGTTGGACGCCCAGCACTGGGGAAGGGGATCGCCCGCCACCTCCGCCAGCCGCACGGCCTCGGCGGCCTCCTGGCCCGCCAGTTCGAAGCGGCCGGACATGTGGTGGCCGTTGGCCAGGGTGACCAGGGCACGGGCCTCCGCACGCTCGTCACGGCAGCTCTGTGCGGCGGCACGGACCGCGGTTCCGGTTGCCTCGTACTCCTTGGAGTTGGCTCCCGACTCGGCGAGGTCGATGGCCGCCCACAACAGGTCCACGGCCCGCCTCAGCTGATCGGGCCGGGTGGACTGGCGTACGCACGCGAGCAGGCAGATCGCCTCGGAATACAGCCAGTCCTGGGCCTCGTGCCGCTCCTCGAAGACCAGCCCCGGATACTCGGTCGGCTCCAGGTGGTCCACCAGCCGGTCCCCCGGCCGCTCGATCGCGTAAACGCCCGCCGCCGTGGCCAGATAGAAGTCCAGCAACCGCGACATCGCAGCCTCCCGCTCGCGCGGCTGCTGCTCATCCCTCTCCGCGCAGGCTCGCGCGTAGAGCCGTACCAGGTCGTGGAAGCGGTAGCGTCCCGGCGCCGCCGACTCCAGCAGCGACGTGTCCACCAGGGACTCCAGCAGGTCCTCCGTGTCCTCCAGGGGGAGGTCGAGGACCGCGGCCGCGGCGGCGAGGGACATGTCCGGGCCGTCGGCCAGGCCCAGCAGGCGGAACGCGCGGGCCTGGGCCGGCTCCAGTTGGCCGTACCCCAGCTCGAAGGTGGCCTTCACCGCCAGGTCCCCGGCCTGCAGCTCGTCGAGCCGGCGGCGCTCGTCCGCCAGCTTGGCCGCCAGGACCGAGACCGTCCAGGTGCGGCGGGCCGCCAGGCGGGAGGCCGCGATGCGGATGGCCAGGGGGAGGAAGCCGCAGGCGGCCACCACGTCCAGGGCGGCCTCGCGTTCGGCTACCACGCGCTCCTCGCCCACGATCTTCGTGAAGAGGGCCAGTGCCTCGTCCGGGGACATGACGTCGAGGTCCACCAGGTGGGCCCCGGCCAGGTCCAGCATCCGTACCCGGGAGGTCACGAGCGCCGCGCACCCCTCCGTGCCGGGCAGCAGTGGACGTACCTGGGCCGCGTCCTTCGCGTTGTCCAGCAGGACCAGGACCCGGCGGCCGTCCAGGACCGAGCGGTACAGGGCCGCGCGCTCCTCCAGGGAGTCCGGGATCGCCGAGTCCGCCGTGCCCAGCGCGCGGAGGAAGGAGCCGAGGACCGTCTCCGGTTCCGCCGGGCGTGGGCCTGCGCCCTGGAGGTCCACGTACAGCTGTCCGTCCGGGAACGCCGGGCGCGCCCGGTGGGCGACGTGGACCGCCAGGGTCGTCTTGCCGACGCCTCCGATCCCGGCGAGCGCCGAGACGGCCATCACGCTGCCCTCCGTCTCGGACGCCGAGGCCAGCACCTCGCTCAGCTCGGACACGAAGGCCGAGCGGCCCGTGAAGTCCGGGACGGAGGCGGGGAGCTGGGCCGGGCGGACCGGGACCACGGCGGGTTCGGCGGCGGGGGTGGAGGGTTCCGCCAGGGCGGGGTCCGCCTGGAGGATGCGCTGTTGCAGTTCCCGCAGGCCCGGCCGCGGGTCCACGCCCAGCTCCTCTGCGAGGAGGCGCCGCGTGTCCGCGTACACCGCGAGGGCCTCCGCCTGGCGGCCGCTGCGGTAGAGGGCCAGCATCAGCAGTTCGCGCAGGCGCTCCCGGAGCGGGTGTGCCGCCGTCAGGGCCGTCAGTTCCGAGACGGCCTCCGCGTGGCAGCCCTGCTCCAGGTCCATGTCCAGGCGGGACTCCAGGAGCTGGAGGCGCCATTCCTCCAGGCGGACCCGCTGCGCGTCGGCGTACGGGCCCGGTACGCCGGCCAGCGGCTCGCCGTCCCACAGGGCCAGGGCCCGGTTCAGCATCTCCCGCGCGTGGCCCAGATCCCCGGCACTGCGCGCCTTCTCCGCCTCCGTCGCGAGGTCCTGCGCCACCGCCAGGTCCAGGGCGCCCTCGCCGAGGCCCCGTACCGCGTAGCCGCCGGACTCGCTCGCCAGGACCCCGGGGTCCAGGACCTTGCGCAGCCGGGACGCGTACGTCCGCAGCGCCGCCAGCGCCTGGGACGGTGGCTCGCCGCCCCAGAGCGCGTCGATCAGCTCCGCCGCCGTCGCCGTACGGCCCTCGCGCAGCAGCAGGGCGGCCAGCAGGGCGCGCTGCTGAGGGGAGCCGGTGTTCAGCGTCTCCTCGCCGCGCCAGGCCCGCACCGGACCGAGCACGCTGAAGCGCAACGCCGCCGGCTCCGCGATGGCCGCGGAGCCGGGACGCCGCTGCTCAGGCACTCGCGGCCCACCGTCCATGCGTTCGCCCCCCCTAGGACCTGTCCGGCGGATCAGGCCGGAATCGCGGGGCATGGTGCGTCCATCTGCGGCGTTGTCGTCGGTTGCCGACGCTCCGCGTCGGCGCCCTCCTCCGCCTTGCAGCTGGACGCACCATGCCCCGCTCACCTGTACTGACAAGACACCGTTGCCTGGAGCCGGCCTGATCCGCCGGACAGGCCCTAGGCATCACGAACAACCCCGTCAGTTTGCCTTGTTCGGGGCGGTTCCGTCAGCCGGGGGAGACGCCGATCACAGGCCGGTGCAGCTCAGTACACAAGGCCCTCACACGGTCTTCGCACACAGTAGGCCGGACTCACTAGCTGACGGCCCGTCAGATCGGCGCTACCGTGAGCGCCATGGACACCCAGGACGCTCAGAACATCCCGAGTGAGTTTCCGCGGATCATCTCCGTCGACGACCACACCGTGGAGCCTGCGCACGTCTGGCAGGACCGGCTCCCGAAGAAGTACCTGGACACCGGGCCACGGACGGTCCGCGCGCCCCTGAAGGAAATGACCTTCCTGGGCGGGCGGTTCAAGCCCGTCATGGGTGAGCCGGGTGACGACGGCCCCATCGGCGACTGGTGGGTCTACGAGGATCTGCACCGGCCCCTGACCCGGCTGGACACCGCCGTCGGGTACGACCGGGACGAGATCAAGCTCGAAGTCATCACCTACGAGCAGATGCGACCCGGGTCGTACGACGTCACGCAGCGCCTCGCCGACATGGACGTCAACCACGTCCAGTCCGCCCTGTGCTTCCCCACCTTCCCGCGCTTCTGCGGCCAGACCTTCACCGAGGCCCGGGACCGGGAGCTCGCCCTGCTCTGCGTCCGCGCCTACAACGACTGGATGGTGGAGGAGTGGTGCGGGTCGGCGGCGCGGGGGCGGCTCATACCGCTCACCCTCATCCCGCTCTGGGACGCGCACCTCGCCGCACAGGAGGTCCGGCGCAACGCCGCCCGGGGCGTCCGCGCCGTCGCCTTCTCCGAGATACCCCCGTACCTGGGCCTGCCGTCGATCCACGGCGACGACTGGGACCCGTTCCTCGCGGCCTGCGACGAGACCGGCACCGTCGTCGCGATGCACATCGGCTCCAGCAGCCGGATGCCCTCCACCTCCGAGGACGCCCCGCCCGCCGTCGGCTCCACCATCACCTTCGCCAACTGCTGCTTCTCGATGGTGGACTGGCTGATGAGCGGCAAGTTCGAGCGCTTCCCGAACCTGAGGGTGATGTACGCGGAGGGCCAGATCGGCTGGATCCCCTACATCCTGGAGCGCGCCGACGTGGTGTGGGAGGAGAACCGCGGCTGGGGCGGCGTCGCCGACAAGGTCCACCGGCCACCGTCCGAGTCCTTCGCCGGCCATGTCTACGGCTGCTTCTTCGACGACGCCTTCGGGCTCCGCAACCTCGACTCCATAGGCGTCGGCAACGTCCTGTACGAGACCGACTACCCGCACTCCGACTCCACCTGGCCCAAGTCCCGCGAGGTCGGCGAGGCCCAGATGGGGCACCTGCCGGCGGACGTGGTCGAGCGGATCGTCCGGGGGAACGCCATCGAGCTGCTGGGGCTGACGGCGGACGGGCTGTGGAAGGGGACCGCGTGAGTCTCACCTACGGCATCCAGCTGCCCGTCCAGTCCCAGAGCACCCTCTACGCGGAGGGCTGGGAGGCCGCCGGCGGGCCCGCCGACCTGGTCGAGATCGCGCGGGCCGTGGACCGGGCCGGGTTCGACTACCTCGCCTGCTGCGACCACGTGGCCATCCCGCGCCGGCTGGCCCCGGCGATGAGCACGGTCTGGTACGACCCGGTCGCCACCCTCGCCCATCTCGCCGCCGTGACCGAGCGCGTCCGGCTGCTCAGCCATGTGGCCGTCGTGGGCCTTCGGCACCCCCTGCTCAGTGCCAAGCAGTACGCGACCCTCGATCATCTCTCCGGCGGGCGGCTGATCCTCGGAGTGGGCGCCGGGCATGTGCGCGAGGAGTTCGAGGTCCTCCAGGTGGACTTCGAGCGGCGCGGAGCCGCGCTGGACGAAGCGGTCGACGCGTTGCGGGCCGCCCTCGGGCCCGAGGAGTTCCCCGAGCACCACGGCAAGCTGTACGACTTCGCCGACCTGGGCCAGCGGCCCCGGCCCGCGCAGGAGCGCGTCCCGATCTGGGTCGGCGGCTCCTCGCCCGCCGCCGTCCGCCGGGCCGCGCTGAAGGGTGACGGCTGGCTGCCGCAGGGGGATCCGCGTGACCGGCTGCCCGCGCAGATCGAGCGGCTGCGGCGGCTGCGCGAGGAGCACGGTATCGAGGCGCCCTGCACCATCGGCGCCATCACCGAGCCGCTGTACATCGGCCGGGCCGACTGGCACGTCGGGCGGCGCACCCTCGCCGGGGCACCGGAGGAGATCGCCGAGTCGCTGCGGGCGTACCGCGCGCTCGGCGTGCACCAGATCCAGGTGCGGTTCCGCAGCCGGAGCCGCAGCGAACTCATCGACCAGATCGGCGTGTTCGGGGCGGAGGTCGCGCCCCGGCTGGACTGAGGAGCGGGTATGGGCAAGCTGGACGGGCGCGTCGTCATCGTCACCGGGGCGGCGCGCGGACAGGGCGAACAGGAGGCGCGGCTCTTCCGGGCGGAGGGCGCGCGGGTGGTCGTCACCGATGTGCTGGACGACCAGGGGGAGGCCCTGGCCAAGGAGATAGGGGCCCTCTACGTCCATCTCGACGTGGGCACGGAGGAGGGCTGGCGGGAGGCCGTCGGGGTCGCCAAGCAGGCGTACGGGCGCATCGACGGGCTGGTCAACAACGCGGGCATCCTGCGCTTCAACGCGCTGGTGGACACCCCGCTGGACGAGTTCATGCAGGTCGTGCAGGTCAACCAGGTCGGCTGCTTCCTGGGTATGAAGGCCGTCGTGCCGGAGATGGCGGACGGCGGGACCATCGTCAACACCGCGTCCTACACCGCGCTCACCGGGATGGCGGCCGTGGGGACGTACGCGGCCACCAAGCACGCGGTGCTCGGGCTGACCCGGGTGGCCGCGCTGGAGCTGGCCGGCCGGCGGATCCGGGTCAACGCGATCTGTCCGGGCGCCATCGACACCGCGATGTCGAACCCGGCCCGGCTGGACCCGGACGCGGACCCGGAGGAGATGAGCCGGGCCCTGGACGAGCTGTACCGCAAGCTCGTGCCGCTCGGCCGGGTCGGGCAGCCGGAGGAGGTGGCGCGGCTGGCCCTCTTCCTCACCTCGGACGACTCGTCGTACATCACCGGGCAGCCGTTCGTGATCGACGGGGGATGGCTGGCGGGGGTCAGCGTCATCTGACGTACGGTACAGCGCAGATCTGACTCATCGTCAGCTATTGACGGTCGAGGCGGCCGGTGCGACAGTCGGCCAACAAACAGCATCTGACGGAGTGTCAGAAATACTGGGGACGGTGAACCGCCGTGGAATTCGGGCTCTTTGTACAGGGATACGTGGGCAAGCGAGCCGAGACCGACCCGCTGGCCGAGCACAAGGCACTGATGGAGGAGACCGAGTACGTCATCCAGGCGGACAAGTCCGGCTTCAAGTACGCCTGGGCCTCCGAGCACCACTTCCTGGAGGAGTACTCGCACCTCTCCGCCAACGACGTCTTCCTCGGCTACCTCGCCCACGCGACCGAGCGCATCCACCTGGGCTCCGGGATCTTCAACCCGCTCGCCCAGGTCAACCATCCGGTGAAGGTGGCGGAGAAGGTCGCCATGCTGGACCACCTCAGCGAGGGACGCTTCGAGTTCGGCAGCGGTCGGGGCGCCGGCAGCCACGAGATCCTCGGCTTCCTGCCCGGCATCACCGACATGAACTACACGAAGGAGATCTGGGAGGAGACCATCGCCGAGTTCCCGAAGATGTGGCTCCAGGACGAGTACGTGGGCTTCCAGGGCAAGCACTGGCAGCTGCCCCCGCGGAAGGTGCTCCCGAAGCCGTACGGGAAGTCGCATCCGGCGATGTGGTACGCGGCCGGGTCGCCGCCCTCGTACGCCATGGCCGCGAAGAAGGGGCTCGGCGTGCTGGGCTTCAGCATCCAGAAGGTGTCCGACATGGAGTGGGTGCTGGAGCAGTACAAGACGGCGGTGGTGAACGCGGAGCCGGTCGGGGACTTCGTCAACGACAACGTGATGGTGACGACCACGGCGATCTGTGCGCCCACGCACGCGGAGGCGATCGAGATCGCGGTGAACGGGGGGCTGCACTATCTGCCGTCGCTGGTGTTCCGGTACCACGACACGTTCCCGCGGCCCGAGGGCTTCCCGGTGTGGCCGGAGACGCTGCCCCGGTACACGCCGGAGTTCGTGGAGCTGCTCATCGAGGAGGAGCTGCTGATCTGCGGGGATCCGGACGAGGTGCTGCGGCAGTGCAAGCGGTGGGAGCAGGCGGGGGCGGATCAGTTGAGCTTCGGGTTGCCGGTGGGGGTGCCGAAGGAGGAGACCCTCCAGACCATCCGTCTGATCGGGGAGCACGTCATTCCGAAGATCGACACGGATCCGGTGCACCGGACGACTCGGTTCCGTCAGGCCGTATGAGGGGGCTCCGGGCATGTTGGACCACCTGATCAGGGCAGTAACCGTGGTCGACGGCACGGGTGCCCCCGCCCGCACCGCCGACGTCGGCATACGAGGCGGCCGGATCGCCGCCGTCGGCCGGATCACCGAAGAATCCCGCACCACCGAGGACGCCGCCGGCCTCGTCCTCGCCCCCGGCTTCGTGGACCCCCACACCCACTACGACGCCCAGCTCTTCTGGGACCCGTACGCCACGCCCTCCCTGAACCACGGGGTGACGACCGTGGCCGCCGGGAACTGCGGGTTCACGCTCGCGCCTCTGCATCCCGATCGCCCCGAGGACGCCGACTACACCCGGCGGATGATGTCCAAGGTGGAGGGGATGTCCCTGGTGGCGCTGGAGGAGGGGGCGCCGTGGAGTTGGAGCGGCTTCGGGGAGTATCTGGATGCCCTGGAGGGGCGGATCGCGGTCAACGCCGGGTTCATGGTGGGGCACTGTGCGCTGCGGCGGTACGTGATGGGGCCGGAGGCCGTCGGCGGGCAGCCGAGCGAGGAGCAGCTGGAGCAGATGCTGCGGCTGTTCCACGAGGCCATGGACGCGGGGGCCTGGGGGCTGTCCACCACCCAGTCCAGTACGCACTCCGACGGTGACGGGCAGCCCGTGGCCTCCCGGCACGCGCGGCCCCAGGAGCTGCTGGCGCTGGCCCGGGCCGTCGGGGAGCACGAGGGCACGCAGATCGAGGCGATCGTCGCCGGCTGCCTGGACCAGTTCAGCGATGAAGAGATCGATCTGTTCGTCGAGATGAGCGCGGCGGCGGGACGGCCCCTGAACTGGAACGTCCTGACCATCGACGCGGCCGTTCCGGAGCGGGTGCCCCGGCAGCTCAGTGCCAGTGAGCGGGCACGGAAGGCCGGTGGACGGGTCGTGGCGCTCACCATGCCGATCCTGACCCCGATGAACATGTCCCTGGGCACCTTCTGCGCCCTGAACCTCATCCCGGGGTGGGGGCCGATCCTCGGTCTGCCGGTGCCGGAGAGGATCGCCAGGCTGCGCGACCCTGAGGTCCGAAAGGAGATGCTGCGGCGGGCCGAGTCGAAGGAGGCGGGCGTCTTCCGGCGGCTCGCGAACTTCGGGCGGTACGTCATCGGGGACACGTACAGCGAGGCCAACCGCGGGCTGACCGGGCGGGTGGTGCGGGACATCGCCGCCGAGCGCGGGCAGGACGCCTTCACCTGCCTGGTGGAGATCTGCGCCAACGACGAGCTCCGTACGGTCCTGTGGCCGATGCCCACCGACAACGACCCCGCCTCCTGGGCCCTGCGCGCCGAGACCTGGCAGCACGAGGACGTGCTGCTCGGCGGCTCGGACGCGGGGGCGCACCTGGACCGGATGTGCGGGGCGCCGTACACCACCCGGTTCCTCGGGGACTGTCTGCGCGGCCGGAAGCTGGTCGGTCTGGAGCAGGCGGTGAAGATGCTGACCGACGACCCGGCGCGGCTCTTCGGGCTGCGTGAGCGCGGCCGGATCCGGGAGGGCTGGCATGCGGACCTGGTGCTGTTCGACCCGGAGCGGATCGACGCCGGGCAGGCCACCCTGGTGCACGACCTGCCGGGCGACAGCCCACGGCTGGACTCCAGGGCGCTCGGGATACGGGCCGTGTGGGTCAACGGGGTCGAGGCGATCCGGGACGACGTGGTGAGCGGGGCCGTACCGGGCCGGGTGCTGCGGTCCGGGCGGGACACCGGGACGGTGAGCACCAGGTGAGCGAGGGGCAGCGGCTGTTCGTCGGCGGGCGGTGGGTGGAGCCGGCTGCCGGGTACTACCCGGTGACCGACCCGGCCACCGAGGAGACCGTCGGGCAGGCGCCGGAGGCCTCGGTGGAGCAGGTGCGGGAGGCCTGTGCCGCGGCCCGGGAGGCGTTCGCGGCCTGGTCGCGGACCAGCCCGGGGGAGCGGGCCGCGGTGCTCGGGCGGGCCGCGGAGATCATCCGCGGGCGGCTCGGCCCGTACGCCGAGCTGGCGCGGGCCGAGACCGGGGCGACGACCGGGACGGCCCGGGCGATGCAGGTCGGGGTGGCCGCCGCCCGCTTCCGCCGGTACGCCACCGTGGAGCCGGCCGAGTGGGCGATCGCTCCGCAGATCAACGAGGCCGGGCCGATGGGGCGGGCGGGGGTGATGGGGGCGCTGGCGGTACGGCAGCCCGTCGGCGTGGTCACCTGCGTCACCTCGTACAACAACCCGTGGGCCAACCCGGCCGGCAAGGTCGCCCCGGCCCTGGCCATGGGCAACACGGTGGTCGTGAAGCCGGCTCCGCAGGACCCGCTGTCCGTGTACCGGATGGCCGAGGCGCTGCAGGAGGCGGGCGCACCGGCGGGTGTGGTGAACGTGGTCTCCGGGCGGGCCACGGACGTCGGTGCGGCCGCCGTCGCGTCGTCCGACGTCGACATGGTGAGCTTCACCGGCTCCACGGCCGTCGGGCAGCGCATCGCCGAGGCGTGCGGGCGGGACATGAAGCGCCAGTTGATGGAGCTGGGCGGGAAGGGGGCGGCCCTCGTCTTCGACGACGCCGACCTCACGTCGGCGGTGGCCGGGATCGGGACGACGTTCTCCTTCTACAGCGGGCAGATCTGCACGGCGCCGACCCGGGTGCTGGCCCAGCGGGGCGTGTACGACCGCCTCGTCGAGCAACTGGCTGTCTACGCAAGCCGGTTGAAGGTGGGGGATCCGGCCGACCAGGACACGGTCGTGGGTCCGCTCATCTCCGCCGAGCACCGGGCGCGCGTGGAGTCGTACGTCGATCTGGGGCGCAAGGAAGGCGCAACGGTGGTCGTGGGCGGTGAACGCCCCTCACTTGACCGCGGGTTCTACGTCACCCCCACCCTCCTGGCCGGCTGCACGAACGACATGCGGGTCGCCCGGGAGGAGATCTTCGGACCGGTGGTGGCGGTGGTCCCCTTCGACGACGAGGACGAGGGCGTGGCCCTCGCCAACGACTCCGACTACGGCCTGATCGACTACGTCTGGTCGGGCGACGTGGCCCGCGCCTTCCGTGTGGCCCGACAGCTGCGGGCAGGCGGCGTCGGCATCAACACGGTCGGCCGCAACATGGAGGCCCCCTTCGGCGGCTTCAAGCAGAGCGGGGTCGGCCGGGACGTGGGCTCCTACGCCCTGCATGCGTACAGCGAGGTGCAGGCGATCGTGTGGCCGGGGTGAGCGGGCTCAGTCCGTGAGGTCCACGCGCACCGTCAGCAGGTCGGTGCCGAGCGCCCGTACGGCCGCGCTGTTGAAGCGGGGCAGGGCGCGCAGACGGGCCACGGCGTCGTCCTCCGGCAGGAGGTGGGCGGTGCCGTGGTGCCAGCGGCCGCGGATGCGGACGCGGACCCTCGGGTCGGCCTGGATGTTGCGCACGTACTGGGACCTGAACCCGAACTCCGAGACGATCCAGAAGGAGTCGCCGATCCGGCGTCCGCCCACCGGCGTGGGCCGGGGCAGGCCGGAGGTGCGGCCGGTGGTCTCCAGGACGGTCTGGAACGGCAGGCGCCGGTTGAGCGGGTTGGCCACGTGGCGCTGGACGCGGGTGACGATCCGGTGCTTGAGGTCGGCGGCCTTGCGTGACATCTCTCGGGCTCTCCTGCTCTCCTGCTCTCCTGCTCTCCTGCCGGAACGGTATCCGGACGCATGCCTCGCGCGGGTGCTGCGGCAGCTGTGGAGGGAGTGTGGTTGCGTGGACAGGCGTACGACTGGCGCGTGTTAGCCTCCCTCGCGGTCGTGATCGATTGCAACGGGGGGCAGTGATGGGCGCGTCTTCGGACGGCTACCAGGTCAAGTCCGGCATGACCGGCCAGGCCAACGAACTGGACGGCGCGGGCACCGACACCGGGAAGATCGCCAAGGCGATCGACCCCACGGCCTGCTACACGCAGGACGCGCTCGGGGGTTCCGACTCCGGGCCGGCGTTCGACGCGTACGCCACGGCCTGGGAGGCGGAGGCCAAGACGCTCACGGACGCGCTGCACGAACTCGCGGACAAGGTCCGTGCGTCCAAGGGCGCCTACGGCGGCAGCGACGGCCTCGTATCGACGCAGGCCGCCCGGGTCCGGGTCGGCGACGGCACCGTCAGCACCATGCCCGCGTACGCCGAGCGTCCCTCGGCTCTGTCGAGTTACTGAGGACCGCCCGATGACGGAATCCACCACCGACCGCCGTAAGCGGCTGGCCGGGCTGAGCGACGACATCGCCTCGGCCGACAGCAAGAACGACCTGATCGACGCGATCGACTCCGCGCTCGCCGTGTCCGCCCCGGTGGGCGACCCGGCCACGCTGGAGACACTGGGCAAGCAGTACCGGGGCCAGGCCGACAACGCCCTCAGCGTTTCCGAGCGGGTCGACAAGGTGGCCCGCAAGGGCCTGCCGGACGTGTGGGTCGGCGACACCAGCGTCCTCGCCTCCGACGCGATCTCCGCCGCCTCGCGGTCCGCCGTGCAGATGTCCGAGGCGCTCCGGGGCGGCGGCAACGCCCTGCTGAACCTGGCCGACTGGCTCAAGGTCGCGCAGAAGGACGACGGCGACGGCCGCGCCAAGCTGCGCGAGGCGCGCGGCATGCTGGGCGGCAAGGACGGCTTCTTCGACGACTTGCACGAGGACGACGACGAGGAGTCGACGCGGCTGAAGGCCCGCTCCGTGGCCTCCTCCGGCGTCCACCTGCTCCACCAGGCCGCCGTCACCGCCGACGACGCCGCGCGCCATGCCGCCCGCGACCTGAACAAGTGGGCCGCCGAGGCCCGCGCCGGCAAGATGAAGACCGACGAGCTGTCCGCGGTCGACCGTCTGATGCTGGCCGACACCAGCAACGTGGGTGGCGATCCCGAGCTGAACGAGATCCTCACGGCGAACGACCTGGAACGGTCCGGGCGCGCCATGGAGAAGCTCTCACCGGCCGATCGCGCACGGATGGAGAAGCTCCTGGCCGACGCCTCGACGCCGCAGGAGAAGGCGTACCTGATGAAGGCCCTCGCCGCGGGCAACTCCGTCGACGAGGTCGCCACGTTCGGGGGCAAGATCCACGGCAAGGACGAGGTGTGGCTGCGGGAGCACCTGGCGCCGGTGTCGACGAACGTCGATTCGTCGGCTACGAGCCAGGAGAACCAGGACTTCAAGGGCAAGCTGTGGGACCAGGACGGCGAGACCTGCGTGCCCTCCTCCACCGTCACCGCGCGTGCCATCGTGGACCCCGTGTACGCCCTGTCGCTGACCGGCGGCCCCGACGGCACGGACGACGACCCGGAGCACTTCCGCAAGCGCCTGACCGACGAACAGCTCCGCATGCACGAGGAGGGCGACGGCGACAACGCAGGCTGGTGGTGGGACGAGCATCCGGACGGCATGGACAAGGACGGGCAGGAGGAGATCTCCAACAAGGAGCTGAGCCCGCACACCGGCGACCACTACGAGGCCCAGGGCATGGGCGGTGAGGACGACCGGCGCAACGTTCTGCCCGACATCGAGAAGTCCGTCGCCGAGGGCAAGCCCGTGCCCATCAACATCGAGCGGTACGACGAGAACGGCGACCGGCACGGCCACAGCATGATGATCATCGGCCAGGAGGGGGGCAGGCTCCAGATCTACAACCCGTGGGGCGTCACCACCTGGGTCAGTGAAGAGGACTTCATCAGCGGTGACCTCAGCGCGGCTGCGGACGACCGCTACTCGGCCGCGCACAAGGGCAATGTCGACACCGTCTACATCCAGCAGAACTGAGCAACCGTGAACATGCGCACCATACTGACCCCGCTGGCCGCCGCCGCGGCCGGAGTCCTCCTGCTGACCGGCTGCGGTTCTTCGGGGGGAGCCGATGAGTACGGCACCGAGAAGCGTGCCATCACGGTGGACGCGGGGGACGAGTTCACCCTGAAGGTGCCGGCGAATCCCGCGCTCGGGCAGAACTGGTACCTGGCCGAGCCCCGGCCTGACGCGAACGTGGTGAAGTACCGGGGCAAGCGGGAAGATGAAGAGGGCAGCGACAACATCGGTGGCGGCGACGGCACCCAGTTCTTCGACTTCACGGCACGCAAGCCCGGCAAGGCCACCGTGAAACTCCTGCACTGCCCCATGGGCAGCTGTCACAGCGGCACCCAGTCGGCGGCTCCGATCCCGAGCGCGACCGCCTCCGGCAAGGCATCGACGAGCCCGTACCCGACCGCGACGAGCACACCGGACGACAGACCGGCGTTCTTCGTCTACACGATCACGGTCCGCTGACCCCCACCGAGAACCGGAAACGTTGCCCATGCCCTCCGCATCCCGCACCGACGACGAGGTCCTCGCCACCACCGACGTGCCCGTCCTGCTCCGCTACGGCCTCACCCAGGACGCCTTCCGCACCGCCCTGTTCGGTGACGGCGCCGTCGCGGCCGCCGTCACACTCGACCGGCTCGGCGTGGTACCGCGCTCGGTCTCGTACGTCGCGAAGATCGTCCGCGCAGGCGGGCTGCGCTACGCCGCCGAGCTGCCCGAGCCGCTGCCCTCCCGGGAGGCGTCCGAGCTGCTGCGCGACTGGCTGGAGACCGCCGCGCAGCTCGCCGGCACCCCGGAGGGCGAGACCCACACCGCCCGCTGGCTGGACACGGTCGCCGAGATTCTGGGCCTGCGCCGCGACGCCCGCGGCCGGGGCGAGCACACCCCCTAGGCCCTGTCGCCAAACCGGACGACGGGAGTTTGGCGACAGGACCTAGGCCCGGTCGGCCAGCCAGTTGCCGTGGAAGCCGAACGGCACCCGCGCCGGCAGGTGGATCGTGGCAACCGGGGGCGCGGCGAGGTCGGCGGTGTCCAGGACGACCAGGTCGCTGCGGTCGGTGGTGGCGTCGTGGACGTACGTCATGAGCCAGCCCGGGCCGCCGGGCGCGTCGTCGGCCGGGGCGAACGCGGCCTCGCCCGGGGTGCGGCCGGGGCCGAAGTCGTGCGCGGTGGCCGAGCCGGTCGTCAGGTCGTAGCGGACCAGTGAGGTGCCGCAGGTCACGTGTCCGTGGGCGGAGTCGAGGCCGGTCAGGCGGTCGTCGACGCGGGGGAACTCGCCCGGGCGGTCGTCGACCTGCTCCTCGCGCACCGTCCCGCGGACCGGGTCGATGGTCCACTTGCACAGCACGGCCTGCTGCGGCGCGGTGCTGCCGTCGGCGGAGCGACGGTACATCTCCGGGTAGCGCATGACGTGCAGGACGATCGTGCCGTCCGGCGCGTCATGGGCGTTGAGCGAGTGGAAGACGTAGCAGGGGTCCACGGCGAACCAGCGGACCTCGCCGTACGGGTCGTCGCGGCGCAGGACGCCGAGCCGGGCGCCGTATCCGTCGTCCCAGCGGTAGGGCATCGTCCCGCCGGTCAGGGCGAGTTCGAGGTCGAAGACGACTGGCAGGTCCATGAAGACGACGTGCTCGGCGGTGAGCGCGAAGTCGTGCAGCATCGTCGGGCCCGGCACCTCGATGGGCCTGCTGACCACCAACTCGCCCGTGGCGTCGGCCCGGTGGTAGGTGAGGTGGGTGGACTCCACCATGCCGTAGCCGAAGAAGTGCAGTTCGCCGGTGACCGGGCAGGACTTCGGGTGGGCCGTCATCGCGGTCCCCAGCCGGCCGTCGAAGTCGTAGGGGCCCAAGGTGTCGAGGTCGCAGGTCAGCTCGTAGGGCAGGGCCGTCTCGACCAGCGCGAGGGTGCGGCCGGCGTGCCGGACCACGTGGGTGTTGGCGGGGCCGGAGGTGAGGTCCCGCCGGCCCTGGTCGTCGTACATCCGCGCCCCGTCGGTGAACCGGGTGGTGCGCACCCACCGGTTGCGGTAGGAGACGGCCCGCCCCCCGTCGAGGCGGACGCCGTGCACCATGCCGTCGCCGAAGAACCAGTGCCCGGAGGCGGCGTCGGCCGGGTTCGGGCCGTTGCGCAGGTACCAGCCGGCCAGCTCTGGCGGGATCGTGCCGGTCACCGGCAGGTCGTGCGTGGTGAGTTCCTCGGTGACCGGGGCGTAGTTGCCGCTGAGGTGCTTCGGGTTCACCGGGCCACCTGCCCGGCCTTGGCCTGGACGTGGGCGACGTAGCGCACGGTGAAGACCATCGGGACGGCGAAGCCGGCGATCTGGATCACCGTGGCGGCGGTCGAGTGGGCATGACCGGCGTGGGCCGCCAGGGCGAGGGCGACGGCGGTCGCCACGAAGGCCGCGGTCCACACGGCGGTGATGACGACGTTGGTCCGGATGAACGGCTTCAGGCCCCAGACCTCGGGCGGGGTGCTGCGCTTGGCGATGCCCAGGGTGAACGGCCGGCCTATGGCCAGCGAGACGCCGGCGATGAGGGCGAGGGTGCCGGAGGAGAGCGACGCGGAGTAGTCGTGCACGCCCGAGTGCGGGTCGGCGAAGGCGATGGCCGCGAGGACGGCGAAGAAGATCGCCGAGCCGGATTCGATGATGAGTGCGTCAAATCCGGTGCCGGACTGCTTCTCCTTGGCGATGATCGCGACGGCGGCCAGCAGGGCGGCCAGCGCGCCCCACTGCCAGTCCCCGGAAGGGAAGACGGCGAAGACGATCCACGGCAAGAACGTGCGCAGGTACGACATTGGTTTCCCCGTTTTTCGATGCGGTCTTGCTCTGGTGTGGTCTTGGTTCCTGGTCTGACATGTCAAAAGTAGAAGGTCGGCTCATGACATGTCAAGAGTGGAAGGTAAGCTGGGGGTCATGAGCCTCAAACACGCACTGCTCGGCCTGCTCTCGGAGCGCCCCGCGAGCGGGTACGACCTGCTGAAGCGGTTCGAGACCTCGCTGGCCAACGTCTGGCCGGCCACCCAGAGCCAGATCTACACCGAGCTGACCAAGCTGGCGGGCTCCGGGCTGATCACGGTGGCCGCCGAGGGGCCGCGCGGCCGCAAGGAGTACACCCTGGCCGAAGAGGGCCTGGCCGAGCTGCGCCACTGGCTGACCGAGACCAAGCCCCAGCGCAACACCCGCAGCGACCTGCTCCTGCGCGTCTTCTTCCTGGGTGTGCTGCGCCCCGAGCAGGCCCGCGCGTATCTGACCGAGCTGGTCGAGATGTCCGCGCGCGAGCACGAGCAGCTGAAACAGCTCGACGAGGCCATCGACTGGGACGACGACAACCTCTCCGTCTACGGCCGCATCGCCCTGGAGTACGGCCTGCGCTTCAACGCGATGCGCCGGGAGTGGGCCGAGTGGGCCGCCGCCCAGATCAAGTAGCCCCGAGGAAGACCGGGTTGGTGAACGCGGCCATCGCGCCCGGCAGCGGGCCCAGGGCCGTCTCGTGGCGCAACTCCGCCCGGACATAGGCCGCGTTCGCCGGTGTCGTGCGCCACTCGACCACGCCCTCCCCGGACACCGGCAGCGGCTCACTGGTGAACAGCGTGCCCTGGTCGGTGACGAAGCGGACGGAGCAGCGCGGGGCGCCGGAGACCTCCAGACGGACGGTCACCGGGGTGCCGTCCGGCACCTCCAGCCGCTCGCCGATGCCGGCCTCCCGGCCGTCACCCGCAGCGGTGAAGGCGAGCGCCACGTGCTGCGACTCGGCCACGTACGAGCGGCCGGCGCGCAGACCCTGCTGGATCGCCGCGCGCGTGAGGTCCTCGGCGAGGACGACCGTCTGGGGCGTGCCGACCGCGTCCGGGTCACGGTGGGCGTCGCTGTTGCCCATGGCCGGCAGCCACCGCCGCCCCTCGCGCGCGGACGCGACGAGCCGGGCGTCCCAGGCGGCCAGCGCCACCTCGTCATCGGGCGTGTACGGCCCGTTCCACACCTCGACCGCGTCCGCCTCCCCGAACCCGAACCGCCAGCCGCACCCGACGCACGTGGCGTGCGGATGGGCCGGTACGACCAGCCCGCCGGCCTCCCGGATGCGCCGCGCGAAGTGCCCGAAGCGCCCGTCCCGGGCCCGGTACCGCCAGTCCACGAAGGTGCCCGGCTCGGTCCCGAGGGCCAGCACGTGCCCGTTCCGTGTGGTGACCTCCTCACCCAGCAGGACCAGCAGGTCGTCGCCCGCCACGTCTGCCCAATGGGCATGGGAGGACGTCGTGTTGTGCTCGGAGCTGTTGACGAAGTCCAGCCCGGCCGCCCGGGCCAGCGCCCCGATCTCGGCCGGGGTGCGGCGCCCGTCGGAGTGCCAGGAGTGAAGATGACAGTCGCCGCGGTACCAGGCCCGCCCCCGGCCCCGGGCGCGGGACGGCGGGTGGACCGGCCGGGGCGTCTCGCCGGGCTCACCTTCCGAGACGGTGACCGTCACCTCGTACGACAGCCCCTGCGGCGCCACCGTGTACGGCCCGAGCGCGATGTACCAGGTCCCGGGATGCAGCGGCCCGGGAAGATAGCCGGGCGTCGCCTCGTCCGCCCGCACGAAGAACTCCGTACGGGCCCCACCCGACCACCCCCGAAACCCCCGCCCGCCCAGCTGGACACCGCGCACGTCGAAGAGCCCGATGTCGAGGGCGTTGCCGGGGGTGCCGGGTGGGACGGCGGGCTTGTCATAGGTGTAGGAGACCTTCAACTCACCCGTGCCGGAGGGGACTTCGAAGGGCAGATAGACGTAGTCAGGTGAGCCCGGTGGCAAGGTTCCGCGCAACGTCGTCACACCATCAACGTAAGCCGACGCAAGGGGCGCGGGACAGTATCAATTTGCGGCTCCGCCGCGTGGGCGCGACAAGCCACAACGAACCCGCACCCGCCGACGAAGACCAACCGGTCCCTACGGCAGGCGCCCCAAGTCCCGACCAGTTGGTATGGACATATGGGACAGTACCCGGTACAGATGCCCCATGCGCATCGCCGTCACGATCTTCCTCACGGACGAGACCATCACCCCCACGCGCCTGGCCCGCGAACTGGAATCCCGGGGATTCAGCGGCCTGTATCTCCCCGAGCACACCCACATCCCCATCGAGCGGACCACCCCCTACCCCGCCGGCGGCGACCTCCCCCGCGAGTACGGCCGCACGCTCGACCCCTTCGTCGCCCTCGGCCAGGCCGCGGCCGTGACCGAGCGGCTGGCGCTGGGCACCGGGATCACGCTGGTCGCCCAGCACGACCCCATCGGCCTGGCCAAGCAGATCGCCACGCTCGACCACCTCTCCGGCGGCCGCTTCACCCTCGGCCTCGGCTTCGGCTGGAACGTCGAGGAGGCCGCCGACCACGGTGTCGAGTGGCGCGGCCGCCGGGAGCTGGTCCGGGACCGGATGGGCCTGATGCGGGCGCTGTGGTCCGAGGAACCGGTGGGGTACGAAGGTGGGTTCGGCAGCGTGCGGCCCAGCTTCGCGTTTCCCAAGCCGGCGCAGAAGCCGCGCGGGCCGGTCGTCGGCCCCCGCACGCTCGTCGGTGGGGCGGCGGGGCCCAAGCTGTTCGCGCACATCGCCGAGTACGCCGACGGCTGGCTGCCGATCGGCGGCCGGGGGCTCGGCGAGTCGCTGCCCGTGCTGCGGTCCGTCTGGGCGGACGCCGGCCGCGACCCGGCCGCCCTCCAGGTGGTGCCGTACGCCGTCCACCCCACCCCTGGCAAGCTCGCCCACTACGCGGAGCTGGGCATCGAGGAGACGGTCGTCCAACTGCCCTCGGCGCAGGAGGCGGAGGTGCTGCGGGTGCTGGACGCGTACGCGAGCTTCCCTCAGGCGCGTTGAGACCCCACTGGCGTGATCAGCCCGAACGTATGCTCAAGGGATGACGACTTCCGCGACCTCCGGGACCGGCCCGACCGCGAACTCCATGCGTCGCGCCCTCAAACGTGCCCGGGACGGCGTCGCCCTCGACGTCTCCGAGGCGGCGGTGCTCCTCCAGGCCCGCGGCGAGGCCCTCACCGACCTCGCCGCGTCCGCCGCCCGGGTGCGTGACGCGGGCCTTCAGGCGGCGGGCCGGCCCGGTGTCATCACCTACTCGAAGAGCGTCTTCATCCCCCTGACCCGGCTGTGCCGGGACAAGTGTCACTACTGCACGTTCGTCACCGTCCCCGGCAAGCTGCGCCGGGCGGGCCACGGGATGTTCATGTCCCCCGACGAGGTGCTCGACGTCGCCCGCAAGGGCGCCGCCCTCGGCTGCAAGGAAGCCCTGATCACCCTCGGCGACAAGCCGGAGGACCGCTGGCCGGAAGCGCGCGAGTGGCTGGACGCGCACGGCTACGACGACACCATCGCCTACGTCCGCGCCATCTCGGTCCGCATCCTGGAGGAGACGGGCCTGCTGCCCCATCTCAACCCGGGCGTGCTGACGTGGACGGACTTCCAGCGGCTGAAGCCCGTGGCCCCTTCCATGGGCATGATGCTGGAGACGACGGCCACCCGGCTGTGGTCCGAGCCCGGCGGCCCGCACTTCGGCTCCCCGGACAAGGAACCGGCCGTACGGCTGCGGGTGCTGGAGGACGCGGGACGCTCCTCGGTGCCCTTCACCTCCGGCCTGCTGATCGGCATCGGTGAGACGTACGAGGAGCGCGCTGAGTCCCTGTTCGCGCTGCGGAAGGTGTCGCGGGCCTACCACGGCATCCAGGAGCTGATCATCCAGAACTTCCGCGCCAAGCCGGACACGGCGATGCGCGGCATGCCGGACGCCGAACTGGACGACCTGGTCGCCACGGTGGCGGTGGCCCGGCACATCATGGGCCCGAGCGCCTGCCTCCAGGCCCCGCCGAACCTCGTCGACGCCGAGTACGAGCGGCTGATCGGCGCCGGCATCGACGACTGGGGCGGGGTGTCCCCGCTCACCATCGACCACGTCAACCCGGAACGCCCCTGGCCGATGATCGAGGAACTCACCGAGCGTTCCCGCGCCGTCGGCTTCGAGCTGCGTGAACGCCTGTGCGTGTACCCCGAGTTCGTCCGCCGGGGCGAGCCCTGGCTGGACCCGCGCCTGCGCCCGCACGTGGACGCGCTCGCCGACCCGGAGACCGGCCTCGCCCTGCCGGACGCGGTGGTCGAGGGGCGCCCGTGGCAGGAGCCGGAGGAGGCCTTCGTACCCACCGGCCGCACGGACCTGCACCGCACGATCGACACCGAGGGCCGTACGGCCGACCGGCGCGACGACTTCGACGAGGTGTACGGCGACTGGGAGGCGCTGCGCGAGGCGGCGGCCCCCGGCATGGCACCGGAGCGCATCGACACGGACGTACGCCAGGCGCTGCGCACGGCCGCCGACGACCCGACTCGCCTGACCGACGCCGAGGCCCTGGCCCTGTTCCACGCGGACGGCCCGGCGCTGGACGCGCTGTGCCGGGTGGCGGACGACGTGCGCAGATCGGCGGTGGGCGACGACGTGACGTACATCGTCACCCGCAACATCAACTTCACCAACGTCTGTTACACGGGCTGCCGCTTCTGTGCCTTCGCACAGCGCAGGACGGACGCGGACGCCTACACGCTGTCGCTGGAGCAGGTGGCGGACCGGGCCCAGCAGGCGTGGGACGTGGGCGCGGTCGAGGTGTGCATGCAGGGCGGCATCCACCCCGACCTGCCCGGCACGGCGTACTTCGACATCGCGAAGGCGGTCAAGGACCGGGTCCCCGGCATGCACGTGCACGCCTTCTCCCCCATGGAGGTGGTGAACGGCGCGACCCGCACCGGCATGTCCATCCGTGAATGGCTGTCCGCCGCGAAGGAGGCCGGACTCGACTCCATCCCCGGCACTGCGGCGGAGATCCTGGACGACGAGGTCCGCTGGGTGCTGACCAAGGGCAAGCTGCCCACGGCCACGTGGACCGAGGTGATCACGACGGCCCACGAGCTGGGCATCCGCTCCTCCTCGACGATGATGTACGGCCACGTGGACCAGCCCCGCCACTGGCTGGGCCACCTGCGCACGCTGGCCGGGATCCAGCAGCGGACGGGCGGCTTCACGGAGTTCGTGACGCTCCCCTTCATCCACACGAACGCGCCGGTGTACCTGGCGGGCATCGCGCGCCCGGGCCCGTCCACGCGGGACAACCGTGCGGTGACGGCGATGGCAAGGCTCCTTCTCCACCCCCACATCCCCAACATCCAGACAAGTTGGGTCAAACTGGGCGCGGAGGGTGCGGCGGAGATGCTCCGCTCCGGGGCGAACGACCTGGGCGGCACGCTGATGGAGGAGACGATCTCCCGCATGGCGGGCTCGTCGTACGGCTCGTACAAGTCGATCAGGGAGCTGGTTGCCGTGGCCGAGGCGGCCGGCCGCCCGGCGAAGCCGCGTACGACCCTGTACGGCGAGGTGCCTCAGGAGCGGCAGCGGGCGGCGGAGGCCTCCGACGGGCACCTGCCGGATCTGCTCCCCGTCCTGGACTGAGTACGATGATCCGACCCCTGTGCTGAGAAGGGGGACCTGTAGCGGAGGAGATGCGTACCCGTGGCTGCCCGACTGCCCTCGTGGGCCTGGGTCTCCGGTCTGACGGCGGGGGCGACCGCTGCCGTCGTCTTCCTGGCCGTGCAGGCGGACCACGGGCCGCATCCCACGGCCGCGACGGCCAAGCCCAGCCAGTCGGCATCGGCGGGTGCCCACGCGCCCGCGAAACCGAAGCCGTCGGGACCGCCCGCGCTGCCGGACGCGTCCGGCACGGGCCGCCGGATCGTCTACTCGCTCGGCGGGAAGCGGGTCTGGCTGGTCGACGCGACCGGCAAGCCGACCCGCACGTTCACGGTGTGGCCGGGCACGGTGAGCCCGCAGCCCGGCCGCTTCTCGGTCACCCTGCGCATCCAGTCCCTCAAGGGCTCGGACGGGGTCCAGATCGAGCACGTCATGTACTTCACCAAGGTGTCCGGCGTGAACATAGCCTTCTCCAACGCCCTCGACGGCGCCTCGCCGCCACCGCCGGCGAACGGCCAGAAGCTGGGCGGCATCCGCCTCCACAAGGAGGACGGAGCCGCGCTGTGGGCCTTCGGCGATCAGGGGACCAAGGTCACGGTCGTCAACTAGCCGCGTCCTGCGGGCGCTGCCCCGGCAGCTGGTTGACGATCAGCGCGACCCCGCTGAGCAGGAACACCCGGGTGGCGGCGTCCAGCCCGTTCCAGGTCTTCGACTGCCACATCGAGAACCACTCACCGCCGATCGCGATGAACCCGGCACCGAAGAGCAGGACGAGCATCAGCAGCCCGTAGGTGGACCAGCGCCGGGCCCGGTCGTGATCCCGCCGCGTCCAGAGCCAGGTGCCCCAGATCAGGACGAGCGCGGCGACGGTCTCCCACACGATGATCGCGACGTACGCGGTGTCCTGAAGCGCGGTGCTGGTGATCGCCCGCCACATCAGGTCGTCGTCCTTGAAGGTCGTGTCCATCGCCAGGACGTGCCGCACGAACTGCTGGTTCGTGCCGAAGTCGGTGATGTTCCCGAGGGCGACCAGGGCGATGTAGAGGGCGAGTATGCCGGTGAGCACACCGGCGGCAAGCCTGAGGCCGGTGTGGCGTGTGGGGGTGGTGGTCATGGCTGGATTCTCCCTGACGAACGCCCCCTCCTCACATGCGCATTGAGCCAGAATCAAGCGTGAACGGCGAAGTCCAGGAACTCCGTCCAGGTGGCGTCCCTGAAGGCGAGTCGGGCGCCTTCCCTGTTCTTGGAGTCGCGGATGTGGATGGTGGCGGGGGTTATGGCTACTTCGACGCATTCAGGACCGTCGTTGCCGCTGTAGCTGCTCTTGAACCAGTTCAGGGCAGTCATGTCTCCCTCTCCAGTACTTTCTCGATGAAGGCCAGTGACTCTCGGGGCGCGAGCGCCTGCGCCCGGACCATTCCATAGCGCATCTCCATGATCTGGGCCTCCCGGGGATCACTGATCACTCGGCTGTACAGCTGGCCTTCAGTGTGGCCCAGGGTCTTGCCGCTCCGGAGTTTCAGCAGCTGGATCGAGCCCATCATGCCTGCGTGATCCTCACAGTCCGTGGGCATCACCTGGATCACCACATGCCGCAACTTGCTCATTTCCAGCAGGCGTTCCAGCTGCTGCCGCAACACCATTCTGCCGCCGATCGGCCGCCTGAGAGTCGCCTCTTCCTGCACGAACGTGATCTGCGCCAGGGGGACGCGCTCGAAGACCGACTTCCTCGCCATGCGCGCGGAGACGAGGCGGTCGATCTCCTCCTCGGTGTACGCGGGCCGTCGCATGGCGTACAACGCCTGTGCGTACTCCTCGGTCTGCAAGAGGCCATGGATGTGGAGGGCCGCGTAGGCTCCCAACTCAACTGCCTCTGCCTCCAGCTTGGCCAGGTCCCGAACGTTCTTCGGATACCGCGCCTTCTCCACGTCCTCCTTCATCGCGGACAACTTCCCATCCGCACGCAGTACTTCATCAGCCTTGTCGAGAAAGTCCGGCTTGGGGAGCCTGCGCCCGCGTTCCACCGAGGAGACCATCTCCTCGCTGTAGCCGATCGCAACCCCCAGTTCGGCCTGCCGCATCCCGACGGACTCCCGCCACATCTTGATCTGCCGCCCGACCGCCTTGAGTACGGCCTCGGCCTCTTCGTCCTCCACTTGCACCCCTTTGACATACGAGCCGTACGACCGCACCGATCACCCGGACAGTCACGCTCCGTACCGTGGTCGTCGCTGTTCAGAGTAGGGAGGGGCGGCCACGCTGGGTGACGTGAATCAGAAAACCCACCTCAGGATCCAGCTCTCCGCCACCCGCAGGGGCGCTCGTCTCGCCCGTCTCCTCACCGAGCGTCAACTGGACGAGTGGGGCGTGCCGTTCGAGGAGGCGGCGCAGGTGGTGGCGGAGCTGGCCGCCAACGCCGTACTGCACGGAAGGGTGAGGGGAAGGGACTTCCGGCTCGGCCTGAAGCTGTACGACGACGGCACGCTCCGTATCGAGGTCACCGACGCCCGGGGTGACCGGATCCCGCGAACCCCCGACCCGGCGGACGGAGCCGCGGAGTCCGGCCGGGGACTACTGATCGTGGCGGCCCACGCCCACCAGTGGGGCGTGGACGAAGCACCCGCCAACGCCAAGACGGTCTGGGCCGAGCTGACACCGGGACGCGGCCGGGCGTGACCCGGCGGCTCCCGACGCAAAAGACCAAAGAACCGGGGAAAGAACCGAACCCACCCCCACCGCCCCCGTCGATCACCCGCCGGAGTGAATATGCCCAACGCAACTGGCGCGGCAGGGCAGTTGTGGTGCAGCGTCAGCGGCAACAGACCGCAGACATGCATCGGCCCTCGCCGGGACTGGCATCCCAGTGCGAGGGCCTGATCACCGAGGAAGAAGAGACCTTCCTGATGACTGACAAGCAGCCTAGCGCTCCCTCGCGCGCGAAGACCCGCCGTTCCCACTCCGGTGTCACCCACGTGAAGGAACCTCTCGACGGGAACTTCACCGTGATCAGCAACGAACTGCTCCAGCACCCGGAGTTGTCCAGCACGGCGAAAGGCATCGGGGGCTACATCCAGTCGCTGCCCGAGGGCGCCCCCGTCGGCATCAAGGCGCTGGCGGAGCAGTTGCCCGAGGGAGAGATCAGGATCGCCTCCGCCCTGCGCGAGCTGGAGAAGTACGGGTTCTACTCACGCCCCAAGGAGCGTCTTCCATCGGGCCAGGTCGTGACCCGCTCGATCTGGTACAACAGGCCGCGTCTCGCGGTGGTCGAAGCCGCCCGGGCCCCTGAAGAGTCGGCCCCCGTCCCTGCCCCGCCGAAGGCTCCGGTGCCGCCCCGCAAGGCCGCCGAACTGCTCGCCGGCCTCCGCGCGCACGATTCCCGCCTGCTCCTCACCGAACGGGACGTACACCGCCTGGCCCCTGCCGTCACCGAGTGGCTGGACAGAGGCGTGCCGCCCACAGCCGTCGTACGCGCCCTCGCGACAGGCCTCCCCCAGGACCCGATCAAGCACCCGGCGGCCTTCCTGGCCCACCGCCTCACCAGCCAACTGCCTCCGCACCTGCCCGCTGCTCCGCCGCCGAGTGGCACGCCACCTCGCCCGGACCCGCTCCAGACCTGCGACGGCTGCGACCGGGCCTTTCGGTCCCCGCGGCCAGGGTGCTGCCGCGACTGCCGGGTGCCGTCCGAGCAAGCGGCCTGACCTGCAGCGCTCCCTCAGGAGAGGAATCCGATGACCTACCAGTACCGGCCGACGGACTACAGGTACCGGCCCACGCCCAAGGCACGCATCTTCGCGGGGCACGGCGACCTTGCCCAGCACCCGGAGTTGTCCCTCATGGCGATCGGTGTCGGGGTCCACCTCCGGATGCTGCCCGAAGGGGCCCCGACCAGTGTCCAGGCGCTGGCCTCGCAGCTCCGGGACAGCGAGTTCGAGATCGCCGCCTGCAGGAGCTGAAAGACCACGGCTTCCTCCCCAAAGCCTGACGGCTCCCATGCCCGAGCCGGCGCCCGATGTGCTGCGGGCGGCGGTCGCGCGTATCGCTCCGAGTCGGCTCCCGGCGCTGACGGACCGCAACGGCACCGGGGCCGGCTGCCGCCCTGACGCTCTTCAGCGCTCCATCGCCTCCCCGGTCACCACCGGCCGCACCCTGCTCAGCATCAGGTCCAGGAACTGGTCGGGGTGCCGGAACGACGCGAAGTGGCTGGCGTCCCTGATGAGGGCGAAGTCCTTCACCGGGGCCGTGACCTGCTCGTAGAAGCGGCGTGCCGGCTCCGGTGGGGTCAGGACGTCCTTGTCGCCCTGGAAGATGAAGACGGGGAGGCGGAACGACGTGCCCTCGGCCCGCTCGTCGATCGTCATCGCCTGTGGGCCCAACTGCTCCGAGAAGTTCATGCCCTTGAGGTACGAGCGCAGGCCGCGCAGGTTGTGGGAGGGCGAGAACCAGAGGGAGCGGATCACCACCGTCTTCATGGTGTCGTAGGTCAGCGGGTCGGTCGTGACGACGATCTTCGCGTGCTCCGACCACTCCTGCGCCGACCAGGCCGTGCGGTCCGGGCCCATCGCCGCCACCTTCGCCAGCTCCTTCTTCTTGCCCGCCCTCTCCAGCCGGGCCAGCAGCGCCTCGTACGACGAGGTGTCACGGCCGCCGCCGATGATGTTCTGGTCGGTGCCGACGTACGCCGAGTACAGCTCGGGGTGGTTGCGGGCCAGGCGCAGCCCGGTGACCGTGCCGAAGCTGTTGGCGACCAGCAGCACCTTGGCGACGCCGAGGTGGGCGCGGACGTGCTCGGTGACCTCCAGGGCGTCCGCGTGGACGCGGTCCAGGGTCATCTCGCCCTGGCCCGCAGGGCCGCCCGCCGCGAAGGTCCTGCCCGCGCCCCGCATGTCCCAGCGCACGATCGTGAAGTGCCGCTCCCAGGCGCGGGTGCGCGGGGTGAAGACCTGGTTGGAGGCGCCGGGGCCGCCGTGGATCTCCAGGATCACCGGGTTCGACAGGTCCTCGCCGCGGATGGAGATCCACTGTTCGATGCCGCCGATGCGGACGTACGACGACTCGTCGATGCCGTTCGGCGTGGTGATGCGCAGCTTCTTCGCGAGCGACGCGCGCTTGAGAGCCCGGTACGTGAGCAGCATGAGCGTTCCCCCTAAACTGTTTATGCCGTCAGCAGTTGTGCTTACGGTATATACAGTTGGTGGGTGGAGTCAACGGGCTCTGCCCGGACCGAAGGGGAGGAACCGCATGGCCGCTCGGAACAAGGAGCAGGACAAGCCGCGGGACCTGCGGGCGAGCCTCGCGCTGCTGTGGGGCGAGCAGGAACAGCCCACCCGCGGGCCCAAGCCGAAGCTGTCCCCGCAGCGGATCGCCGCGGCCGCCGTCGAACTGGCCGACGGGGAAGGGCTGGACGCCGTCTCCATGAACAAGGTCGCGGGTGAGTTCGGGGTCTCCGCGATGGCGCTGTACCGGTACGTCCCCGGGAAGAACGAACTCCTCGAGCTGATGGTCGAGGACGTGCTGGCCGAGGGACCGGATCTGTCAGGGGTGCCGGGTGGGGACTGGCGGGCGGGAGTCCGGGAATGGACCCGGCAGTGTGCGCGGGTCTACTCCGCCCATCCCTGGCTGCTCGGCGCCACCGCCATGCGCCGTCAGGTCATGGGGCCGCGGCAACTGCGCTGGCTGGATGCGGCGCTCGCCGCCCTGGAGCCGACCGGTCTCGGCGCCGCCCAGCGGCACCAGGTCTTCCTGCTCCTCGTCGGACTCGTCCGCAACCTCGCCCAGCAGGTGCTCGACCACGACGAGGAGCAGGACCGGGAGTGGAACCGGCTCACCGGTGAGCTCCTCGCGCGGCACGCCGACCGCTTCCCGGCCCTCACCAAGGCGATCGCCGAGGGCGCCTTCGGCCCGGCCGGTATCGACCCGCTCGACTTCGGCCTCGACCGGATTCTGGACGGGGTCGAAGCGCTCATGGCTGGGCGGGAATGACCGGGCGGGGATGATTTGCCCCCGTGAATCGACCGTCCCTGGTCGATTACAGTGCTGAGCGTCGTACGTACGGACGGTGCCGTGAGGAGGTCTGAGTGAGTACGACGTCCGGTGCCGTCTGGGGGCGTGCCGAACAGCAGGACTTCCGAAGCAGGGTGCGCGGCACGCTGCTCGGCGTGGCCGTCGGCGACGCGCTCGGCGGGCCTGCCGACGCGCTCGCCCTGGACGAGATCCGTTCCGTGTACGGCGGGGAAGGGCTGCTCGACCTGGCCTTCGGGCACGGGCGGCGCGGTACGGTCACCCACCACACCCAGCTCACCCTCTTCACGGTGGACGGGCTGATCCGCGCCCAGGTGCGCCGCGACACCGGCGCCTGGCATCCGCCGACCGATCTGCACCGGGCGTATCTGCGGTGGGCGGCGACCCAGCGGGACTGGGGGCCCGACGAGCGCCGCAAGGACGACGGCTGGCTCGCGCGGGAGGAGTGGCTGTACGCCCGGCGGGACCCGACCCGGGCCCTGCTCGGGGGACTCGGCGACGAGACCATGGGCACGCTGGAGACCCCGAAGAACCCCGGCGAACTGGGCCCGGAGGCCGTGGCCCGCTCCGCGCCCTTCGGCCTCCTGGTCGGCTGGGAACCCCAACTGGTCATCCAGCTGGCCGTGGAGTGCGCCGCCCAGACCCACGGCCACCCCATCGCCTACCTCTCGGCGGGCGCGTACGCCGTCATCATGCACGGACTCGCCCGCGGGGAGAGCCTGGACGGCGCCGTCCAGCGGGCCCTCGCCCTGCTCGCGGTCCGACCCGGCCACCAGCCCGTATCCGACGCGCTCCAGCACGCACTCGGCGCGGTACGGCAGGGCCTGCCCGGTCCGTCCCGGGTGGAGGAACTGGCCGGCGACGGTACGGCGGACGGTCTGCTGGCCGCGGCCGTGTACTGCGCGCTGGTGGGGGAGGACGTACGGCACGGGCTGTGCCTCGCGGTCAACCAGAGCGGCCCGTCGGCTGCGGCGGGCGTCCTGACCGGCGGCCTCCTCGGCGCCCTCCACGGTGAAACGGCCCTCCCACCGGCCTGGCTGACCGAGCTGGAGGGCCGACCGACGATCCTGGAACTCGCCGACGATTTCGCGATGGAGATGACCCAGGGACCCGCGCTGCACGGCCCTGCCGGGTCGTCACCGGGGTGGCTGGCGCGGTATCCGCGCGCCTGACCTCAGGCCCGGACGCATTGGTGGACGGTCATGCTGCCACTCGAATCGAAGTGACGGATGCGTACGCCGGCCTTCTTGTTGTAATCCACTTCGAGGCGCTGGCCGGAACCGGTGCCCGACTCGCCCGGCGGCTGCCAGGGCAGGCCCACGGACACGGAGTCGCCGACCGTCGCCGGAACGTTCTCGGCGGCGGCGTCGTGGAGTTCGCCGCTGTCGTCGCCCAGCCGCTCGGGCACCCGCAGTGCCAGCCGGCCGCCCTGGAGCGACCATGTGCCCTTCGCCGTCTTCCCGCCACCGAAGTCCAGGGTGAAGACGCCGTCCTCGACGATCGCGGAGTACGTGTGCGTCTCGCCGCTCGCGCCCGGCAATTGCGAGGTGACCTTCCAGGAGCCGCGTACGAAGGACGCGAACGCCCTGCCCGTCACCCCGGACACCCCCGACGAGTTGCCGCCGCCCTCGTTGTCGTCCTCCGCCTTGTTGTTGCCCTTGCACGCGGCGAGCAACGAGGCTCCGACGCCGATGGTGAGATACCGCAGAGCGGTACGGCGGCCCACCACCCGGGAGGCCGTCCGCACCGCGTCCATGCCGCTCATGTCTTCCCCGTTCATGCCAAGTTGTGGATCAACTGGCAGCCTACAAGGGCTGGTTGGGCGCCCCCACGACGTCGTCGCCCGCTCCCGCCGGTACCGGAACCGCCGTCACGCCGTCCCCGTCCGTGTTGACCTTCTCGATGACCGCGAGGCGCTCGGGGGTGTCCTCCGGCTTCAGGTAGCCGATCAGGATGTACAGGACCAGGGAGACCGCCAGCGGGATCGAGACCTGGTACTGGAGCGGGACTCCGCCGTCGACGTTCCAGTTGACGGGGTAGTTGACCAGCCAGAAGGCCAGCAGACCCGCCGCCCAGCTGGTGAGCGCAGCCGTCGGGCCGGAGCGGCGGAACGGGCGGAGCAGACCCAGCATCATCGGGATCGCGATCGGGCCCATGAGACCGGCCACCCACTTGATGACGACCGTGATGATGTCCTTGAAGGCGGGCGAGTTGACCTGTGTCGCCACCGCCATGGACAGGCCGAGGAAGACGACGGTCGTCACCCGGGCCGCGACCAGCCCCGAACGCTCGCTCCACGAGCGCGCCTTCGCCGACACCACCGGCGCCACGTCCCGCGTGAACACCGCCGCGATCGCGTTCGCGTCGGAGGAGCACATGGCCATCGTGTGCGAGAAGAAGCCGACGATCACCAGGCCCAACAGGCCGTGCGGCAGCAGCTGTTCGGTCATCAGGGCATAGGAGTCCGAGCCGTCCGGCTTCTGCGCGTGGACGAGGAGCGGGGACATCCACATGGGGAAGAAGAGGACGACCGGCCAGACCAGCCACAGGATCGAGGACAGGCGTGCCGAGCGCTCGGCCTCGTGCGCGCTGCCCGTCGCCATGTATCGCTGGGCCTGGTTGAGCATGCCGCCGTTGTACTCGAAGAGCTTGATGAACAGGAACGCGAGCAGGAAGACCGTGCCGTACGGCCCGACCAGCGGCTTGCCGTGGCCGTGCAGCGCGGGCTCGTCCCAGGCGCCGAAGACGCCGATGTTCTTGTCGTTCAACTTCAGCACGACCGCGACGAACATCGATATACCGGCCAGCAACTGGATGACGAACTGGCCGAGTTCGGTCAGCGCGTCCGCCCACAGGCCGCCGATCGTGCAGTAGACGGCGGTGATCGCGCCGGTGATGAGGATGCCCTGGTTCAGCGACACCCCCGTGAACACCGACAACAGGGTCGCGATCGCCGCCCACTTGGCGCCCACGTCCACGATCTTCAGCAGCATGCCCGACCAGGCGAGCGCCTGCTGCGTGGGCAGGTTGTAGCGGTTCTTCAGGTACTCCAGCGGGGAGGCCACATTCAGCCGGGACCGCAGCCGGTTGATGCGCGGCGCGAACAGCTTGGAGCCGATGGCGATGCCGAGCGCGATCGGGAAGGACCAGGTGATGAAGGAGGTGACGCCGTAGGTGTAGGCGATCCCCGCGTACCCCGTGAACATCACCGCGCTGTAGCCCGACATGTGGTGCGAGATGCCGGACAGCCACCAGGGCATCTTGCCGCCGGCCGTGAAGAAGTCGCTGACGTTGTCCACGCGCTTGTGCGACCAGACGCCGATCGCGACCATCACTCCGAAGTAGCCGATCAGCACGGCCCAGTCGAGACCGTTCATGTGTCCCCTTCCAGGGTTCGCAGCCAGGGTCAGGCATGTGAACTCTGGTTTCGGTGACGTACGCACGGCAAGGAAGCGTAAGGTCAAGAGCGAGTAAAAATGTTCGTTGTGATGACCTCGGTTCACCTATATGAACAACGAAAAGGACCCGGTGCCGCCTCAGCGCATCAGCTCCCCCGCGTTGACCAGCAACGACTGCCCCGTGATGGACCTTGCCCGGTCCGAGGCCAGGAACACCGCCGCGTCGGCCACGTCCCCGTCCGTCGCCAGCTCCGGCAGCGCCATCCGCTCCGTCAGCCGCCCGAGCACCTCCGCCTCCGGCACCCCCTCCGTCTGTGCGGTGAACTGGACGTACGCCTGCACCGGCGGCCCCCACATCCAGCCGGGCAGTACTGTGTTGACCCGGATCCGGTGCGGCCCCAGCTCCCGCGCCAGCGAGTACATCGCGCTGGTCAGCGCCCCCTTCGAGGCGGCGTACGCGGCCTGCTTCACCTGCGAGGGTGCCGCGACCGCCGACTGCGTCCCGATGAAGACGACGGATCCGCCGCCCGCCGCCTTCAGGGCCGGCAGGCACGCCCGTGTCATCCGCAGCGTCCCCAGCAGGTTCACGTCGATGACCGACTGCCAGGTCGCGAAGTCCGCGTCCTCGACCCCGCCGAAGTGGGAGTCCCAGGCTGCCACGTGCACCACCGCGTGGACGGCCCCGAAGCGTTCCCGCGCCAGCGCGGCCAGCGCCTCGCACTGGACCTCGTCGGTGATGTCGGTCGCCCGGTACGCCGTGTGCCCGCCCTCCGGGTCGATCTCGGCCGCGCTCTTGGCGAGGTTCGCCTCGGTGCGCGCCCCCAGCGCCGCGTTCCCGCCGTCCCGTACGACGGCCGCGGCGACCTGATGGCCGAGCCCGGCCCCGACCCCCGAGACGACGACGGTCTTGCCTGCGAGCAGTGACATGGCGGACCTCCAGCTGTCCTGGCTCTGGCGCATCATCTGACGGGCCGTCAGAGTATGGGCGAGTGGAGGAGGACGGAAGGGGAGGAGCGTTCATGTCCGAGGAGACCGACACCCGTAGCGAGACGTACGCCGAACTGGCCGCCGTGGGCCCCTACGGCGTCCACCCCGGCCACGCCCTGATCACCATGGTCGAGCCGCACCCGGGCCACGAGTACGCCTACAACCGCTGGTACGAGGACGACCACTACTACGCCGGCGCCATGGCCATGCCCTGGATGTACGCCGGCCGGCGCTGGGTCGCCACCCGCGACCTGCAGCTCCTGCGCTACCCGGAGAAGTCGGCCGTCGCCCAGCCCGTCACCGCCGGCTGCTACATCTCCACGTACTGGATCACCGACGGCCGCTACGACGACCACATGAAGTGGACCGTCGCCATCAACAAGCGCCTCAACCGTGACGCCCGCGTCCACCACGACCGCACCCACGTCTTCACGTCCTTCCAGGACCACGAGACGACGGTCTACCGGGACGGGCCCGCGGGCCCCAGGGACTTCCACGCCCTCGACCATCCGTACGCGGGGCTGGTCGTCGAGGTGATCGACGCGGAGTCGGCGGAGCAGCGGGCGCGACTCCTGGAGTGGCTGACCGCCCGCCGTCTCCCGGAGCGTCTGGCGGGCTCCCCCGCGGCCATGGTCACCGTCTTCCGGCCCACGCCCCTGCCCGGCGACCGCATGACCTACGTGAAGCAGGTGGAGGGCGTCGACACCCGCCTGACCCTTCTCTGGTTCCTGGAGAAGGACCCGCGGGAGTGCTGGGAGGAGCACTTCACGGGGCTGGACGAGCAGGTGGCGGAGTCAGGGCTGGGCCGGGTCGAGCTGGTGGCGCCGTTCATCCCGACGATCCCGGGCACGGACACGTACGTGACAGAGCTTCGCGGCTGAAACGGGGGGTCTGGGGGCGAAGCCCCCAGAAGCTCACTTCAGCTCGTCGGGGCAGGGAGTACCCCGCGGCAGCTGATACGGCGCAGCCAAGTGGTACGTCCCCGCCTTGGGCGCGAGCAACATCGTCCACTTGTCCCCCTTGGAGTCCTCCGGCGACTCCATCAGGCACCCGTTGACGTTGTCGTACGTCATCGTGCCGGAGACCTTCTGCGGCGCCTTCAGGCTCTTGCCCTGCCCATCGACGACGCTCAGCCAAGGCGAGTACGGGATTTTGATCAGGATCCGCCCCGGCTTGCGCACCTCCAGCGTCATCTCGCCCTGCTCGGCCCGGTCCACCACCGCGTTCGGCTCGGCGAGCGGCGTCGGATCCGTCACCCGGAACAGCTGCCAGTTGGCATCGCCCCAGATCTGCTTCAGGTACGGCATCCCCCGCTGCAGCAACTGCCGCTCGCGCTCGCCGCCGTCCCCGTCCGGGTCGTCCTTGGGCAGCACGACGAAGTGCACGGCCCACCGCTGCAGCCACTCGTGGTAGTTCGCCGAGTTGAGCGTGTCGTCGTAGAAGAGCGGGTTGCGCTCCATGTCGGCCTGCCGGTTCCAGCCGCGGGCCAGGTTGACGTAGGGCGCGAGCGCGGAGGCCTCGCGGTGCGAGCGGGCCGGGACCACCTCGACCCTGCCCTTCTCCGCGCCGTTGTTCTGGAGCTGGTTGACCAGCGGCGCCAGCTCACGGGCCCAGGACGCGGCCGGCGTCGTGTGGATGATGTCGTCGACCGTCTTGAAGCCGATCCAGCCGGCGAAGCCCAGGAACGCCACCACGGTCACGTACCACTTGCGCGAGCGCGGAACCGTGTACGGCAGGGCGGCGATCAGCGCAGCACCCGCGAACAGCATCGGCAGCCGCGAGATGTTCGAGCCGATCTGCGATTTGATCAGCCAGACAAGGACGACCCCGAGGCTGTAGACGGCGGCCGTCAGCCGTACCGTGATCCACTCCTTGGGGACGAGGAACAGGCACAGCAGGCCGTACGACAGGGGCATGATCACCGAGCCGAAGATCATCGGCTGGGTGCCGGAGAACGGGAACAGCCACGCCGAGACGGCGACCACCGCCGTGGGCGCGAGCCCCAGCGCCCATGCGCCGGGCCGCCGCTTCTGCAGGAAGAGCGCGACCGCGACCAGGCCCACGAACAGCCCCGCGACCGGTGAGGCCATCGTGGCGAGCGCCGCCAGCGGGGCGGCGACCAGGGCCTTCGCCCAGCGTTTGAACCGCCACCGGTACGGCCAGCAGAAGACGGCCGCGACCGCGCCGAGCGCGAACATCGTGCCGAGCCCGAAGGTCACCCGCCCGGAGATCGCGTTGCAGATCAGCGCGAAGAGCCCGGCGAACGCGACCCACAGCGGGTTCTTCACCGCCCGGCTGCGTATCAGCACCAGCGTCAGCAGGCCCGCCGAGGCCGTGCCGGCGATCATCATCGTCGTACGGACGCCGAGGACCGACATCAGATACGGCGACACCACGCTGTACGACACCGGGTGCATGCCCCCGTACCAGGCGAGGTTGTACGCCGAGTCCGGGTGCCGGCCGACGAACTCCGCCCAGGCGTCCTGGGCCGCGAGGTCGCCACCGCTGTTCGCGAACGTGAAGAACCAGACGATGTGCAGGAGGCCGGCGAGCGCGGTGACCGACAGCACGGGGTGCAGCAGGAGCCGCTGCCGCAGGGGCTCGGCGGCGGCGAGGAGACGGGCGAGCCGGCCCCGAGGTGTGGTCGTACGGCCGTACGGCTGGTCGTCCGTGCGGCCGTGCGGCTGGTCGTCCGTGCGGCTGTCCGTGCGGTCCTCGTGATGACCGTCCGTGTCAGCCCGATCCTGTGTGCCGGTCGCGGACAGGCGTATTCGCGGGCCGGATCCCGGGTCCGGGTCGGCGTCGTCCGCACGTGTCGGCTCGGTTGTGGCCACCTGAAGGCACTCCCCGTGTCCCGTCTTCTGTTCTCGGCCGTGTCCCTCGGCGTTACCGGCCGCTTCCCGTCCAGTTCGCGGCCCCGTCCCATGGACCGGCGACCTGCCCCGTTTCGTGACGCTAGCACGCACCCCGCCGCGGGGCTCCGTCGGCGGGGTGGGGGAGTGGTGAAGCGGTGCTACGGCTCAGCCGAGGCGGGTCAGCTTGTCCGTGAAGCCGGGTTCGGTCAGGTCCTTCTGCAGCGCCACCGGCACGGTCACCGCACCGGCCGAACCATCACCCACGGTGAGTGAGCCGACCTTGGTGCCGGCCTTCGCGGTGTGCGGAACGGCATCCGAGGTGAAGGACAGCTTCACCTTCAGACCGGCCCAGCCGGCCGCCGTGACGTCCTTCGTCGCCACGACCGGCGTACGGCCGCCGAGGCCGTCGTCGACGTACCCGACGACATCGCCCTTCTTCAGGATCGTCGCCGACTTCAGCGCGCCCTGCGCGGCCCGGATCAGCTTGTCGCCCGCGTCCAGGACGCCGCTGATGATCGTGTTGTCGGAGCCGCCGGCGGGCTGGCGCATGGCGGCGCCGATGATGGTGCGCGTTTCGCCGCCGACCTGCTGCTTCGCCGCGAAGACGAGGTTGCCGAGGGCGGAGGTGGTGGTGCCGGTCTTGATGCCGACGACGTTGTTGTAGCCGACCAGCCGGTTGTAGTTGTTGTGCTTGACGCCCTTGTAGTCGACGTAGGACATCATCGCGGCGACCTCGCGGAACGCGGGCTGCTCCATCGCCTTCTTGGCCAGCTTGACCTGGTCCACGGCCGTGCTGACCGTCGAGTCCGTCAGACCCGAGGGGTCGGTGTACGTGGTGTTGGTCATGCCGAGCTTCTTGGCGGCGGCGTTCATCTTCGTCACGAACGCCTTCTCCGAACCGGAGTCCCAGCGGGCGAGCAGCCGGGCCACGTTGTTGGCGGAGGGCAGGAGGATCGCCTCCAGGGCCTCGCGCTCGGAGATGCTGTCACCGGCGGTGACCGGGACGGTGGACTCCTGGCCGGCGTCCGACTGCTCCTCGGCGGGCTTGTCGATCTTGATCTTCGGGCCGTCCTCGCCGCTCTTGAGCGGGTGCTCGCGCAGGATCAGGTACGCCGTCATGACCTTCGCGACGCTCGCGATCGGTACGGGCTTCTGGGTTCCGGAGGAGCCGAACGTGCCGATGCCCTGGACGTCGAGGGCGGCCTGGCCGGTGGACGGCCACGGGATGCCGGCCTTGCCGCCGTCGAAGGTGTAGGTGTCCTTCGCGGTGAGGGCGAGGGTGGGCGGGGGGAGCGGGCGGAAGGCCTGTATGACCGCAAAGATGATCGCCAGGAGGAGGGCCAGGGGGGTCCAGATCTTGACCCGGCGGACGAGCGTGCGGACCGGGGTCTCCGGGGGCGGAGGCGTGTTCGTCAGCTCGGCCAGCAGGTCCAGTGGGGGCTTGGGCGGGAGGGGCTGCTGGGTGGTGCGCTCGGGGCCGACCTGGGGGAGGGCGGTGGTGGGGGCGGAGGTGTCGTTCTTCAGCGGGACGAACTTGCTGCCGCCGAGCTTGAGGGTGGTGGTGGGCTGGTCGATCTGGGGCTTCTTGGGCTTGACGGCCTTGATGAGGGTGGTCGGCTGATCAACACCCTTCGCCTTCGCCCTCGCCTCGGCGCCGTCGGCGGACTTCGCCTCGGCTTCGCCTTCGGCGGTCTTGTTCCCGCCCGCACCACCCGTGCGGCTTTCGTCGTCGGCTGCGGGTGGCCCCTGCGGGGCGTCCTCGCCGTCGGCGGCCTGCGGGTCGTCGTCCGCGGACGTCGCCTCGGCTTCGCCTTCGGCGTCCGTGTTCCCACCCGCACCACCCGTGCCGGTCTCGTCGTCGGCTGCGGGTGGCCCCTGTGGGGCGTCCTCGCCGTCGGCGGCCTGCGGCTCCTCCTCGGCGTCAGCCTTCGCCTCGTCCTCAGGTTCGGCGTCGGCCTTCGCCTCGTCCTGAGGCTCCGCGTCGGCCTTCGCCTCGTTCTCAGGCTCGGCAGCAGGCTTCGGCTCGTCCTCGGCCTCCGCGGCGGGCTTCGGCTCGTCCTGGGGCTCGGGCTTCGCCTTCTCGGCCTCGTCCTGGGGCTCGGCCTCCGTCTTCTCGGCCGGCTTCGAAGGCGCGTCAGCCTTTGCCGGTGAGTCGTCGGCCTCGGCCGGCTCCGACTCCGGCTCCGACTCCGTGTCAGCCTTCGCGTCCGGCTCCGACTTGGGCTCCGCCTCGGGCTCGGTTTCCGCCTTCGCGTCGCCGGACTCGGGCTCCTGCTCGGGCTCTTCGGGGTTCTTCGTGTCCTCGGCCGAGCGGACCCAGGCCGAGACGGCCTCGCGCAGGTCGGTGTCCTCGTCGTCGGAACGGGAAGCGGGCTTCACGTCGCGGATCGAAAGGATCTTCGTCGCCGTGTCCACCGCGGCGCCCGAGGAATCCTTTTCGCGGGAGACCGCGAGACGCGGATCGCGAGCCTCGGGAACCGTACCCCCGCTCCCCGACGTCGCTTCCGCCGACGACTCGTGCTGCTTCGACCTGTCGGGGGACTCGCCCGCCACCGATGCCTCCTCGTGCGCCGCACGCCCACGCGCGCGCCCTGTCCGAACCATGTACCAGTGTCCTGTGTGAGGGCTTGGCCCCTGTGGTAGACGAGAACGACATACCTACCGGTTCCCTCACGAACCGGTCACGCACCCTCGACAGACCAATGTGAGAGGGGTCACCCTGTCTTTCATCCACGCGGGGAGGCATGGATGGGCAGGAGCCGCAGAACACTTCCGGAGGAGCTTCTGCTGCTGGCACTGGACCCGGCCACGGGTACCACTGCACAGCCGCAGTCGCTCGACCTCGGTCTGGCCGGAGCACAGCTAGTGGAGCTGGCGCTGGCCGGACGGATAGCCCCAGACGGGGATCGTATCGCCGTGGTGGTACCACGGCCGACTGGAGATCCGACTTTGGACTGCGCGTTGGAGTTGCTGCGAAGGCGTGGCGCTCCCGTGCGTGCCGTCCACTGGATCGGCGGGCCCCGGCTGGGGCTGCGTCAGATCTACCTCTCGCATCTCGAACGGTGCGGCATGGTTGCCGCCGTACCGGGGCAGATGTGCGGAGTGCTGCCGACGACTCGCTACCAGGCGACGGACACCGAAATCAGCCGGGAGATCCGTGCCCGGCTGGATTCCGCGATCCGCACCGGCGTACCGCCGGACCCGCGGACCGCGGCGCTCGCCGCCCTGGCCCACGCCGTCGGACTCGGCAAGCACCTGTACCCGGGGAATGAGGGCCGCTCCTCACGTTCCCGGTTGCGGGACCTGATCCGGCACGACCCCATGGGCGGGCTGGTCGCGCATGCCGTGATGGACGTACAGAACGGCGCTGCGGCCCAGCCGCGGCGCGGTCCGGCCACGGCCGGCCGGCAGGCGGGGCCCGGAGCCAGGGCCGCGGCGGAACCCGCACGCGGGGTTCCGATGCAGCCGCGCCACGGATCCATGGCACGCGCCGTGGCCCACTGAGCCGCACCGTCAGTCCCCAAGACCCGGTACGGGAGCCGCTGGTTCGAGCGGGGCGGTGGGATCCTCGTGATCCCACCGCCCCGCTCGACCGCGTCCGCACTCGTAAATCCGTGCCCGAACTGACGCGTCCGCGCCGCATATCCACCGTTTGCCAGCGGTAGAAAGCACCTTGGTGGCAGTCTGCTCAACAGCAGATACACAAAGTGTCAGGTACAGGCAGGCAGCCGGAGGTGCACGTCCCGTGGCGTCCAGTGTCAATCCCACCGTCAGACGACGCCGGCTGGGCCAGGAGCTGCGCCGGCTCCGTGAGCTCAAGGGCATGACGGCCGAAGAGGTGGCGGAGCGGCTGCTCGTGTCGCAGTCGAAGATCAGCCGGCTGGAGAACGGCCGCAGAAGCATCAGTCAGCGCGATGTGCGTGACCTGTGCGGGGTGTACGAGGTCGAGGACCAGCGGATCGTCGACTCGCTGATGGAGATGGCCCGGGACTCGCGGCAGCAGGGCTGGTGGCACACGTTCGGGGACATCCCGTACAGCGTGTACATCGGCCTGGAGACCGACGCCGAGTCGCTGCGGGTGTACGAACCCCAGCTGGTGACCGGTCTGTTGCAGACCCGCGCCTACGCGGAGGCCCTGGTGCAGGGCGCGTTGCCGGAGACGTCGACGGCGGAGATCGAGAAGCGCGTGCAGGTGCGCATGCGCCGACAGGAACGTATCACCGCCGAGGGTAACCCGCTGCGGCTGTGGGTGGTGCTGGACGAGGCGGCGCTGCGGCGCGTCGTCGGCAGCAAGCTGGTGATGCGCGAGCAGCTGGAGCACCTGATCGAGATGTCCCAGCTGCCGCACGTCACCGTGCAGGTGCTGCCCTTCGAGGTGGGCGCGCACCCGGGGCTCAACGGCCAGTACGCGATCCTGGAGTTCGCGGACGCGGCCGACTCCAGCGTGGTCTACCTGGAGGGCGTGACCAGCGACCTGTACCTGGAGAAGGCGCAGGACGTGCAGAAGTACGCCGTGATGTACGAGCATCTGCGGGCACAGTCCCTCAACGTGGAGCAATCCCGGCAATACATCTCCGACGTGGCGAAAACCTACGCGGATTGAGCCTGCTCCACAGGAAGTGCCGGATCGTACACCGTCGTTACGATTCAGTGGAAGGCCCACTTGGAATATGCCATCCGCTTGAGTGAACGACCGCTCCAGCGGAGGCGGTTGCCCGGTAGCGTCGATCACGCCAACCAGACGACAAGGTTGGCGTGAACCGCACCACCAGCAACTCGCAACAGGAGTGGACATGGCACTGATTCAGGGCGCTTCGGAGACGTGGATGAAGTCCTCCTATTCCGCGGGCAACGGCGCCTGCGTCGAGGTCAAGTCGCCCACCACCGCGGAGCTCGCCGTACGCGACTCCAAGGTCACCGAGGGCCCGACCCTGGCGTTCCCCGCCGGCGCGTGGAACGCCTTCGTGGCCTCGGTCAAGGCGTAGGGAGCCCTCTCTGACGTTCCCTCGCAGACACGTCCGACGTTCAACTGCAGAGCCCTCTCGACGAGTCGCCGTCCTTGCCGAGGGGGCTCGGCCACACCCGGCCCGGCGCTACTTCACCGGAAACGCCACATCGCACACCGGATCCCCGGGCCCGGCCGCGTCCCAGTCCGCGAAGTACACCTCGCGGCAGGGGCCGGCCATCTCCAGGCCCTCCCCGGCCATCCACTGCTCCACCGCCCCGAAGGCGGCGAGGATCTGCGGATGGGCCACCTGGGCCTTGGCGATCCGGGTGTAGGCCAGCCGGGCCGCCGGCTCCACCCGCACCCGGGTCGCCCCGGCCCGGCCGTGCGCCTCCGCCCACGCCCGGGCCGCCGCCTCGTCCGCCACCGGCACACACGACTCGGCGGGCCCGTCACTCTCCATCGACACCTCGGAGTGGTAGACGACGAACGGCTCACCCGCCACGCCCCCGCACTCCCGCGCGGCCTTCACCAGCCGGTCCAGCGATGCGCCGATCCAGGCCGGCAGCTCGTCCGCGAGTGTGTGCCGCGTCTCGGTGATCACCACCCGCGCGGGCACGTCCACCGTCTCGACCACGAACTTGTCGTACATCTCGGAGCTCCTCCCCGACAGTCGTCCACGGAGGTACTCGGCGAGGGTGCGCTGCCCGGCCACCCGGGTCTCCACGTCCGCCCAGTAGGCGGTGAGCAGGTCCGCGGCCACGGCGCCCTGCGCCCCGACGACCTCGGCGATCCGGGCGAGCGGCATGTCCAGCTGCCGCAGCAGGGCCACCAGACGCGCGCGTTCCACCTGGTCGGCGCGGTAGTAGCGGTAACCGCTGGCCTCGTCGACATGTGCCGGGGCGAGCAGCCCGAGGCGGTCGTACAGCCGCAGCGCCTTGGCCGAAAGCCGGGCCCGCGCGGCGAACGCGCCGATGGTCAGCAGCTCCTCGTTCACGATGTCATCCTCCGTCACCGGGCGGTCCTTCCCGCCCGGTGACAAGGACGCTCAGCCCTGCCCCTGGGGCAAGGTCAACCAGCTAGCCCAGCTGGCCCTCGATGGCCGCCACGACCTCCGCGGCCTCCGGCTCGGTCTGCGGCGAGAAGCGCGCGACGACCTGTCCGTCGCGGCCGATGAGGAACTTCTCGAAGTTCCAGCGGATGTCCCCGCTGTGCCCCTCGGCGTCGGCGAAGCCCACCAGACGCTCGTACAGCGCGTGCCGGCCCTCCCCGTTCACCTCGACCTTCTCGGTCAGCGGGAAGGTCACGCCGTACGTCGCGGAGCAGAACTCGGCGATCTCGTCGGCGGTGCCGGGCTCCTGCCCGAGGAACTGGTTGCAGGGCACCCCGAGCACGGTGAAACCCTGCTCGGCGTACCGCTCCTGCAGTCGCTCGAGACCCGTGTACTGCGGGGTCAGGCCGCACTTGGAGGCCACGTTCACGATGAGAACGCTCTTGCCGGCGTACTGCGGCAGGTTCGCGGAACCGCCCTTGAGGGCCCCGATCTCGGTGTTCAGTACGGAGCCGTTGTGGTCGTTGGTCGTCATGAGCGGATGCTAACTCCGAGGGGTCGCCTCCCCCTGGCCAGGTGTCGAGGGGGAGGCGAGGACGCCGGTGCTACGGCTGGTCGGTGCTCTCCTGCGGCTGCTGAGCCGGAACGTCCTCCCGCGCCTGCTGTGCCGGAACGCTCTTCGCGTCGAGGCCGGCACCGATGTGCTGTGCGGCCCGGTCGAAGTACCGCAGCAGCTCGACGGGGAACGGCATCACGAGCGTGGAGTTCTTCTCGGCGGCGACCTCGACGACCGTCTGGAGCAGACGCAGCTGCATGGCCTCGGGCGTGTCCGACATGATCCTCGACGCGTTGGCGAGCTGCTGAGCCGCCTGGAACTCGCCGTCCGCGGTGATGACCCGGGCCCGCCGCTCCCGCTCCGCCTCGGCCTGCCGCGACATGGACCGCTTCAGCGACTCGGGCAGCTGTACGTCCTTGATCTCGACGCGGTCGATGTGGATGCCCCACCCGGCGGCCGGGCTGTCGATCATCAGGGCCAGCCCCTCGTGCAGCCGCTCCCGGTCGCTCAGCAGATCGTCCAGGTCGCTCTTGCCGATGATGGAGCGCAGGGAGGACTGGGCGACCTGCCCGACGGCGAAGTGGTAGTCCTGCACCTCGATGGCCGCCCGCACCGGGTCGGTCACCCGGAAGTAGACGACGGCGTCGACCTTCACCGACACGTTGTCCTTGGTGATGCCCTCCTGGGTGGGCACCGGCATGGTCACGACCTGCACGTTCACCTTGCGCATCCGGTCGGCGAACGGGATGAGGAAGGTGATCCCCGGCTGCCGGTGGTCCGGCAGCGCCTTGCCCCAGCGGAACACCACCCCGCGCTCCACCTGGTTGACCACCCGCATGCCGCTCTTCAGCACGAGCAGTACGAACGCGGCCACGACGACCACTGCGACGACGGTGCCTTCCATGGCACTCCATTCTCCGACGCGACTTCAGTCCGGTTCCGGACAACGGGGATGACATCACGGCGGGCGCGGCTGGATGCGTGCTGGGTGTCAGGGATCCGTAAAGAAACCGCTGCGGGTTCATCGCGCCGGGCGGCGAACCCCGCGCCGCCGTTGATCGTCTTCCAGTCGGCCGCGCGACGCACCGCGCGGCCCACTGCTGCCAGATCTGCCACCGGGGGCCCACATGCACGATCCGACACCCGAGGCCGCGCCCTCGTCCCCTGCTCCACCGCCGGAGGCCGACATCCTGGTCCGTTTCCTCACGGCGGACCCGGCCGGGAGGGTCCGGCTCGCGCCAGGCGTCGCGGAAGCGGTCGGCGCATCCCGCATGGAGGAGATCGTCGAGGCCACGCTCGCCCGCACCGGAACCCCCGTCACCGTCACGGACAGCCCCGACGGCCTGATCGTCACCGGCCCGCAGGGCAGCGTCCGGGCCTGGGCCCATCAGAACCCCGACGGCGAGGAGATCACCGGACTGCTCCTGGAGGGAGTCCTCTACGATCCCCCGTCCCGCCGCAGCCCCCTCCCCCTGCCCGCGCCCTGGCTGGTACTGGTCCTCCTGATCACCCTCTGGAACGTCTTCACGCTCTGGACGGCCGCGGACCGCACCTCCTGGTGCGCCGGCCTGGCCACCCTCGCGGCCTTCTTCGTCTTCGTCGAGGGCTGCGGCGCCCCCGCCCAGCAGCCGCGCCTGCACCGCCGTACGGTCGAGGCGGCCGCCCTCACCGCCCTGGCCTCGGCCCACCGCCTCCCCACCCTCCCGGCCGGTCACTTCACCCTGGCCCTCGCCACGGCCCTGGCCCTCCTCGCGGGTGCCGTGTTCCTGGTGACCAGAGCCCGCCTCCACCACTGGCGCACCCCCGTCTCCCAGCCCCTCCTCTTCCCCCTGGAGGGCACCTGGTACGTCATCCAGGGCGGCGGCCGCCCCCTCAACCACCACGCCCGAGTCCCGGAACAGCGCGCCGCCCTGGACCTGGTCTCCCTGGGCCCGCACGGCACCCGCACCCGCCCCGGCCGCGACCTGGCCGACTACGCCGCGTACGGCCGCCCCGTCCGCTCCCCCTGCCACGGCCGGGTGATCTCGGCGGTCACGACGATCCCCGACCAGCGCCCGGGCGAGATCCGCTACCAGCCCCCTTACGGCAACCACGTCTTCCTCGACACGGGCCACGAGATCGTCAAACTGGCGCACCTGCGCCCGGGTTCGGTGACGGTGCGCCCGGGCGACGTGGTCGAACCGGGCGACCTGCTCGGCGAGGTCGGCAACAGCGGCAACTCCACCGAGCCCCACCTCCACTTCCACGCCGAACGCGACGGCGTCGGCCTGGACCTGCGGTTCACGGATGTCGGCGGGCGGCTGTACCGGGGCCGCACGATCTGAAGACCCGGCCGGGGCCGTCTGGACGAGCCCCGGCCGGCAGGGGGGACCGGTCAGTCGAGAGCGGTTCGCGGGGCCGTACTCGATGTGACCTCGGGCAGATCGCCTTCCGGCCGGTGTGCCCCGGTCAGGTTCGCGCCGTTCCAGGTGGTCTCGGTCAGGTCTGCGCGTTCCAGCCTTGTCCCCGCCATGTTCGCCCTGTTCAGGTTCGCGCTCGTCAGGTCCGCTTCCCGGAGGTCGGCCTGCTCGGCGTCCGCGTCGGTCAGATCGACCCCGGTCAGATGTGCGCCGCTGAGCACCGCCAACTCCAGGTTCACGCCCGAGAGATCGGCCTTCTCGAAGTCGCCGCCGGAGAGAACCGCCCCGCCGAGGTTCGCGTTGGTCAGGTTCGCGCCCTTGAGCTCGACCTTCCTGAGGCGGACACCCCTGAGGTCGATGACGGCGTTTCCGTCGTGGGAGGGGTCGCGGTTGCCGAGCGCGTAGAGCGCCGCCTGGATGTCGGGGGCCTTGTCCAGTGTTGCCGACTTCCTGGTGGCGCGGTCACGGATGTACTTGGACAACATGTCGATCACCGCGGGCTGTGTCCGGGGGGAGTCGGTCATGATGCTCTGCATGGAGTAGATGGCTCCCCTGCGGACATCGACGGAATCGTCGACCAGTTTCTCCACGGCGGCGTCGTACCTGTCGGCGATCTGTCCCTGCTCGGAGATCGTCAGCTCGTCGGACACCTGGGCGACCGATATCCAGGTGAAGACCAGGGCGGCGACCGCCGCAAGTCCCGGGAGCGTCGTCGCCAGGAGATTCGCCCAGTGGGCCGAGCCCCCCGTCTGCCCGGCGGGACCGGGGGCCGTCCCACGGCCACCGGCCCGTTCCGGCGCCCTGCGGCGGTGTCCGGGGGGACGTGCCCCGATGGGGGGCCGAAGCGGACGACGCCCGTCCCGGTTTCCTGCCTGTAACCGGCGGTCCGCGATCCGCCGAAGCTGTCGGCTGCGTGCTCCCGCACGAGGTATGCCTCTGCTCACGACCGCCATTTGATCGCATGTCATCGGGCGGGCAAAGGCCGCCCTGAAGTCCTGGTCCGGACAGTCCGGACGGAAGGGTATCTGACCTGGTGTTTCTCTGCGCCCCGGCAGGATTCGAACCCGCTGGTGCCGCAAGCGCGCTGCCCTGTCGGCGTAGGGGGTGGGAGAGGCGTCTGCCGACGCTAGCCGTCTCTTCCTGGTGGGGGCGGCAGTTGGCCGGTGTGCCAGCGCCTCAGCCGGGAGGAGTTGGTGACGACGGAGAGGGAAGAGAGGGCCATGGCGGCCGCGGCGATGATGGGACTGAGGCGGATGCCCCACAGGGGGTAGAGGGCTCCGGCGGCGACGGGCACGCCGACCGCGTTGTAGACGAGGGCGAAGAAGAGGTTCTGCCGGATGTTGCGCATCGTCGCGCGGGAGAGCCGGATGGCGGTGACGACGCCGGTCAGGGAGCCGGAGATGAGGGTGATGTCGGCGGCCTCGATGGCGACGTCGGTGCCGGTGCCGATGGCGAGCCCGACGTCGGCGGCGGCGAGGGCGGGGGCGTCGTTGATGCCGTCGCCGACCATGCCGACGGTGCGGCCCTCACCTTGCAGACGGCGGATCTCGTCGGCCTTGTGCTCGGGCAGGACCTCGGCCAGGACGCGTTCCACGCCGACCTGGGCGGCGATGGCCTGTGCGGTGCGGGTGTTGTCGCCGGTGATGATGACGACGTCCAGGCCCAGCTGCTTGAGTGCGGTGATGGCGGAGGCGGAGTCGTCCTTGACGGTGTCGGCCACGGCGAGCACGCCGGCCAGGCGGCCGCCGACGGCAGCGAAGACCGGGGTCTTGCCTTCGGCCGAGAGACGGGACGCGACCGGTTCGAGAGCGTGGGCGTCGATCCCGGCATCGCCGAGCAGCTGGGTGGTGCCGACGAGGACCGTAAGGTTCTCGACGGTGGCTACGACCCCTTTGCCGGTGACCGAGTTGAAGTCGGACGCTTCGGGCAGGTTGAGGCCGCGCTCGCGGGCGCCGGTGACGATGGCGGCGGCGAGCGGGTGCTCGCTCGGCCCCTCGGCCGCCGCCACGAGCGCCGACAGGCCGTCGGTGTCGAACCCCTCGGCCGTGTGGACGTCGGTGAGGCGGGGCTTTCCGGCGGTGACGGTGCCGGTCTTGTCCAGCACGACCGTGTCGAGCTTGTGGGCGGTCTCCAGGGCCTCGGCCGAGCGGATGAGGATGCCTGCCTGGGCGCCTTTGCCGGTGCCGACCATGACCGACAGCGGGGTGGCCAGCCCGAGCGCGCAGGGGCAGGCGATGATCAGCACGGAGACGGCGGAGACCAGCGCGAGGGTCAGCGCCGGCGCGGGGCCGATGATGAACCAGACGGCGAAGGTGGCGATGGCGATGGCGATGACCGCGGGGACGAAGTAGGCGGAGACGGCGTCGGCGAGCCGCTGGATGGGGGCCTTGGACGCCTGGGCCTGCCGCACCATGCGGATGATCTGGGCCAGCATCGTGTCGGCGCCGACCTTGGCGGCGCGGACGCGCAGAGAGCCGGTGCCGTTGACGGTGGCGCCGATGACGGTGTCCCCGGCCCGCTTGGTGACGGGCATGGGCTCGCCGGTGACCATCGACTCGTCCACCGGGGAGGAGCCGGAGAGCACGTCGGCGTCGACCGGGACCTTCTCTCCGGGCCGGATCACCAGCTCGTCCCCGACGACGACTTCCTCGACCGGGATCTCCCGCTGTTCGCCGTCGCGGATCACCCGGGCGGTACGTGCCTGCAGACCCAGCAGGGCGCGGATGGCCTCACCGGTGCCGGCCTTGGCGCGGGCCTCCAGCAGACGGCCGAGGAGGATCAGGGTGATGATCACGCCGACGGCCTCGAAGTACACGCCGCGCACGTCCGCGGGGAAGAGCGAGGGGGCGAGGGTGACCAGCAGGCTGTAACCGTAGGCGGCGGAAGTGCCCAAGGTGATCAGGGAGTTCATGTCGGCGCCCCGATGGCGCAGGGTGAGCCAGCCCGTGGAATGGATTGGCCAGCCGGTGTAGAACATCACCGGGGTGATCAGGACGAGTTGGAACCAGTGATCGAGCAGCAAGGCCGGTACCCAGTCCGCCTTGAACAGCTCATGCGCCATCACCGCGAAGAGCACCGGCAAGGTGAGGACCGCGCCGACGCTGACCCGGCGCGTCAGGTCCGTGATCTCAGCCTGCCGTTCCGCTGTCTCGGCCGCCTCCGCCTCGGCCGTCTCCGCCTCGGCCGCCGACTCCTCGGCCGTCACCTCCCCACGTTCAACGGGCGCGGCCGGGAGCGTTGTCGGCTCCTCGGCGGGTTCGACGACGAGGGTTCCGCGGATCATGTTCATCCCGCAGGCGAAGCCGAAGGCCCCGGCCCGGTCGGGGCTCACCCGGACCGTGGTGCGGGTGTAGGCGGGCAGTGCGGCGCTGACATGCAGGTCGGGGAAGACCACGCGCGAGGTGCACTCGCCTGTCTCCTGCCGGTCGAAGACAAGCTCCGCCGGCACCCCCTGCCGCAGCACGATCACGTCGGGGCTGTAACCACCCCGGACGGTGACATCGGCCCGCTGCACACCGCCCTCGAACCGCGCGGTGCGGGCCTTGCGCGGCCCGAAGAAAAACCACCCCAGGGCTGAGACCAGCCCCGTGGCCACCAGCGCCACGACGATGTCCGCGACACCCATGACGGGCCTCCGTCCTGCCGGAACCCCCCGTCATGCTTCCAGCTTCCAGTCTGCGGCGAGCTGCGAAGAGGGGTCCATCGGCCCTGGGGATGGGCCGTCCGGGGCCTGCTCCATGGCTGCGGCACGGAGGGAGCATGGGATCGAGTCCATCGCGGGCGTCCGTCCCGGACCCTGCTGACCTGGGGAGGTGAACCGTGATGGGGTACTGGTACGGACACGGCATGAGCGGGTGGGCCTGGTTCTGGATGACCGTGGGCAACCTCGTGTTCTGGGCAGTGATCATCGTCGCTCTGGTCCTGCTCTTCCGCGCCATCACGCGGCCCGGCCCACACGGCGGTGGGAACCCTGGCTGGGGTTGGGGTACTGCGCCCCCGCCCGGCAGCCCCGGAGCCGAGCAGATCCTCGCCGAACGGTACGCACGCGGCGAGATCGACGAAGAGGAATACCAACGCCGCCTGACCACCCTCCGGGGTGCACCACCGGGCCCGGCGAAACCCTGAACCGCAGCCTCCCGGCGAAGCGCGGCGTTCGCTCGTGGCACGAGGAGTAGCGTGGAAAAGCGACGCGAGTCCCGTGATCGCACCGATTCCGAAGAGCGGTGGTCCTCATGACCGGCTCCGACGCGCAACCTGTTTCCCGGCATCTGCCCGGTGGCGTTCACGAGGCCGTGCGGCCGGGGTGTGCGTTGCTCCGGCTGGAGACCACTCAGTCGCGCGAAGGTGTCCTCGACGGTGCGTGGTGGCCGCGGTCGCGCGACATCGGCGCCGAGCTGCCCGCGCTGCTGAGCGCCCTCACCGGTCATCTCGGCCCCGTCACGCGCGTCGGGCTGGACACGACGGCCTGGGAAGGGCTTCCGACGCGGATCGTCGTCGACGACCGGGTGGTGCGCATCGACTCCTTTCCGCTGGGCGATGACACCGTGCTGATCACCCGCGGCGACAAGGACATCTTCTCGCTGCTGGTGGTCCCGCCGGACACGGCACCCGAGGCCGCCCGCGCCGCGATGGCCCAGGCCGTCCGGGCCGGCAACGTGACCCAGGCGAATCAGATACTCATCGACACCGGAAGCGCGCAGGTGCCGCCGGAGTGAGGTCAGCCGCGCCACTCCACCAGGAGCAGCGTCGCGTCATCCGTGGTGTGTCCGCCCCGCGCCCGCTTGAGCGTGTGGGACAGGGAGCGTGCCACCGCCCGGATTCCGCGGCCGGTTCTCTCCAACTGGTTCACCCAGTCGATCAGCTGGTCCTCCCCGAACTCCTCCTCCCCGGCATAGTGCTCCTCGATCAGTCCGTCGGTGAAGCAGAGGAGGCGGTCCCCCGGCTCCAGCTTCATCTCGCTCGTCTGCGGCTCCGGGCCCCCGAGGCCGACAGGGAGGGTCGTCGGACCGGTCAGCCGGAGTGTGACGCGGTGATCACGGACGAGCATCGGTGACGGGTGCCCGGCGTTGACCCACTGAAGATGCCCCGTCGTGGTGTCCAGCTGCAGCATCTGCGCGGTGACGAAGTGCTCGGGGCCGAACTGGTTCGCCACTGCGCGGTCCATGAAGGCGTAGATCTCCGGCAGTCCGGTGCCGGCGCGGCGGGCGTGGCGGTAGGCGCCGATGGCCACGGTCGCCATCGTGGCCGCGTCCAGTCCGTGCCCCATCGCGTCGATCATGGCCACGTGGAGGACGTCCCCGTTGAGGGCGTAGTCGAAGCTGTCACCCGCCACGTCGTAGGCGGGTTCCAGGATCCCGGCCACGGCGACCCGAGGCATGATCATCGCCAGCGGTGGCAGCAGGGCCCACTGGATCTCGGCGGCGACGCTCATCGGTTCACCGCGTCGGACACCGAAGAAGAGGTCGGAGTAGCCGTGCTTGGTCACCAGTAGGTCGGCCACCAGGCCGGCGATCCTGCGCAGTATGCGGCGGTCGCCGTCATCGACGCTGTCCAACGTCACTGCCATGACCCCGACCTGGTCGCCGCCGTCCAGCAGCGGCAGGAGGATTCGCACGCCGTCGTCCTCGGGCAGCTCGATGGGGTGAGCGTCGAGAAAGCAGCGGCCCGCCTCGGAGTCGTCGATCACCTGCGGTTCCCCGTCCGTGAGGCCGTCGCCGGGCAGGGGTACGAGCAGCAGTTGGCCGTAGTCCTGCAGCAGCACCTGCGGCCGGCGGCCCCCGAGCCGCTCCACCACGTCAGCGACCAATGGCCCGATGAGATGGGGCGGCAGTTCATGCGCGCGATCGAGGACCTCTCCCAGCAGAGCTTCCCCGAAGCTCTCGGAGCGGTCCGCTCGCTGTCCGGCCGTCATTCCCTCACCCGCCATGATCCGAGCCGATCGGAGCGGCGGGCCGGGACGGCGCAGGGTCGGCCAGTGTCATCGCTCCATCGAGGGGTCGTACAGTGCCCGGGACTGGCCCCGTCACCCGGGCCCGTCCGGATCGGGCCTCTCACCTGAGTCCGGACCCTCCCTCCGACTCCCATGTGTCTTGTCCGTCGAGGCCGCTCTCGGCGAGTGCCAGCAGGCGCGGAGCCGACAGTGGGTTCCCGGGGTCGGCGGCAGCGGCCAGCAGCCGGGTGGCGGCTCCGGCCGGCTCGTCCGGGGGGATCACCAGCAGTTCCCAGCGTCCCACGGTGCCGCAGTCCACGGTGATGGCATGCGCCTCGGCGGCGAGATCGGTCAGGACCACCTCGATCACATGGCCGGGCGCCATCACCTCCTGCGGGGCATCGGGCCAGGCGGCGGTCCCCACGGTGACGCGGGTGACGGTGCCGACGCTCGGATCCAAGGAGCCGACCAGCGCGGGCAGCTCCAGTTCCAGTGCGTCGCAGCGCGGCCACCACGCGCCGTCCAGCGGGCCATGGCTGACGCCCGGCGTGAGGCGCAACCGGGGCAAGGGCATCCGGTACGAGTGGCCTTCACCTGGTGCCGTACCTTCGGCGGGCTTTGTGGTGGCGTTCATCGTGCGATCCCGTTCCGGGCGGCTTCCGGCTGCCCGTGTCTGTCACTCGCCGGGAACGGCGCCGCCGTGGCCGTGCGCCCATGAGCTCTCGGTACCTGTCAGGCTACTCCCGGCCGTGGCGGGCGGCGCGGTGCGCAGCCATCGCGTGGAGAGGCAGACAGCCATCACGTGGAGACACGTCCGTACGGCGGACGACGGGTGGCGTGACGGCCCCGGCCGGTACGACCGCCGGCTCGTCGCCCCTGTGCCAAATCATCGGTGTGCCAAGGGCAGCTGCCCTTCGACAGACAGGGTCAACACGCAGGGGGCGACGGGGCCGGGCAGCCCGACAACCTCACCCATGTTCTGCCAGCCCCAGGACGAGAAGGCGGCTTGTCCCGCTCGGTCGGCAGGATGCAGCAGGGCGACCCCGAGGGAAGCATGCAGGTCTGTGAGCAGACGCTGTTGCAGGCGGCCGGCGATATCGCGGTGCTGAGCGTGCGGATGGGCCACGACCTGGGTGAGGACGACGAACCGCGCGCGGGAGGTGAGCCGCTGGATGATTTCCTGGAGCGTTCCGTCGGACCATCGGCGGTCGGAGCCAGCAGGGCCCACCGGATAACCGAAGGAGCAACCGACCAGCACCGTCGTCTCGGCGACCAGCAGGGCGAAGCCGGGGCGGTGGGCAGTGACCGCCAAGCGGTGCAGGAAATCTCCACGGTCGTGGTACGCCTCGCCGGCGGTGCCCGCGACAGACTCCGCAGCCAGGTCCGCGATGTCGTCGCGCATACCTTCGGCCTGCCAGCGGGTCAGTCGGCGAAGGCGGATCCCGTCCTTGAGGACCGGCTGATCCGGCCGACGAGCGTGGTCCTCGGGCGTCCGCGTCGCGGTGCTCATGAGGTCGCCGGGCGCGGCGGGCGGCGCGGGACTCACGGGGGCCGTGAGGAGCAGCGAAGTGGATCCGGTGGCATCGAGGAGCCGGGTGATCTGCGCGCACGGGTGATGCAGCCGCAGGCAGGCGTGTACCCGGCCAGCGCGCCGTGACGCCGACAGGAGGACGTCCAAGCCCCTGGCGTCGCAGGAGCCGACCGTGGTCAGGTCGATGTCGATCACAGTGACGCCGTCCAGCAGACACCGCTCCAATGCGGCCCGCAGCAGCGGCGTCGTGGCCGGTCCGATGTCACCGGCAAGCGTGACGAGCGTCCGCTCCCCTCGGTTCCGCCGACGGATGTCCAGCCGGGAGAAAGCCATCACGCCTCCCCTCGGCGGGGGCGCGGACCCGCGCGGGTGCTCAGCGCGGCCTCAGCCATGATGAGCTTGCGCGGAGCTGCTTCGACCGCGGGGGACATGATGCCGACCCGTCTCCGGGCCGACCACTGGGGCGGCCCGGGGTTCGTCTCTCGCCGAGGACCACCCGGCGGGGCGGCCGGAGTGCGTGGTGCCCTCGGTACTTCAACCGTACGTCGGCCGCAACCGGAAGCGGCTGCGTCGAGGGGGCGCGCGGCACGGTAGGGGCCGCGTCACCTCACGGGCCGTCCCCACGGCCCGGGCTCTGCAGCGAGTACGAGCCGCACGGGTTCGCGGATGTCGTTCCCAGCGTTGGCTGGGAACGAGGAGACGACCGGCCAGGGCCTGCGTGGGCGTGGCTGCCCACGTATGCCGGATCGTCTGCGCCACGGCTTCGGGGAGTGACGTTGTCCGGCCTGCCCGCGGGCGGGCGCGCTGGGCGAGAGGTGCTCGTTCTCGGTGGACGAGCGTGTGGTGGCGGTCCGGCTGCGGAGCGTCGGCCGAGGGGGCGCGAGGCAGGTGACGATTGGCTGGCTAGACCGCGGTTTCTGTGATGAGGACGGCGGCGGTGACCGGGCCCGGGGTGTCAGTGGTGGCCGCGTCGGCTACGGCGGCCCGGACGGCGCGGGCGACTTCCAGCGGATGGTGTCCGGGGGCGACCGCGAGTTGGACCTCGATGTGGCGGCCGGGTGGATCGTCCTGGGCCTCCACCCTGACCGGGCGGCTTCCCAGCACAGTGGTGAGGCGGGCGACGCCCGGAACACCCGTCACGACGTCCGCGAGTTCTCCGAGGGGCCCCTGCATGGGTCCTGTTCCGGTTACCGGGGGCGAGCTTCGCGTGGCTGCAGCCTCCGGTGCCGACCTCATGGCCCTCGCCGCGGTCCGCGCCTTCACGCCTGTCTCCGGGCCCTCATGGAGATCCGTGACGCGCAGGTCGGCTGTCACGGCGGCCAGGCCGAGCCGCTCGGCGGCCGCGTTGAGCAGTGTGCTCCTCAACTGTTCGGCGGTCTCGGGCAGTGGCTGCCCGAGAGGTGCTGTGAAGGCGGCTTCGATCCTGAGCGGGCCAGGCGGCAGCGCACTGGCCGGCGGACGGACGGCCGGCTCGGACACGGGCTCGAACGGTGCCGACCCGATGCGCAAAGACTCCAGCCGAACACCAGGAATCTCAGCGGCAGCGCGCCCGAGGGCCCGGGCGGCCGCTTGTTCCGTGATCCATGTCCCGTCGTCGGGTCCGCCGAGCGGGAGCAGCCGGCCCAGGTAGAGCTGGTGCCGTACCGCCTGCGTCCACGCCTCGGTTGTCACCGGCGCCTCACCCTCTCTCTCCATGGCCGCGGTCCTCTGCCGGGCGACTCGTGGGACCACCCAGTCTCAAAGTCCAGATAACGGGCAAAACGCACTAAAGTGAATATCATTAAAGTATAGGTGTAAGGCGGGCTTCTCAAGGAAGGAATGCCCTGATGGCTGAGAACACTGGCGCAAGGCACGGTGGCGCGCCCGGTTCTCGCGGCCGGACGACCGTCGCCGATGTGGTGGTGGAGAAGATCGCCGGAATGGCGGCACGGGACGTATTCGGCGTCTATGCCCTGGGGAGCGGATTCGCGCGCTCCATGGGATCCATGCGGGAGCGGATGCCTGGCGCCGGTAGTGGCAAGTCCGTGACACGCGGGGTCAGCGTCGAGGTGGGAGAGCTGCAGGCGGCCATCGATCTGGAGATCGTCGTCGACTACGGCGTCTCGATCACGGACGTGGCCGGTGCGGTGCGTGAGAGCGTGATCTCCGCAGTGGAGCGGATGGCGGGTCGGGAAGTCGTGGAAGTCAACATCATGGTCAGCGATGTGAAGCTGCCCGACGAGGAGGACGAAGAGGAAGAGCGGCAGCGGGTCCAGTAGCCGGGGCGGAACAGCCCGCGTGAGCGAAGGAGCGCGTGATGAGCAGGGCCGTGGTGGGCTTGATGGCCGGAATGGCGCTGGGTTTCGCCGCGTATTTCGGTGGCTTCTGGGCTTTCCTGCTGGTGCTGGGGCTGGGCGTTGTCGGTCTCGTGGCCGGGCGGTTCATGGAAGGTGATCTCGAACTGGGCGACGTCGTCCGCCGCCGAGACCAGCAGGAGCGGATCCGCGACGACCGGCGGCGGGCTCGGGGAGACTGGCGGCAGTGACCGGTGAAGCAGATCGGCTGCCGGGCATTCCCCCCGGGGAGCGCGGTGCGATCACCGTCGCCGACCGGGTCGTTGCGAAGATCGCCTCCCGGGTGGCCCGCGAGGCGCTGAGCCGGTTCACCGAGTCGGCCGGCCGCGTACCATCCGGCCACCGGACGCCACGCGTAACCGCGTCTGTGCGGAGGGCACCGGAGCGGAATACCGCAGGACGAGACGGCGAGTCCGCCGCCGGACGGCAGGTGGCGCTCGGCACGGCACGGCTGCGCATCACCGTCGAACTCGGCTATCCGTCCGACATCGGAGCGCAGTGCGCCGCGGTGCGCCGGGAGGTTACCGAACGGCTCAGGACATGGGCCGGCATGGACGTGTCCGACCTCGCGGTGTCGGTCGAGAGACTGCACTCGGCGCATGCGCGGCACAAGGGCCAGGAGAGGGTGAGATGAGCGCGAACACCCGGTGGCAGCCGACCGGTGACAGCGACCTTCCCTCCGATTCCGGACGGACGGCGCCGTCTGCCGATGGCGCCCCGGGGGAGGGGGCGGGCGCGACGGCGGCGATCGGGAAACCAAGCCGGTCGGCGCGCCGTTTCTGGTCGGCGCGGCGGATTCCCGCGGCCTTGGCGGCCCTGCTGTCCGCCGCGGCCATCGGATTGCTCCTGTACGACGTGGTCTCGGTGCGGGCAGGCCGGTCTGCGATGCACTGGCGGCGGCGGCTCGCCGAGGAACTGGCCACACGGCCACTGGACGACATCTGGATGATCGTCGGGGCCGCGGTCGCGATGGCCCTCGGCCTGTGGCTCTTCCTGCTGGCGGTGACGCCGGGGCTGCGCAGGCTGTTGCCCATGCGGCAGCCCACCGGTGTCCCCGGGACACAGGAGGTCCGCGCCGGGCTCGACCGCCGCGCGGCCGCCCTGGTTCTGCGCGACCGGGCCATGCAGGTCCCCGGTGTCCAGTCGGCACAGGTCGCTGTCGGCCGCCGGAAGGTCAAAGCCCTGGCACGGGCACATTTCCGCGATCTTGAGGAGGTCCGCGCGGACCTGGACGCCACGCTGGGCGAAGCCGTGACGTCCCTGGGTCTCGCCCGGCAACCCACGCTGACCGTGCGCGCCCGGCGTCCGAAGAAGGGCTGAGGTGATCCCGATGCTCACGACCGTGAACCGGGTGCTGCTGGGGCTTCTCGGCCTTGGCCTGCTCGCCCTGGGCGGCGGCGTGCTGCTGGGCGGGCTGGATCTGCAGCGTCGCTGGGGTTTCGGCATGCCGGGCTGGTGGCCCTTCCGCGGGCCGGACGACGTGGTGCTGGGCACCGAGGGACGCACCCGGTGGCGGGAGGAAGGCTGGTGGTGGCCGACCGTCATCGCGGTGCTCGCCGTGCTGCTGGCCCTGTTGCTGTGGTGGCTCTTCGCACAGCGCAGACGCCGCCTGGACCAGGTCCTCGTCGACAGCGAACACGGCGCGGCAGCCCGACTCAACGGCCGCACGCTGGAGGACGTCATCGAGGAAGAGGCGCAGGCCCTGGACGGGGTCTCGCGGGCTCATGTACGGCTGACGGGCCGGCGTACTGCTCCCACGGCACGCGTGCGGCTGTTGCTGGAGCCTCACGCGGATCCAGTGCGGACTCTGGAGCGACTGAGCCGGGAAACGCTCGTACACGCACGGGACTCGACCGGCCTGGACCGCCTCCCGTCGAAGGTCCGACTCCGGGAAGCGCGCCACCGCGCCCAACGCGCCGCCTGAGTACCGGCTCCAGGACATCCCGGATTCCTGGCTCGCATCGGAAGTCCTCATGACCCCCTCGGAGTCATCCTCCTCGGGGCGTCGGCGTCGGCGTCGGCGTCATCGCCGGCATCTCCATCCTCCCGGGAGGCATCCCGTCATGGTCCTCTTCCTGATCCTGCTCATCGCCGGAATCGCTCTGGCCGCCATCGGCGCGACCGTCGACGGCATGCTCTATCTGCTGTCCGCCGGCGTACTGCTCCTCATCGTCGATCTGCTCTACCTGGTGGGCCGCTCCATATGGCGCTCCTCGCGTCGCCCGGCCGCCTGAACAGCCCGGCCGCGGCGGCGGACCCAAGTGCCGCTGGAGCGCGCGGTTGCCACTCGCCGCCTTGGCGTGGGAGACCTCGACGAGGTCCGCCCCGGGGGGCCTCGTCGAGGAATACGAAGGCCGGCTGGTGGCAGGTGGGGAGCCCGGTGCGGACCGTGGCCATGGCTGGTCGTCGGCGCCGGTGTCCACCTACCTCGCTTCGAACACGCCGGTCTTGCGGCCTTCGGGTCGACGACACTGCGGTTGCCCCACTCGCGGACATCGGCTGAATGGATCGCGGCCTTGCCTCCTGGCCGCTGATCCGGCCGGTGCGAGCCGCCCCCTGCAACCGGGTTTCAGCAGCCTTCGGGGCGGCGGCGGTGCAGACCGGCTGCGAGAAGGTCCGGGACCTGCCGCCGGCCCGCAGGTGGGCCCCGATGGCGGCTCAGCGATGCGACAGGCTTTCGCGCAGGTGGGAGAAGGTGTGGCCGAGTTGAAATGGCAAAGGCTCGGGTGCGACTGCGCGCGCAGTGCCGAAGTAGGTGAATAAGTTGAATGTCGTAATTGTCAAATAAAAGCAATGAATGTCCGATAGTCCTGCATACTGGCCCCATCTCGTACGTCTGTACGGGGAGGGAGTGATCCAGTTGACGGTCGGGTGGGACGAGAGCGGCGGCCTCGTCGATGTCTACGAGCGGGTCCTTGCGGGTGAGGCGGTCGAAGACGTGGCCGGAATCGTCAGGACCCCGATCCTGACCTCCTGGCAGCGGTGCAGGTCGCTGGGGCTCGTCCCGGACCAGCTCATCCTCACCTGCGAGCAGGACCTGGACCTGGACGGACGGCTGCTGACCGCCGCGACCCCGGTCCTCGACCGGCTGGAGGCCGCGCTGGACGGACCGCCGGTGAGCGTGATCCTCACCGACGCACAGGCACGCGTGCTGTCGCGCCGGGCCGGCGACGCGGAGTTGAACAGGCACCTGGACGCGGCGAACATCGTCCAGGGCTTCGGCTTCCCCGAGTCCAGCGCCGGCACCAACGCCGTCGGCACCGCGCTGGCCGAGCGCCGCCCGGTCTACGTCCTGGGCCGTGAGCACTTCGCGGACTGCATGCAGCAGCTCGCCTGCGCCGGCGCGCCCATCCGTGATCCGCTCAGTGGCCGTGTCGAGGGGGTCCTGGACCTCACCTGCTTCCGACGGCATTCGGATCCGGTGATGCTGCCCCTCGTGCAGCAGGCCGCCGACGAGATCGAACAGCGGCTGCTCGAACAGTCCTCGAAGCGCGAGCGGGAACTGCTCGCCGAGTTCCTCCGCACCCGGCGGGCCGCCGGAGAACCTGTAGGAGAACCCGTCGGACCGCACGAGGAGCCCCTGCCCGGCCGGGCACCGGGCGCGGACCTGATCGCCCCCGTCCATCCCGTCCTCCCCATCGACCCCATCGACCAGGCCGTCCTCCGGGAGAAGGCCCAGGAGCTGATCGCCGCCCCGCACCAGGTGGCCACCGAGGTGATGCTGTCCGGCGGCCGGACTGCGGTGCTGCTCTGCCGCGAGGTGTGCGCGGCCTCCGGCGAGGCCGGGATCGTCGTGGAAGCCGCCATCGCCGCCGGCGCCGGCCCTCAGTTCCGTATACCGGCGCCCTCAGGACCCGAGACCTCCCGCGCGAGCACCCCGGCGACCGAGGTGACGCCGCCGCCGTCGCCGTCGCCGTCGCCGTCGACATCGACACCGACGGCGGTGGCCGCGGCATCCCGGGGTCCCGCCGCCGCGGCAGCGTTCGCGACTGGTCCGACGGAGCTGATCGAGAAGCACCGGCTCGGCAAGCACCAGATCGGACAGCACGAGGCCGAGGCGGAGATCCAGGGCGCGGCCCATCCGCCGGCGCCGGAACCCGGGCAATCCGTGCAGGTGCCCGGTCAGGTCCCCCACACCCATGCCGGCCTTTTGCTCCTGGGCGAGCCGGGAGTCGGCCGGCTCGCCCTGCTGGCCCGGAAGCGGCTGGAACTGCTGTACGACGCCAGCGCGGGCATCGGCCGGACCCTCGACGTGACCCGTACGGCGGAGGAGCTGGCGGAGACGGTGGTGCCGCGGTTCGCCGACTTCGTCGCAGTCGACCTGCCCGACTCGGTGCTGCGCGGCGAGGAACCCGTCGACATCGGTGAGGGGCTGCGGCGGGTGGCGCTCGGGGAGATACGCGCGGGCTCGCATCTCTACGCCGTCGGCGAAGAGGTCAGCTGGCTCCCCGCCTCACCGCAGGCGCGCTGCCTGGAGACAGCCGGCCCCGTGCTGGAGCCGGACCTGAGCCGGGCCGTCGACTGGATCGCCAACGACGCGGGACGCAGCCGGAAGGTCCTCGAGTCCGGAATCCACTCCCTGATCACCGTGCCGCTGCAGGCCCGCGGGGTCATCCTCGGTGTGGTCAGCTTCTACCGTGCCGAGCGCTTCGGCGCCTTCGAGGACGACGACCTGTGGCTCGCCGGCGAGCTGGCCGGCCGGGCCGCGGTCTGCATCGACAACGCCCGCCGCTTCACCCGCGAGCACACCATGGCCCTGGCGGTGCAGCGCAGCCTCCTCCCGCGGGGCCTGCCCGTCCAGGACGCCGTCGAGGTCGCGCACCGCTACCTGCCCGCACAGGCCGGTGTGGGCGGCGACTGGTTCGACATCATCCCGCTGTCCGGCAGCCGAGTGGCGCTCGTCGTGGGTGACGTCGTCGGCCACGGCGTGCACGCCGCCACCACCATGGGCCGGCTGCGCACCGCCGTGCACAACTTCTCCGCCCTCGACCTGTCGCCCGAGGAACTCCTCACCCACCTCGACGACCTGGTCGGCCGCCTGGACGCGGACAGTGGCGGAAACGGGGGGATCATCGGTGCCACCTGCCTGTACGCGGTGTACGACCCGGTGTCCCGGCGCTGCACGTTCGCCCGGGCCGGCCACCCCCCGCCCGCACTCGTGCTGCCCGACGGCACCGTCGACTTCGTCGACGTGCCCGCAGGCCCGCCGCTGGGCCTCGGCGGACTGCCCTTCGAGCCCTATGAGACCGAGGTGCCCGAGGGCAGCAGGATCGTCCTCTACACCGATGGGCTCATCGAGCAGCGCGGCCAGGACCTCGACACCCGACTCGGCCTGCTGCGCCGCGCACTCGCCGCCACCCGGCCGCCCGCCGACTCGCCGGAGGAGACCTGCGGGGCCGTCCTGGACGCCCTGCTCCCCGCCCACCCCGGCGACGACATCGCCCTGCTCGTCGCCCGGACCCGCGCCCTCGACGCCGAGCGCACGGTGCACTGGGAGGTGTCGGCCGACCCGGCCGAAGTCCCACGGGTCCGCGCGGCAGTCACCGAACAGCTCAAGAAGTGGAACCTCGTCGAGCAGGTGCCCACCACCGAGCTGATCGTCAGCGAGCTGGTAACCAACGCCATCCGGTACGGCGGTGCCCCCATCCGGCTGCAGCTGATCCGCGATCACACGCTGATCTGCGAGGTGACGGACGGCAGCAGCACATCTCCGCGCCTGCGGCGTGCCCGCACGACGGACGAGGGCGGCCGCGGCCTCTTCCTCGTGGCCCAGCTCGCAGAACGCTGGGGCACGCGCTACACGGCCGACGGCAAGATCATCTGGACCGAACAGCCACTGCCTCCGGACGGGCCGGGCGGCTCGGGGCGTTCCGTCTAAGAGGTCCTAACAAAGCCGTTGGACGTGTTGGTGTGTGATGAGGCAGGTGGCGAGGCTGAGGAAGGCCTCGTGGATGTCGTCGCGATCTGGTGCGCTTGTGGTGCGGCCGAGCCCCCACTGGCTGGGCAGGTCCCCCGCTTGCTCAGTCGGTGAGTTCGTGGATCGCCGCCAAGAGGTTGAACACGGCTGGCAGGACGAAGATGCCGCCAACGCCGATCCACATGAACCCGGCTGTGCGGTGCCCGCGGCTCGGGGGTGGCGGCGGGATTAGCCGATCTGCGGTCCTCATCGTCTCGTTCGGGGCGATCAGGCTGCGCCCGGTGCGGCGCTGCCGTCGCCCCAGCCATATGAAGAGGACTGCGGCCATGGCCGTGAAGGCCGCCAGTTGGAGATGCCCACCTGGCGTATCGGCACCAGCAAGCGTCACGGCCATGTATGACAAGGAAACTCCCCCACAGGATGACGACGCGTGGATCACCTCACAACGGCACAACCATGTCAAGCAGGTTGGGCGCCGCTCACGGGCTGCCTTGTCCACACGCTTTCCAACTGTGTTGGTGGGGTGCTGGGCTGGGTGCAGGGGCGTTCACGTGCGTTCGTGGGCGGTTGGTCGGTGATGCGGGGAGGGCTGCGGGTCTCGCCTGAACGTCCCTGAACGGGGCTGAATGAGACGGGAACTGAGACGGTGTCGCGCTCCCTGCTTCACGGCCTGAGCCGGTTCTGTTGAGGGTCGAAGCAGACCAGCCCCATGGAGTCCGCGAGGGCCGCCGCATAGGCGGAGGCCTCCTCAGCCATGCTCCACTGCATCGGGAAGTAGACGAGCGGGCCGCTGGCCTCTCCGATCAACGGCGAGGTCGACCAGGGCGAGGTCTCGTCGACATCCTCGGTCAAGTCGCACCACCGCTCCAGGAGCGCGGCGACGTAGGCCGCAATGCGCTCGGTCGGCGGGTGTTCCGCATCCGTGTCGACGTAGCGGTCGTAGAGGTCTGTGAAAGTCCGCCCGGCCGACCTGTCGTCACTCGGGCGCCCGCCCTCCCACACTGCCAAGTCGTAGCTCATGCCCGGAGGCTCTCATACGCCACCGACCGGCCGGCATGCTGGTGGACCGGCAAGGTAGGCAGCACGGCCGGTCTCCTAGCCGAGGGCGACATCAGCTTGGGAAGCTAGGGGCGTTTAAGAGAGGTCGCCGGGCTGACCTGTGGCGACGCCGTCTCGGAGCTTGGATCTCCGCCGGCCTGTTCCCCCGCTGTTCCCCGTAGTTCCCCGCACGGTCTGGCACGGAAGTGGCACACCCCGCGGCCTCTCGATGGTTGCTGTACTTCGCTGCTGTACGGCAACCGGCTCCGCCCGTCTTGGCCCCTGTCTGGGCTCGAACGCATATGGCAGGCTGCGGGGATCAATTGTATGGGGGCACTGTGAACGAAGAGGACATCGCGAGAGCGGTCGCTCAGGGCCTGCGTCAGTACGACATTGAGCGACGGGCAGCAGAGCGGCGGCGGGTGCGAGAAATGGCCGTTGCGCTGCTGGCGGTTGCGTTCGTCTTCGGCCTGTCGGTCCTGGCTTCCTTCCTCAAGGTCTGACGCGTGAGCCTGCCCACGTGATCGACTGCACGACTTTGGCCGGGAGCTGCTTTGGGGGGAGTGATCATGGCCCCGTAAGCTTCCGGCGCGTCGGGCAGTCTGTGGACCTGCCCGTTAAAGCACGACGTTGGGGCCATGATCTTCGAGGCTCCCCCCAAAGTGGCTGGCTAAAGTCGGGCAGGCGATCACCCCAGCCAGCCACGATCCCACCCACCACGGCCCGCAGGTCCAACGGAGCTCCCAGCCGTCGCGCACCTGCTTTTGGACCAAAGCGGTCCTTTGGGTACGTGGCGGATCATGCGTGAAGCCCCGCATGGCTGTGCCGTCTCTCCAGGTCGGGCCTGGCGGTCTGGAGACCAGGGCGGGGATCAGGCTTGGTCCGGTGCATCGGCCCGAGGCGGGCCAGAGCATGAAGCGTGATCACCCCCGGCCGAAGGCAGGAGCGAAGCCCCGAGCCCCGAGCTCCGCGCCGGCCCGCAGTGCGGGCCTGTGGGGAGTGATCTACGCGGCGACGTCCGGTGCCGTCAGGCCAGCGCGACCGGATGGCCGAAGGCCAAGAGCCCCCACCCAGGTCTCATGGCGCCGTAGGCCGGTGACCGGGGGCGGAGGCTCAAGCCCTGGGGGCTGTGAAGCGTTTGGAGAGCCGAGGTGTCCGATGGTGGTGCTGTCGTCCTGTACGTCCGGCAGCAGACCCAGCGCCGCCGTGGCGTTCTCCACGACGACGACCCGAAGAGCCGCCGTCGTCGCGCCGTCCCGCTGCCCGCCCTCTGCATCGCGCCCCTGCGCTGGCACCGGATGCGCCAGGCGGCTGCCCGCGCCAAGGCGGGGGAGAAGTGGCAGGAGTCCGCGTACGTCTTCACCACCCGTACCGGCGCCGCCCGGTCGAGCCGCGGAACCTGTACCGCTCCTTCACCCGCGTCGCCCAGTCCGCCGGCCTCCGCGTCATCCGGCTGCATGACGCCCGGCACGGCACGGCCACGCTCCTCACGGCGGCCGGAGTCGCGCCCCGCGTCGTGATGGAGATCCTGGGTCACTCGCAGATCAGCATCACCATGGACGTCTACACCCACGTCGTCCAGGACACCCAGCGCGAGGCCATGAGCCACATGGACCGCCTGCTGCGAAAGAGGCGGCGGCCCGATCGCGGGTGACCGCACCCGCTGATGTCAGAAGTGGATGTCAAAGGCCCCAGACCATGATCGGTCCGGGGCCTTTTCCCATGTGCCCCCGGCAGGATTCGAACCTGCGACACCCGCTTTAGGAGTTTGATCAACTGGGCGCTACAGCGTGCTGCGGTAAAGGGTGCGGTAGCGAAGTGGACCGCTGGGGACCGTGGACGTACGTCGTCGTTGATGTCAGCTGTGGATGTCAGGCAGGCCGAGGCACGATGCTGACCGCGCGGTAGTCGTACCCGTCCTGCTTTTCCGGGACGGGCCGACCCTGGACTACGGCGTCTTGCGGCGCACTGCCGGGCAGCCGCCGTCTGTCCCGGCCTTCGTCGACATCCTCCGCGACCTCGCCGGCAACGAGTTACCGGCTGATCATTGACCCTGCGCTCCGGGGAGCTGGCGGCCGTCCCTGCATTCAGTGCGGGTGCGAAACCTGGGCCAGGAGGTCTCTGATCTCCCTCAGTGTCAACCCGACGCTTCCGTCCCCGTCCCTGTCGGCGATCTTCTCGAAGTGTTTCGCGGCCGTCTCGAGGTCGCCCCTGCGGCGGGCGAGGATGCCGGCGTAGCGATTGCCGCGCAGGTGGCCCGGATACTCCTCCAGGATCCTCGCCACGACGTCCTCGGCCTCCTCGTCCTGCTCCGATTCCACCAGCAGGTCGGCCAGTTCGGGCCGGGGGTCGAGCTTGTTGAATCCGTACCGTTCCCGCTCGAACTCCGCGTACCGCTCGACGGCGCGCCGCAGCCACTCGACGGCCTCCTCCTCGCGCCCGAGGCCGCGCAGCGCACGCCCCAAGTAGTACGACGCCTCGACGATGCCCTCCTCCCAGGCCATCACCAGCCATCGTTCCGCCTCGGCGTGGCGCCCGTACCGGACCATGCTCATGCCCGCCAGGTAGGCCGGCCGGGCCAGGCCCGTCTTCGCCGCCCGTACGTACCAGCGCTCCGCGAACTGCGGGTCGCCGCGGCGTTCCTCGCAGATCCAGCCCACGTGCCAGGCGGCCCGGCCATGTCCGAGCAGCGCCGCCCGGTGGTACCAGACTCCCGCCGAGCGTTTGTCCCCCGCCTCGGAGTGGATCTCGGCGATGTCGAACGCCGCCTCGGCGTCCCCCGCCTCCGCCGCGGGCTCGTAGAGCGGGAGCATGTACGTGCCCTTGGCGCCGCCGAGCCGGTGCAGCATGCGGGCGAGGTCGAGGCCGGCTCGCGTGGTGCCGGCCCGGCGGTACCACTCGGCGGCCTCGGGCAGCCGGCGCAGCCAGTCGAGTGCGTCGGCGTAGGCGAACATCTCCTCGGGGCCGGCGTCGTCCGCCTCGGCGGCGGCCCGCAGGCCCGGCAGACGGGTACGGCGCTCGGCGACCGCCAGGCTCTCGGGCTCCGCCCGCAGCTCGGCGATCTCCTTGAGGGTGCCGACTATCAGCTCCTGGACGCTGTCGAACGAGTCGTAGTTCTCCTCGTCCACGCCGGTCCGGCGCAGCCACTCCTCCGCCTCGTCGAGCCGGCGCTGACGCTTGCACAGCACGCCGAGCCGGAGACAGGCGAGGTCGTGGCCGCCGTTCTCATCGGCTGCGCGGAACCATTTCTCTGCCTCTCGCAGTTCGCCGCGTTCCTCCCACCAGATCCCCAGCACGAAGGCGGCGCCGGCGTATCCGAGTTCGTGACCGCGCTCGGCCAGGGCACGCGCCTCCGGCCATCGGCTCGCGTCCCGCTCCACGAGAATGGCCTGCTCCACGAGCGCCCGGGCACTGCCGAGCGTGGCGGCCCGGGCGTACAGCGCCTCCGCCGCCCGCACCGTGCTGGGATAGGCGTCGAACATGCCCCGGTACTCGGGGTCGCGCAGGTCGCTCAACGCGTCATAGGCGGCCTCGGGGTCCCCGTCCCGCTCGGCCGCCGCGAGCGCGTCCCCCCACCGTTCCAGGTCGTCCAGGATGCGCTCGATGATGTGGCGAGCCTGGAAGGCCTTCCGATCTCCTCTCTCGCACGCCTCACCGAGCCGGGCCAGCGCCTCCTCCCACGCACCCTGCCCGGCAAGCATCACGGCCCCGTTGGTCACACACTCCAGGCTGCCCAGCTCGGCGCCCCGCGCGTACCACTCCTGAGCCCCGGCCTGATCCCCCGCCTCCTTCAACAACGTGGCCAGCCCGAACGCACACCCCCCGTCCCGGTCGGCGGCCATGCGATACCACCGCTCGGCCCCCGCGAAATCCCACCGGTCCTTGTGAACGATGGCGAGCGTACGAGCCGCCACGGCATCTGCTTCCTCAGCCGCCGCCTTCTCCCACCAGGGCAGCGCTTCGTCCACCTGGCCCTTCGCGGTGAGGAGTTCGGCATACGCACGTGCCGCACCGGGCCGACCGGCCTCGGCGGCAGCCAACTCGGCTTCGCCCGTCCCGGCGTTGGCGTTCTGTGACCTGGATGACGCTTGCTCATGCATCCGAAGATCCTGCCAGAAGGCTGCCGACACTTCCCCGGCAGGGCTATTGCCCCGGGAGGTCACCGTCCCGCCGCGCGACTCCGGTCCTTCTCGGCGGTCGGCTTTCCCGACGTGACACAACGTGCCGCACAGGGGCAGTCAGCGTGGATGTCAGCCAAACTCTCCGAGTGGTTGCCGTACCGGCCGGACAATGCTGCGGAGGCGCCCCGCTCGTCAGTGACCGCCCGCGTTGATACCAGCCGTGGATGTCAAAGGCCGCCCACCTGCGGAAATCCGTAGGTGGGCGGCCTTTGCCCTTGTGCCCCCGGCAGGATTCGAACCTGCGACACCCGCTTTAGGAGAGAGCCTATGACGTCCCCTGTCTGTGATGGTCTCTCCCCGGCTTCACCGTTCCTACTGGTCAGCGGGGTGCAGTCTTCCGCCCTTGCCTGATCGTTCCCCGCCTTACCCGGCCTTCCGTTCCCATGACGTTCCCATAGGGCCTCCACGAACCCTTGGAAACGAGGGGCTGGGAAGTCCGCTGAGGTCAGCTGCGGTCGACGAAGCGGTGAGCATCGCGCACCTCTTGGGGGCGACAAAGCATCGCCCCGTCAGTGGACGTGTGAGGTCGGCCCTACGCGTCGAGCCGTACGACACCAGTCGGCGGGCGAGGTGCGCTCCGTATGGCCGTCAGGCCCCCGGTGCTTCCCGGTGAGTACCGTCCAGGGTGATGCGGATTCGCGCCAGTGCCTCGGCAATCTCGACGGTGTCCTCGTCGGCGAGGCCATAGACCACGCACATGTCGGCGCGGAGCGGCTCGAGTGCCCCTTCCAGGACCCCCTGGTTGCCCGTGTCGGTCGAAGGCTTCCGAGCTAGCTCGCGTCTCCCCATACGGCTTGCAGGTCCGCACAGCGGACGGTGATCGACGCGTCGGTGAGAGCGATCTCGTGCATGCAACCGCCGTCCTCGTCCGGGAGGATCTCGTCGAGGAGCACGGTGTCGACCAGCATCCAGTCGATGGAGTGCTCATAGTCGATGGAGAAGTGCGTCACGCCTGAATAGCTGATGCGCAGGCCGGATTCGTGTTTCCACTTGTTGGGCGCGAACTCCAGGACCAGCCCTCCGCTCTTGTCGGTGGCGAGACGGACCCCCGCCAGCTCCAGGTCTTTCACACAGCGGGTGGCGCCCCCGATGTCGTAGTGCCCGGGGTCGGAGGCGAAGGACCAGGCTCCCGGGGGCAAGTCGGCGCGCAGGCGCGGCAGCTCGGCCAGGTAGGCGCCTGCATCCAGACGGAACCCGTGCAGCTCGGAATCCCAGTCCGCCTTGATGAATTTCATGGACAGCCTTCCTGCGAGAGTGGAGGGCGACGCCATTTGTCGCCGGAGATGTCCTCGGTTCCCTTGGGGCCGATGCGCCCGAGCCTGCGCATCGTGTCGATGGCCCGGCCCTTGATGGCATTCTCCACGCCCGGCGGAACGTCGACCTCCTCGGCCTTGAGGCTGTGCTTGTTGAACCAGCCGTCGCTGCGGAACGTCCCCACCTCACGGTTGGCCTTGTCGTAGACGTGGATCTCGAAGTCCGATCCCTTCGAGCCTTCTCCCCAGATGTCCACCCGGCCGGTGTACCCCTGACCGAAGTCAAGAGGGTTCCCTCTCGGGCCCCTCGGCCCCTTCCCGGCGAGGCCGAGGTGGTCGCTCCAGCCCAGCGGGTTCGGCACGTAGGCGTGGTGATCGGGTGCCGGGAGCAGCCCCAGCGGGTCCGCGCTGATGTATCGCGCCGTGTCGGGGTCGTAGTAGCGGTGAAGGTTGTAGTGCAGGCCGGTCTCGGGATCGGCGTACTGGCCCGGGAAACGCAGCGGGCAGTCGACCGGCGACGCGTCCTCCTCCGGGGCCGGGAAACTGGTGCCCCACAGGCTGGTACGGCGCTGCCAGACCAGCTCTCCGGTCGCGGAGACCAGTTCCGTGGGCGTGCCGACGGAGTCGGTGACGATGGCGTGGAACCGGGCGCCGTGCTCGGGATCCGACTCCTCCGCCAACTGCGCCAGGAACGACGCGTTGGCCGCTGTCGCGGTCGGCTTGTGGCTCGTCTGGGTGACCGGGCGGGGACTGTTCGGCGCGTAGTCCCAGGTGGTGACCCAGCCGTCCGGCTCGGTCTGCTCGGCCAGACAAAGGTCGTCCCAGACGAAGTCCGTACGGTCGGCCATGGAGCCGTCGCCGGCCACGCGGTGCTTGGAGACGCGTCGGCCAAGTGGGTCGTACGAGTACCGCCATCGGCTGCCGTCCGGAGCGGTCACTTCCGTGAGGCGGTCCTCAGCGTTCCATGTGTAGGTCCAAATACGGGTCTGGCCGTTCAGCAGCTTGCGGGTCCTGCGGACGAGGCGGCCTTCGGCGTCATGCTCATAGGAGGTGCGGCCGGCCGAGCGGACGAGCGTGCCGTCGAACTGGCGCTCGCCGAGAGCCTCATGGGCGGGCGATGTGGCGTGCACCAGGTTGCCCGCCGGGTCGTACGCGTAGGTTTCGCTCCAGCCGTGGGCACGCGTTCCGGTGACGCGGCCCAAGCCATCCAGATCGAAGCGGCGCGTGCCAGACGTCAGCTCCCGGATCTCGGTGAGGTAGCCGTCTGCTCGGTGGGCGTACGTCCGGTGCTGGAGGAGGCGATCCGGGGCGGCAGCGGTCAGGGTCTGCGCGGTCAGGAGACCCGTCGCGTTCCACGTCTGGGCCAGCGTCGCCTCCCTACCGAGGTTGCGTTGTGTCTCGCGGCCCGCGGCGTCGTGGGCGAAATCCAGCGAACCCGCGGACGACCGCAGAGTGAGCGGTTGTCCTGCCGGGTCGTACGCCCACTCGGAGACCAGCCCGGAAGGTGTCACCCGTCGGGTACGGCGACCGACGGCATCGTGGACATGGATGGTCGTCCGGCCGTTCACGGCCTCTGAGAGCGTTCGGCCGAGCATGTCTCGCTCCAGCACGACCTCGGCGTCCGCGTTGGCCGCACGGCACAGCCCGCCGTCGGGGCCGTAGGCGAACGTCGTGACATCACCGGCGTCCGAGTGCTGCTCCACGACCCGTCCGAGCGGGTCCCTCGCGAAGCTCAGGGTCTCTCCGGCGCCGTTGGTGCGGGCAGCCAGCCGCCCGTCGGCACTGTGCGTGTACGTGAGGGTGCGGCCGTTGAAGTCCGTCTCCGCGGTCAGCCGGCCCGCTTCGTCGTAGGTGTACGACCAGACCAGGCCCTGCGGGTTGGTGACGGCCGTCAGCCGCAGCTCGGTGTCATAGACGAATTCGTACTGCGCTCCGTCCGGGTCTGTGCGGGTGGCCGGCACACCGAAATGGCTCACCGTGTGGTGGGTGGTGTTCCCGGCGGGGTCTGTGTGGGTGAGCAGGTTGCCCTGGGCGTCCCAGGTCCACGACTCGCGCGTGCCGTCGGGCTGCTCGCGCCAGGATGGCTTGCCCTCCGTCGTCCAGCCCAGGCGGGTGGCGTGGCCGAGAGGGTCCTTCACCTCGATGACTCGGCCGAAGGGGTCGCGGCGGATTGTGGTCGTGTGGCCCAGTTCATCCGTCAGGGCGAGGGGCAGGCCCGCCGCGTCGTAGGCCACCGTGCGGGTATGGCCGAGGGCGTTCGTGATCGCCGTCGGACGGCCCGCATCGTTGTACGCGTACCGTGTCTCGGCGCCGAGCGGATCGACCGTCGTCAGCAGGTTGCCCCGCTCGTCGTACGTGTGCCGCCAGACCGCCCCGCCCGGCTCGACGACCTCCGTCGGCAGGCCGAGCGCGTTGTATGCGGCCTGGGCCACCGAGCCGTCGGGCAGGGTGAGTTCGATGACGTTGCCGGTGCCGTCGTAGGCGTATCGGGTGGTGTGGCCCAGGGCGTCGGTGACCGTCAGTGGCTCGTTGCCGTACGCGTCCCACTCCGTGCGCGTGACATGCCCCAGCGGATCCGTCTCCTCCACCACCAGCCCCTCGGCGTTGTACCGGTGGACCGAGGCATGGCCCTGCGAGTCCGTGTACGTCGTCGTGCGGGCCGTGTCGTCGTAGGTCAGGGTGCCGGAGAGGATGCCGTCGACGCCTTCGGTGCGCACCACCCGGCCGCGTTCGTCGTAGACGTAGCCGAACCAGGTGCCGTTGCGGTCGGTCCAGCGGGTGACGCGGCCCTCGGTGTCGTACGTGCAGCGCAGGGGCTCGCCGCTGGAGTTGATGACCTCGGTGAGGTTGCCGGACGGGTCGTAGTCGTAGCGCATGACGACCGTGCCCTCGTCGGCCGCGGTGCCGGGGCGGTAGCGGGAGGGTGGCTCGTCCAGCAGGCGCAGGGCCGTGATGCGCGGGCCCTGGGTGTCGACGGCGACGTAGTAGCCGCCCGAGTGGCGGATGCCGAACGGGATGCCCTCGTCGTCGCGTTCGACGTCGATGCGGTTGCCGTTGCGGTCCGTCCAGGAGTCGAGGGCCAGGTGGAACACGCCGAAGGAGGGCGAAGGAACGGGCGCGGCGAAGGTGCGGACCACGCCCGTCGCCGGGTCCGTGACCGTCATCGCGCTGTCCGGCTTGCCGTCCCACTCCAGGGGCCACCGGGCGCCCTTCACCGGCATGGTCGCAACACCCGGTTCCGGCACCGGGTACACCAGGCGCATGCCGTCCGCCGCGGCGAAGACGACGCCCTCGCCGTCGATCTGGAGGCACTCGTCGAGTGTGGATATCCAGGTCGGGCCGAAACAGACGCCACCCCGGTAGGACGACAGGTGCGTGCGCGTGAACTCGAAGGGGAGAGCGGCCGGCAGGGTCAGATCCGTCTGTGTCATCAGCATCGCGCCGGTCGCCACGTCGATCGGCTCGCCCACGCACGGGGTGCGCTCGGCGTTGCGGGCGGCCGGGCCCAGCTCGACCAGGTCGGGGCGGAGTGACGGCGGGCGCAGCAGTAGCGGGGTGGTGTCGCTGAGCCCGCCCTCCATGCTCGCCTTCAGCAGACCGCCGCCCGCGCCCAGCGCGCCGCCGAAGATCATGCCGTCCTTGGCGGCCTGGTTGACCTCGTCCAGGCTGAAGCCGTGCTGCAGACCGGTCGCCATCTTCAGCGGCTGGGCCACGGCGAGGTCGACGGCGACCGACTCGACCCCACCGAACGCGGCGGCGACGAGGGTGCCCGCGGCGATCTCCGCCACCGTCGTGGTGACCGCGACGCCCATCGTGGCACCGAACTCGATGACCGCGTCGGCTGCCGCGACGGCCGCCCCGGAGGCGAGGCCTGCGGTGAAGAAGGCGAGCGTCACGCCGCCCGCGATGACGGCCGCGTCGATGCCGATCTGCGTCCAGAGCTTGTTGATGGCGTCGTCGATGGCGTCGGCGAACTTGTCGAGTGCCTTGGCCATCTCCCGCGAGGACTTGGCGAGGTCACTGAGCCAGCCGCCGTCCTGGTCCTTGGCGTAGCGGCCCCAGAACTTGTCGAACGCCTCGATCGCCTCACCGGTGTTGTGGTGGATGATCGACGACGCGTTGCGGTGCACGGGCGAGCGGACGTCGTCGACGGCCCCGGCGAACGTGCGCCAGGCCTTCGCGGCCTCCCGAAGCTGGCCGGAGTCGGCCTCGGGCCACCACATGCCCAGCTTGAGAAGGATGTGCCGGGCTTTGTCCTCAACGCTCACCGGCACCGTCGCTCTGCTTGTCGGTTTTCACTTCAGTGAACATGCCGGCGATGAGCTGGTCGTTGTCCACGGTTCCGTCCGCCATGTCCACCATGGCCTCGTGAATGCTCGTCAGACCGAGCACCAGGATGCCCGCCGCGCTCTCGATCTTCTTCTGCTGCGGCTTGTAGGCGTTGCCGAACTTGTCGCCCTGTTCGTCGTGGCCCCAGGGCTCACCCAGGCCGTCCAGGGTCTGGATGAGGGTGGTCAGTGCCTTGCTCAGATCGATGGCCCCTTGGTGGAAGGCAGGTGCCGCCGCCTTGATGTCGGCGGTCTTGATGTCCAGCACCTTGCCGGGGACCTTGCCATCGCCCATCGCTGTCGTCTCCCCCCGGTTCGCAGCTGCAGCTTCTGACCCTAGGGGAGACCAGTCAAGGAAAGGTCATATTGAAGGCATGTACAGGTAATGCGATGGGGGTGCTGCTCGACGGTCGAGCTCGTCGCCTTCGGTCGACTGGGCGACAGCATCCGCCTCATGATCGTCATGCCCGGCTGCATCGCTCACCCGCGTGACGCGACGGCGACGCGCGAATCACCCGCCGGCCGTGTACGGCACGCCCCGCATCCCCCAGAAAGCAGCCCGCCGGGCGCAGTAGCGCCTCATGCGATGGAGTAAAACTCAATAAAATTCCCGCACCGCATGATCGGCCCAAAGTTGCCTAAATCCCCCATCATCCCGTTCCCAGGATGCTCCCATCGAGTACACAAAGGACCCCCCGTGGCGTCCACGGAGGGTCCATGTGGCCTCTGACCAGGTGTTTCTCTGTGCCCCCGGCAGGATTCGAACCTGCGACACCCGCTTTAGGAGAGGGTCTATAGCTTGCCCTGTCTGTGATGGCCTTTCCCTGGCCTCACCGTTCAGGCTGGTCAGCGCAGTGCAGCTTTCCGTACGTGCCTGATCGTTCCCTGTCCTTACTCGGCCTTCCGTTCCCATGACGTTCCCATGAGGGGTCCTCGGAGGCCCCTGGGAACGGTGGTGGGGGAGTCGGCTGAGGCCAGCCGGGGTTGCCGAAGTGGTGAGCACCGCAGACCCCTTGGGGGCGACAAGGACCCCACCCCTGCCACTTGGGGTCGGGGGCCCTCGGGCCGTCTGTGCGGGCGGTAGATAACCGGTGGGCACAGGCTATCTGCTCGTGCTGATCTGCGGGGCCGGTCCGTAGCGAGCGCCTTCCCCGGCGGCCGGCGGCCGGCGGCTGCGGAGCCACCCGTTCACCTCTAGGCGGCAGTCCGACGCGACCCGCGCGTGTGCCCTCGCGGCTGCCGGGTGGCGGTGGCTGGTGACGAAGCTTCGGCCAGAACGCCGGCGTTCGCCTGGCGTAGGCGGTCCACTGTTCGCCGAACAGGGCGGCGACTTCCCGTTCCTCGCTGCGGGCCAGGTACATGTACTGGGGTCAGGAACCGGCGGCACCTGGCCGTACGCCGACACCGGCGTATGGTCCGGCCTCTGGCATGGCAATCAGGGACTGGCCGGTGAGGGCGAGAAGCTCCCAGGACTCGGCCAGCTGCACTGGGTGGTCGTCGGCGAGGTAGACGTACGAGGGAAACCATCGATGTAGCGGGTTCGGGGCATCGGAAGATGCTCCTCAGGTCCGTCCGAGGCGGAGCGCGGATGGCTCTCCGGCTGCGTCAGCCGGTCGGCCGGGGGAGGACAGAGCCGGCTGGACCGTCAGGCCCGGGTACCGAAGGACCTGCCTTCTGCGCTGCTGAGCGAAGTGATGCCGACGGAAGGCTCCGGCGATGAGCGGTGAAGCATGGGCCGGCGTGGCGGTGGCGGGCGTCACGGCCGCGTACGCGCTGGGCTCACGCCGGCTGGCATCGTCGCCGGTGTCGTCAGCGATGGTGTTCGTCGGCTGCGGAGTCCTCCTCGGGCCAGCGGCGCTCGGCATCGTCGACCTGAAGCACGGCGCCGAGGCGGTCACCGCACTGCTCGAAGCGGCCCTCACCCTGGTGCTGTTCACCGAAGCCATGACTGTCCGCAGGCGGGACCTGCGAAGCGAGGGCTTTCTGCCGGGTCGGCTCCTGTGCGTCGGTCTGCCGATGAGCATCGGCGCAGGCTGGCTGCTGGCATGGCCCCTGCTGCCGGACTGACTCTCTGGGAACTCGCGTTGGTCGGAGCCGTTCTCGCTCCGACGGACGCGGCCCTTGGCAAGACCGCCATGTCCAGTCCCCGGGTCCCCGCACTCGTCCGGCACGGCCTCAACGTGGAGAGCGGCCTGAACGACGGCATGGTGCTGCCGTTCTTCGTGCTCTTTCTGGCCGCCCTGCCAGGCACGTCCGCCGCGCGGGAGGGAGAGTCGGGTGTCTTCTGGCGCGCGTTGGTGCTCAGCTCGGTCCTGGGCTTCCTGGTCGGCGTGGCCGGCGGCCGGCTGCTGCGGTCGGCGCAGGCCCGGGGATGGGTCTCGCGTACGTGGGCGCAGCTCTTCGTCCCGGCCGTCGCAACGGCCGCGTACGCGCTGGGCGTCGTGGTGGACGGCAGCGGCTTCATCGCCGCCTGGGTCGGCGGCTTCGCCTTCGGTTTCGCACTGCGCCGGTTCCTGATGAGGCTTCGTGAAACTCCCCAGGGCTGCTCTTCGTTCCCCAGACGGTTGCTGTCGGCAACGAGGGTCGGGGCCGCCCGCTCGTGGAGTGTGCGGGCCGTGCCGAGTGGTCAAGGGCGCCTGCGGCGGCGCTGCGCGCTGAGCTTCGCTCACCCTGGACAACTCGCCCCGACCCTGGACCTGGCTGGCTATCGGGCGGCCCCTCCCGAGTGGCATCCGTCCGCAGCTCAGCGCGCTGTGGGTGGGGAGACAAGGTGAGCAGGTCTGGGGAACCCCTGAGCACGGGGTGGGGAATTTCAACGAGCCTCATCATTCCCGGGCGGCGAACCGCGGAAGGCCCCCGCCCCCTCGCGGGACGTCCCTGACCGTACCGCGGCCTTCGCCGAGTACCTCGGGGAAGGCCTGGCCTCGCACGCTGGAGAACCTGAGCTGGCGCGTCGTCGTGTACGCGGTCCTCAGCCTGACTGTCGTGAGGATGCTGCCGGTAGCTGTCGCGCTCACCGGCAGCGGGCTCAGACTGCCCACGGTTGCCTATATCGGGTGGTTCGGACCCCGCGGTCTGGCCTCCGTCGTCCTCGGGCTGCTGCTCCTGGAGGAGGAGCACGTCCAACGGAGTCGAGTTGCTGGCGAGAGTGGTGGCGGTCACGGTCGGCCTGAGCGTTCTGCTGCACGGTTTCTCCGCCGTCGCCCTCGCCGACCGGTACGGCCGCTGGCACGAGAAGCACGCCGCCAGGGGCCGGAAACTGCGCGAAGGAGCTCCCGTTCCTGCGTCCACACGGGTCACCCCGCGCCCGGAACGGGAGCTGTGAGTCAGGACGGGGGTTGGAGGACTGCGTCGACGACGTAGATGGTGGCGTTCGCGGCCTTGATGTTGCCGCAGACGATGTTCGCCTTGTCGTTGACCTTGAAGTCGGTACCCGAGCCCGACGTGGTCAGTTTGCTGCCTTCCACCGTCGTGAAGGAGCCGTTGGAGAGTTGGTCCGGGGTGATCTGCTTGTCCACTACGTGGTAGGTCAGCACCTTCTTAAGCTGCCCCTGGTCGCTGAGCAGCGAGGAGAGCTGCGACGCTGTCACGTTCTGGAACGCCTGCTGATTGGGGGCGAAGAGGGTGACGTCGGGCTTCTGGTCGAGGGTGCGGCCCAGCTGTGCCCTGACCACGGCTGCTACCAGCTGGCTGAGCTGCGGGTAGGCAGACGCAGCCTCTACGACCTTGTCCTTGGCCGTATCGGCCTTCTGGGAGAGCGCCGAACAGCCTGAACCGAACGTGCCGGACGGGCTGGGAGAGGCATCCTGCGCGTGGCTCTGCGACGTCAGACCTCCGAGGGCGAGCGGGACGGCGACCACAACTGCCGCGGTGGCTTTTGCTGTATGCGTGCGGGTGAACCTCATAGCAAACCTTCCTCCTGTGGAGGGGTGAATCCTGCCGAGGTCTGGACTGCGGCTGTCTTCGTTTCCGCCGGGCGGGGTGGGGCGGCTGCAGCGCCCGGCCGGCGTTGGGGCCCTCATCACCCTGCCGCTCAGCGAGCGTATCCAGCACGTGCATGGGACCGCATCTTGAAGCCGGACGCGGCGAACGCCCCGCTTGCCGCCCTCGGCATGCGGGTTCGCGCCACTGACGTCTCCAGGCCCTGGCTGCAGCACCTGGAGACCACCCGTGTAAAGAACCCAGCTCAGCTGTTGGGAAGGGTCGGGCGCTGGGCCTGGCAATCTCCTCGCCGGCGCGCCGTCGGCAGGTGCGGTCGAGCCTGTCGTCGTCCGGCTCCCGCCTGGCCGCCGGGACGAGGTTCAGGCGTGGCGCTGGTAGTTGTTCTCGTACTCGTCGAAGACGATGTGTGCGTCGCCGTGTGCGCCCACCCGCAGGTCTTCGTCGAGCGTGCGGACGCGGTACTGCCAGCCGCCGGGAAGCCGCAGGCGTTCCCCGAGCGTGGGCAGTTGCTCCACGTCCAGGTCCGGGTCGACATGCCGGGAGAGGCTCTGCATGACGTACTGGTGTCCCTCGGGGGAGACGAGTTCGTGGATCTCGCTTCCCTTCAGGAAGACCCACTGGGTGGTACGCCCCACGGTGAGCTGTGTGTAGGGCGGCCGTTGGGTGCTGAGGAACGTCTGCAGGTCGGGGACATGGATATCGGCCACCGTGTGCATGGCGATGCCCTCCACGGAGGTGACTCGTCCTCCGTCGCGGAGCTCTGCCGTGGCGGTGTCCATGAGCGCCCGGCGCGGCCCGTTCATCCACACGGCGTCTCCGTGGAACTCCGCAGCCAGGGCGGCGGGGTCCAGGGCGCGGAACTGCTCGTCGGTGAAGTCGACCGGCAGACCAAGGGTGTTGTAAACCATGCCGGTCGCTCCGGGGCCGTCAGCATCTTTGGTGAAGACGACGATCTCGGCGTGGGGCACGCCGCGGGAATTCTCGAACGTCCTGGTCACTGGAGCCTGGCCGGCCGGTGTTGACGACATACGGCGACTCGCTTTCTGTGGCATGACGGTCCTGGGCGGTCTGCAGTCCGTTGACGCCGACTGGCTCCGGCAACCCCGAAGGACCCCAACCGTGTGGTCGTGAACTTACGCGCCTGTCCGGACTCCTGCCCTCGGGCGGGCTTGGCCGTTCGGCCGTACGAGTGCAATGACGCCCGTACAGCGGGAGACAGCCGCCTGGGCCGTGGTCGCGCTGGGCGAGACGGTTGGAAGCTCTCCGGCTGCGTCGACCGGTGAAGCGGGGGAGGATGGTCGCTGGAAGACGGACCCACGCGGCCGGCGTGACGGAGTCCATGCCGTGATGCTGTTGAGCGAAGTGGTGTTGACATGGCCGAACCATCACAGCGCCCGGCCTGGCGGCGCATCCCCGAGGACGTGGCCGGCACAGCCGTCACGGTGGCACGGGCCGCCGGACGTGCGGCCCTCCATCCGAAGGCCACGATCGATCGCGCACGCCACCTGCCCGGCATGATGCCCGCACTGGGACAGGCGGTGAAGCCGATCCTGACCGGGCGCATGGACGACTGGCGTGGCGAGTACGCCTACACCCTCGGTGAGCAGGCGTTCGTCTACGGGTTCCCGTACATCTACAACGCCCAGCTGAGGCACGACTGGGTGACGCAGCCGCGCAACCCGTCGACGGTCCCCTACGCGCCCGTCAACCATTTCTGGCACGCCGAGCGGCTGCTGGACGCGACCTACCGCGACGGTGGGTGTCCCAATAATGACACGCTGTATTCAGCTGCCTGGGTGAATCTCGGCAGCGAGCCGGTCATCCTCTCCCATCCGGACATGGGTGATCGCTACTTCACCTTCGAGCTGGTCGGGATCACCTCCGACAACTTCGACTACGTCGGTCAGCGCACCACCGGCTCCGGCGCGGGCAGCTTCGCCCTCCTCGGCCCGGGCTGGAAGGGAAAGCTTCCCGCCGGGGTGCGGCATGTGAAGGAGGCGCCCAGCCCCTGGGTCCTCGTCCTCGGCCGCACCCTCGTCAGCGGCCCGGACGACGTGCCACGCGTCCGGGCACTTCAGGAGCAGTACCGGCTCGTCCCGCTCAGCCTGTACGGCAAGCCGGACGCGAAGGTCCCCGAGAGCCGTGACGTGCTGACCCCGATCCCGGCGGCGGAGGACCCTCTGGGACCGTGGAAGACGCTGAATGCGATGCTGGCAGAGAATCCCCCGCCGTCCCATCACGACGTCCTCCTCCAGCAGTTCGCCCAGATCGGCGTAGGCCCCGGCCTCGACGTCGAAGCACAGCCCGACGCGGTCAGGCAAAGCCTGATCCGGGCCGCTGCCATCGGCACGCCCATGCTCAAGCAGCAGACCCTCAGCGGCGACTGGGCCCACCTCGTCAACGGCTGGCGCTACCCGCCCCCGCAGATGGGACGCTTCGGCGACGACTTCCTCAAACGCGCCGCCGACCAGTCGCTGCTCGGCGTCGCCGCCAACGATCCGGCCGAAGCGGTCTACTTGCTCAACTTCGAGGACGCCGACGGCAACAAACTGGCCTCCGACGGCCGGTACCGACTGCGCTTCGCCATCGACGCGTTGCCACCGGTCGACGCCTTCTGGTCACTGACCGCTTACGGCGAGGACATGAACCTCATCCCCAACCCGGCCGACCGCTACTCGGTGGGCGACCGCAGCACCGGCCTGCAGTGGGACGCGGACGGCGGACTGACCATCCACCTGCAGAGTGAGCCGCCCGGCCAGGACAGGGAAGCCAACTGGCTGCCCACCGCAAAGGACGGCACCTGGTTCGCGGCCCTTCGCATGTACCGGCCCCGCCCCGAGGTGATCGACGCCACCTGGGAGTGTCCCCCGCTGACCCGCGTCGACTGACGTTCCCCGGTCGGCAGAGCCACCACCGTGCCCGGCATGCGCACAGGGAGGCTGCCATGGCCACCACCCAGGAGACCATCCGGTTCAACGAGCTTCGCAACGTCCGCTACGGGGAGATCTTCCTGATCAGCCCAGGCGACGAGGGCGGGCTCCGAGCCGACGTGTACAACACCACCGGTCTCAACGACTGCCCGCAGGAGAAGTGGTCTCCCCTCGATCCGCAGACCCTGACCCGGGACACCGGAGCGTCTGCCGTCTGGCTGAACGGTCCTCGGTTCTGGCTGATGGACCGCATCACCGCGTACAAGGCCGGCGAAGTCCGTTCCTTCCAAGGGCTGCAGGCCCGCTGGCTGGCTGTCCTCAGTATTCCCGCGGGGTTCGAGCTCAGCGGCAGCGGCCCCGGGCGCTTCTACCAGGACACTGTGATCAACCGGGACACCGAGTGGCTGTTCTCCGCGGGCAAGCCCGTCCACGAACTGCTCGACTCCGAGGGCCGTGTCTACGTGACGCATCACCGCGTACAACCGCTCACCATGGACATGCTCGCCGGGCTGGGGGATCGGCTGCAGCTGCCGGCTGGATGGGCGTACCGCACGGAGACGCCCGAGCACGACCTCGTGCTACGGACCGCGACCGGAGAGGCTCACATTCTCCAGGACGAGCTGGAGAACACCTACACGCACTGAGATGGTCTCAAGCCGCCTGCGGTGTGCCGACCCTCTCATTCGCAGGCCCAGGCACGGCCTGTCTGCCGGTACTCCTCCACGGGGATGGGCTCGACCCCGGTTCGCATGCGAGCGTTCCCAGGACGTTCCCATTCCGCACTCCAAAGGCCTTCCAGGGTGGTTCTCTGGAAGGCCTTTAGGGTGCTGACCTGCAATTTTCTGGTGCCCCCGGCAGGATTCGAACCTGCGACACCCGCTTTAGGAGAGCGGTGCTCTATCCCCTGAGCTACGAAGGCAGGGATCTGTCGACAAACGTGTCTAAAACGAGGTCGCCACGCGACCCGGCTCTTGACGTGTTTTGGACAGGTTGGTGATCGACCGGTGAGGGTCTGCTCGCCGCCGCCAGTGTAGCGGGTGGCGTGCGCGGCGTGCGGGGGATGTTGCTTGCTGGGGAGGTCCTGTGCGGGGTGCTGGGGCGACCGGGAGGGGGCGACCTGCGGTCGTTGTCAGGAGAAGATCGTGTTCAGTGCTCGGGTGATGGAGTTGTTCAGCCAGGCGTAGCCGAGATAGATCAGCAGGGCTCCTCGGGCGCCGTATGCCGGGACCCGCTTGTGGGGGTAGCTCTGGTCGAAGCGGGAGTGGATGGACTCGCTGTCCTGGCGGAAGCCTTTCAGGCGGCGGCCGGCCGGCGTGTCGGGAGGCACCTGGCGTAGGTGTTCGGTGCGGTTGAAGTGCTGCTTCTTCGTCTTCGGGTCGATCTGTCGGTCTTCGTCGGTCTCGTCGCACCTGATGCGGAGAGTGTGCGTCTTGGCGGGGCAGTTGATCGCGATGCGGTGGTAGAAGCGGGTGCTGCTTACCATGAGCTTGGCCACCAGACCCTCCCGGGAGACGGGGCCGTAGCGGCAGCGCTCCCTGACAGTCCGCGCGAACCACTGCCCCTTCCACTTGGTCCGCAGGGCCTCAAGTCCCTCGACCTCGCCACGTGTGAAGGCCCGGGCGACGTACCGGCCCTTGTCGCTGGGCAGATAGGTCGCCCGCCTGTGCCCCTTGGTGAGCAGACCGGTGTTCATCGCGAACACCGGGACCAGCCCGCAGTTCTTGGCGGCCATCCCAGTCGCCGTCGCCAGCTCCGACGCCCCCATCGGGTCGACTGCCGAGCAGGCGGCCACGATGACCAGCAGGTGCTGATCCGCCCGCAGTTTGGGCGACGGCATCAGCCGTTCCTCGGGCCCCAGCCTGGCGCGGCCGGTGACCGGCGGCGTTCCCGTCGGTTGTCGAGTTGACACTGTTGACACCACACCTTTCAGGCAGACCGGGGCAGAGGCGTGACCAGGCGTCAGGTCAGGTTGCTACTCTGGTAGCAACCCATGGTTGGACGAGGTGCGGAAGTCGGCATCCCGTCCGTCACACTGGTCGCATGCCCGGAGGAACGAGACGTGGGAAGAAGCCGCGCGAGTATGCCGTGTCCGGCGACTGGCCGTACGCGGCGATGGACAGCGTCCGGCAGGCGCAGGTGGGGCAGGCCGTCGCCCGGGCCCTGTCGGAGGCGATGGAGCGACGCAGCTTCTCGGCCAATGCGCTGGCCGATGCCTCCGGCGTCAACCGGCAGGTCATCTCCAACATCCTCGCCGGAACCGTGTGGCCCGACATGTTTACGCTCGCGAGCCTCGAGGCGACGCTCGATGAGATCCTCTGGCCGCGTCACACCGAATGGCCAATGGACGATGACGGTGCCCGCCACCAGCCCATTCCCTCACATCGGCGCAGCAGCGAGGGATAGTTGCCGACCAGGCAGGACGGCCTAGGAAAGTCTGATGATGTGTCTGCTGCATAGGGGGTCGACCTCCCGATCGGGGGAAAAGCAGGCCGAACAGACCCTCGTCCGGGAATGACCCGGTAGCGTGGGGGTACGGCCCAGAGTCGTCAGACCGCCTCCCGCGCGTGCTGCGTCGGCCTCGGAACCTTGCTGGCGTGCGGGAGACGGTCGCCTTGGGGCTCTTCTAGGCGGCCTCCGTAGCTGGGGCCGCGACGAAGTAGCAGCGTCGGCTGTCGTTCCGGTGCTTCTTCGCCACGAACTGCTTCTTGGTCAGATGGTCCAGAAGGGCCCGAGCGCGGTTGTGCGCCTTCTCGTCTACTTCGGCCTCCTGGCCCTCCAGCTGTACCGCGAGCAGCTTCGGGGTCCACTGCTGACCGGGGGAGCTGATGATGATCTGCAGGGCCTGCAGGGCGCGGGGGCCGAGCTTCGAAGCGTCGCATGCCGCCGACGCATCGGCCGTGGCCGTGTGGCCCGCCTCTGCGGTCGGGTCAGCGGCCGCCCTCTCCGTGGGGTCCGAGGACTCGTTTGGGCCGCTGTCGGCGCCTTCCCGTTCGTCAGGATCGGGCACGACCTTGAACTTGGTGCCTCCCTCGCGTTGTCCGCTGCGAAGGGCGATGCCGGCCTGTGCCGCCGCGAGGAGCGTCTCCTGGACGCGCAGCGCCTGCTCGCGTGTGGTCACCACCTGCTGGCGTTTGGAACGCACCACTGCCTTCTCGGCTTCCAGCGCGGAGATTCCCGACGTCAGCCGGTCGAGTTGGGCGTCATGTTCGGCCAGCTCCGCATCACACTGGTGGATCAGAGCACCCATGTCCGCTGCGACCCTGCTGGGATTGGCGGAAGCAGTGGCACCGTCGGCGGGCTGCATGGCGATCACCATAGGGCCTTGCCGCCACAGGCGCGCACGCCCGGCCCCGATCCGCCAGGAGTGCGAGGGGTGTTAGGTGGGTAGGGAACGCCGCCTTCCCAGCCCTTGAATTCTGCCGGGACATGGCGCTCTGACCTCGTGTGACGACCTTAGGGAGTTGCTCCCACGCGCGTGCAGGGGACCTGTGAAACCCGACCGCAGCCCAGTCATCGAGCGGCACTCAGGAGGCTGCGCCACCCTCGTTCTTCCTAGGCAGGGCAGGAGGTAGGGCCCGGAACTTGACCGCCCGGCTGGCGGCTGCTGCCGCGGGTCAGCCGCAACCGGAACTCTCCGAGCCGGACACGCGAACACCACCTGCTGCGCCTCGAACTGGACAGCCCGCAGCGCGAGTTGAGACGGCTCATCCAGGCATCCTGCTCCGTCCCGCCAGCCCCCTGAAAATGCCTGTCATCCATTAGAGCGGCAAGAGGGACCGCAGGTGACAAACCAGGTGTCCGTGCCTCGAAACGGCGCTGTCGGCTCGGGAAGGGCACGGCCCGCGGCTCAGCCGTGCCCCGGCACCAGGCAGTGCCCTCAGGAACGCCTTCAGGGCTGGCGGCACTGGCGGTCGTACGGGACCTGCGTGAGTACAGGGTGCCGCGTCGACGGAGGAGCTGGCGCGGTTTGAGACCGACGTGCTGTCCGGGTTCCGTCCTCGCGCGGGCCTCGGCGGGGCTGGCGGACGGCACGATCCGCGGCGGCGTCGAGCACCTTGACTAGATCAGGTCCTGGTTCGGTCGACCGCTGTGGGACATGGAGCCGACGACGCCGACGCGTACTTCGGGAAGGTGCTGTGGAACTCACGCGGCGGCACCCGGTGAACCCGGTCGCAAGCGCTGACCACGTACTTCCTCTTCCTGGAGCTGCGGCGCAAGGTCGAACTCCATCGGATGACCGGCCGGGTGGTCGAGTGCCCGATCAACGAGATTGGGCAAGCGCGGCTCGGGTCCGCGAGCGGATGGTCCCGCTGATCATCGGCGCGACCGCACATGGCGGTTCATCGCGGACGTGTGCGGCCAGTTCGCCGACGACCAGACCCGCCCCGGCGCCCCGCTGTTCCCCGCCGAGCGCAAGAAGGACGACGGCTCCTCGCGCCGGGTCGGTGGACACGCCCCGCGCGGCGGGCCCAAGGTCGCGGCCAAGAGCACATCTGCCGGCATGGGGCGAGAAGCTGACACCGCATGTCCTGCACTTCTGCGCAATCCAACACGACGCCACCGCACTGATCCGGGACGCGATCGGCGAGAAGATCGCGATCGCGCACACCGAGCCGAGCGGCAACCTGCGCGACGACCTCCTCGCCGAGCTGAACGTCACCCGCGACCACCTGCACGATCCAGCAGTCGACCGGGCCCTGCGCATGGTCATAGAGCGAGCCGTCGCACCCGCCTTCTCGGATCTGGAAGACGCGCTCTACCGGGAGGGCACGCGGGGCTGCGCTGAGATCATCCGGCAGGCGAAGGCACGCGGCGAGCTGGACGTGACGCTCGCGGTCGAGAAGCTGCTGGGACCGCTGTTCTTCCGCAGGCTACTGGGCAGCCGCTCGTTCGACACCATCTACGTACGCCGGGTCGTCGACGACTTCCTTGTCGTGCATCGCACTCCACCCCGCTGAGCCGGCGCGGGTCGACGCCGTTCTCCGGTCGGCTCACAGGCGGTCGGAACACCAGTCACTCACTGTGCGTTTCGGCCACCAGGTACCGATCTGCGGGGGTGCGGGTAGCAGGCGCGACTACGGGCTGGCGGCCGTGGGCAGGCGGGCCCAGTAGGCGGGTGAGGCCGCAGTGGCTCGATCAGCAGGCTGGGGCGGAGCAGGGGCATCGGGTGCCTTAGGAGTACCGTGCGAGCGAGTATCCCTCCGCGTAGTTCTCCCCTCACAGGATTCGGGCCCGGAACACATCATCGGCCTGTTGTCCCTCGGCTTGGCGAAGGCCGCATCCCGGGCCGCGCTGCCACAGGGCGGGCCGCCGCAGGCTTGCCTTGAGCTCGTTTTGTTGGCAACTCGCCGCACAGGAGTCGAGGACCACCTCCGAGCGGACATCACCGCTCGGGCCGTCGAGCGCCTCGCGCGCGACGCGGCCGTCCGTCCATCCAAGGGGGTAGTCATCAACACGCCCGATCTGCACAATGGATCATGCTCGCACTACCGTGCCGCCCGGCTGCTGCACGACCAGGACCGTCCGCTGGAGCAGGTCGCCGGGCATTTGCTCGGCGCCGAGCCCGCCGGCAGGGACTGGGTGGTCGGCGCGTTGCGCGCCGCCGCACGTCTGGCTTCGGCGCGCGGCGACTCCGAGAGGGCTGTGGCCTACCTGCGGCGCGCGCTGCGCGAGCCACCTTCGTCCGGGCAGGATGTCCTGCTGGCCGAACTCGGCCGCGTCGAGGCACCGGCTCACCCGGCAGCTGCGGTCCGCCACTTGTCCGCGTCGCTGAACGCGCTCACCACCCCGGCGGCGCGGCTGGAGGTGGTGCCCGTACTGGCCGACGTCCTGGAGCGGGGCCAGCGCGGCTGCCAGGCAGCCGAGCTCCTCGAACGCGAGGCCCGATCGCTGACCATGGCGGATCGGCCACGCGACGATGCCGTGTTCGGCCTGAGACTGCAGCGCGTGCTGATCGAGATGCAGGACCTGGACAAGCGGCCATGGATGGGAGAGAGGCTGGCCGGGCTGTCGGCCGACGGTGACCGCACCCGCGAACGGGCAGTTGCGGCGCTCCGGTCGGCTCTGGCGGCAGGTCACCTCTCCGAAGCCGCCACTGTGGCCTCGTACGCCCGTGACGCGCTGGAAGGATCGCTGCCGCAGGACGACGTCGTCACGCGCGCGATCGCACCGGCCGCCCTGGCCCTGGCCTGGTGCGACCGGCTGGAGGAGATGTCAGGGATCCTCGATCGCCTGTCGGAGCAGACACAGTGGCACGACGCCGATGCCACGCGGACGCTGGTCTCGATGGGCCGGTGCGAAGCGGCCTACCGGACCGGCTGCCTTCCCTCTGCCCTCGACGCGGGACGCCGCTGGCTGGACCTGGTCTCGGCCTCCCGCGGAAACCCCATGCTTCCCCTCGCGGTCGCCGGCGTCCTGCGGGTGCTGCTGGAGACTGGACGGCGCGAGGAAGCCGAGCCGCTGCTCATCCTTGCCGACCCCGAGCGGTACGGCAACGTCTGGCAGTGGACGCACCTATTGGAGGCGCGTGCGCGCATGCGCCTGGCCGACGGCGATTTCGCCGGCGCCCTGGAGGACCTGCTGGAGTGCGGACGGCGCCAGATCGCCTGGCAACGGGACAACCCCGCCATCCTTGCGTGGAGATCCCTCGCCGCCCTCGCTCATCTGGCCCTGGGCCGTTCCGGCCAGGCCGCGCGTCTGGCGCACCAGGAACTGGAGCAGGCCCAGGCCTGGGGCACCCCGCGTACGCTCGGCATCAGCCTGCGCACCGTCGCCGTGACCGTGCGCGGACGACAGGGCCTGACACAGTTGGAGGCCTCCGTCGGCTTGCTGGAGGAAGCCGGAGCCATGCTCGAACAGGCCCGGTCGCTCGTCGAGTACGGCACGTTGCGTTTCGAGGCCGGGCATGCCCGGCTGGCCAGGGAGATGGCCCGTCGCGGGCTGGAGCTCGCCCGGCAGTGCGGGGCCGTCGGCCTTGCCGACCTGGCCCGCGAGCGCCTGCGTGTGTTTGGCGCGAGGCCCCGCCGAGCGCACGCGGTCGGGGCGCCGGCGTTGACCGACAGCGAACGCCGGGTTGCGGTACTCGCGGCGCGTGGACTGACCAACCGGGAGATCGCCGAGACCCTCTTCATCACGCGGCGGACCGTGGAGAACCATTTGACCAGTGGATTCCGGAAACTCGGCATCACCGGCAGACGCGAGTTGGCACCTTTGCTCGACAACGAACCGTTGTGACCCGAGAGGCCTTCCGGCCAGATGGGGAAATGCTCTCGGCTCGCGGGTGCGGACTTTCCGGACGGCTGCGGCCGGGCGGCGGCCGGTGCCCTGGGACAGGGACCCGGCCGCCGCCCGGCCGACGCTGAGGAGGTGAACCTCCGCGATGCAGCGCGTTGTCGGCTACCCGGCCCGTCGCAGTCCCGCGTACTGCATCGAGCCGAACACCACCACGGCGATGCCGATGAAGCCGACGTAGCCGTCACCGAGGAGAGTGAGCGGAAACCACGACGCTCCGGCAGCGAGTACCGCCGCGCAGCCCACCGCCCACACCGCGTTGAGCACGACGGCTGCGACGGCGATCGGCCGGATGACGGCCGGGCGGGTGGCCGCGTACCACAGGCCGACGGCGTAGACCGCCAGGAACGCACCCTGTGCCCAGTGCAGCCACGCCGGCAGGCCGAGCGCCGAGTCCAGCGTCCTGGCCCCCAGCAGGCTGAGGGCTGCGACGAGTCCGGACACCGTGCCGTCCAGCTTCAGGGAGAAGCGCAACAGAGCGTCGTTCGCGGCGGAGCCCACCGCACTGCACCGGTTGGTTGTGTCATCAACCATCTGGACTGCCTCCCTCAGGTCGTACTGACAGCGGCGCGGGTGATGAGGTCTGCCACCTCCTTGGCGTGCGACAGAGGTGAGCAGTGACTGGACGGCACCAAGGCCACCTCCGCCCCCATGCGCTCCGCCATGAAACGCTGAGCAGCCGGCGGCAGGGCCTTGTCCTCCCCCGCCACCTGGTACCAGGAGCGGATCGCGCGCCATGCCGGCTCTCCCGAGGGGGCTTCCAGACACGCCAGGGCGGCCGGCTTCTGGACCGCCGCCAGCACGTTCGCGCGCACCGCGGGAACGTCAGCGGCGAACACCTCATGGAACCGGTCCGGGGCCACCTCGCAGAGCCCGTCGTCCTGCGGGCGGACCGCTTCGCCGACTGTGGCCTGGAACTGCTGCAGGAGCTGGAAGGCGCTCTCGCCCTTGACCGGGGCGAAGGCTGCCACGTACACCAGTGCCGAGACGTTCGGCGCCTCCGCCACCGAGTTGGTGATCACCGTTCCTCCATAGGACCAGCCGACCAGGACGACGGGGCCCGACGACCTGCCCAGTACCCGCCGTGTGGCGGCCACGTCGTCCTCCAGGGAGGTCAGCGGCAACTGCACCGCCGTAACGTGATGTCCGGCGTCATGCAGGAACGGGATGACCTCGCTCCAGCTGGACCCGTCGGACCACAAACCGTGTACCAGCACCACTTCTGCCACAGCCATCGACTCCTCTGTTCGTCTCCGGGCAGCCCCGCCTTTGCCACCTCGGCGGCCCGCTCGCGGGCGCCGGGGCACACTCGCCGCCGTGCGGGGGGTGGGGAACACGGCGGCGAGTGAAGGAGGAGGGGGCCTCTCCTCACGAGGAACAAGGCTGCCGAGTCGGACGCCGCCGCGGATCACGGAGTTTCCGTGGGAATTCGCCCTCACTCGAGTGCTGGAGCCAGGACGCGGCTTTCCGGCCCGGGCACGTGATCAAGACCTGTCCACTTGTGGCCGTGAAGTAGAGCGGCGGCCGGTGATCAGCCGATTGCCTGGCCTTCTGCGGCACTCTAGGGTGAAGACATGGGTGGCACGGTCCGAGAGGCCAGCACACTGCCGGCCGAGCTGACACGTTTCGTCGGACGACGACGGGAACTGTCCCAGGCCAGGGCGCTGCTCTCCCGCGGGCGGCTGGTGACGTTGACCGGGCCGGGTGGCATCGGGAAAACCCGGCTGGCGTTGCGGCTCGCTGCTGAGGTGCGGCGGTCCTTCCCCAGCGGGGTGTGGCTGGTGGAACTGGCCGCGCTGGGGGACGGGGCCCGCTTGGCGCAGACTGTGGCGTCACGCCTGCGGCTCGGCACCGAAGCGCTCGGTGATCCGTTGACCACCCTGGTGGACCATGTGGCCGGTGAGCGGATGCTGCTGGTGCTGGACAACTGCGAGCACGTGCTGGATGCCAGTGCACAACTGACCGCCACCTTGCTGAGCGCGGCTCCGGACCTGCAGGTACTGGCGACGAGCCGTCAGACACTGGGCGTGTGCGGGGAACACGTGTTTCCAGTGCCACCCATGGTGCTCTACGAGGACGGCCAACCCCCGGAGTTGTGCGAGGCGGTGACACTGTTCGCCGACCGGGCCGCCGCGGTGCGACCCGATTTCGACCTCTCCGCGGGGAACATCTCAACGATCCACGAAATCTGCCGCAGGCTGGACGGTGTCCCGCTGGCGATCGAGCTGGCGGCGGCCCGACTGCGGGCCCTGTCGCCGCAGGAGATCCTGCTGCGCCTCGATGACCGGTTCACGCTTCTCACCGCGGGGTCCCGGGTCGCGCTGCCACGTCAGCAAACCCTGCGGGCGGCCATCGGCTGGAGTCACGACCTGTGCACGAGCCAGGAACGCCTGATGTGGTCGCGGCTGTCGGTGTTTTCCGACGGCTTCGATCTGGAGGCGGTCGAACAGGTATGTTCCGGAGACGGGCTCGAGCGAAACGACGTACTCGACGCGATTGCCGGCCTCGTGGACAAGTCGGTACTTGCCCGCGAAGAGCTGGGAACGCGGATGCGGTACTGGCTGCCGGACACGCTGCGCCAGTACGGGCGGGAGCACCTCGCCGCATCGGGTGAGGAACACACGCTGCGCGAGCGGCACCGCGACTACTACCGAACGGTGGCCGAACAAGCCCGGACCGCATGGTTCGGCCCCGACCAGCTGGCCTGGTTCACCCGGCTGCGCGCGGAGCACCCCAACCTGCAGGCGGCCCTGGACTTCAGCATGAACGATCCCGGCCAGGCACAAGAGGCGCTCGGCCTGGCCGCCTCCATGTGGTGGATGCACCGGCTCGGTTTCGGGTCCCTCAGCGAGGGCCGCCAGGCGCTGGGCCGGGCTCTCGACATCAGCGAGGAACTGAGCCCGCAGCGGGCCACAGCACTGTTCACCGACGGCCTGCTGGCCGTGCTGCAGGGCGACATCAGCGCGGCCGAGGCGCGGGCGAAGCAATGCCGCGATATGGCGAGCGCCCTGGGGGAGGACCGGGACATCACGCGCCTTGCGGTGAACCTCGCCGGGCTCGTGGCGCTGTTCCGGGGCGACTTCGCGCAGGCCGTCCCGCTGCTGGAGGACGCACTCGCCCGGCATCAGGCGGCAGATGATTCCGGTAGCGCTGCGGTCGCCTCCTTCATGCTCACCACCGCCTGCTTCAATCTCGACGACCCCGCCGGCACCGCCCACGCCGAACGCTGCCTGGCCCTGTGCGAGGCCCACGATGCCCAGTGGTCGCGCACCCACGCGCTGTGGGCCCTCGGCCTGGACCACTACCGGCGCGGTAAGTACCAGCGGGCCAACACACTGATCCGCCATGCGCTGCGAGACAAGCCGCTCTCCCATGACCAGGGCGGTGTGGCCCAGTGCCTGGAGGTACTGGGATGGTGCGCGGCCGCGGCGGGTCTCGGCGAACGCGCGGCCACGTTGATGGGAGCGGCCGACGCGACCTGGCAGGTCGCCGGGTCCGCGCTCACCGGGTTCGGCCACCTGCGGGCCGGCCACCAGAAATGCGAATCATCACTGCGCAGGGAGCTGGGCGAGACCGCGTACACCGCAGCCGTCGAAGCGGGCGGGCAGCTCACTCTGGAACAGTCCGTCGCCTACGCCCTGGAGGAATCGTCGGCACCCACCCCGCCGCCGCCCGCAGACGAGGCGACGGCGCCGCTGACCCGCCGCGAACGCCAGGTCGCCGATCTGGTCGCCCAGGGCATGAGCAACAAGCAGATCGCCGCCGAACTGACGATTTCCACACGCACGGCCGAAGGCCACGTCGAGCACATCCTGACCAAACTGGGCTTCACCTCACGTGCTCAGATCGCCACTTGGGCGACCAGAAACCACGAACCCCACCACCCAGTGCGCGCCTCGGCCACCTCACGATCCTGACAGGGTGTCGAATCCCGCCGGAACGGATTTCACCGCTCCGCCTGGCAAGACCGCCGTCAGTGAGGCCCCCTCGCGACAACCGCTCTCAGATTCGGTAGCCCATGCCGGGCAGGGTCTCGATCACCTGTGGCTCGCCGAGCTTGGCGCGCAGCCGGGAGATCGTGACCCGGACGGCGATGGTGAACGGGTCGGCGTTCTCGTCCCAGGCGCGCTCCAGGATTTCCTCGGCACTGACGACGGCGCCGCGAGCACGCAGCAGTACCTCGAGGACGGCGTACTCCTTGGGGGAGAGCGCCAGATAGCGCCCATTGCGGTGGACCTGGCGGCGTGCGGTGTCCAGGACGATGCCGCCCCGCTCCAGGACCGGCGGCAGCGCCGGCTGGGTGCGCCGGCCCAGCGCCTGGACGCGGGCGACCAACTCGTCGTACTCGAACGGCTTGGGCAGGTAGTCGTCGGCGCCCAGGCGCAGCCCCTGCACGCGGTCGGTGAGGGAGCCCGCGGCGGTCAGCATGAGAATGCGGGTGCGGGCCCCGGCCTCGACCAGTTCCCGGCAGATCTGATCGCCGTGCAGTCCGGGCAGATCCCGGTCCAGCACCAGCACGTCGTAGTCGTTGACGGCGAGCCGTTCCTGGGCGCCTGGGCCGTCGTAGGCGACGTCCACGGCCATGGCGTGCTCGCGCAGGCCCGTGGCCACCAGGTCGGCCAGGACCCGCTCGTCCTCGGCCACCAGTACACGCATGACTCGTCCCTTTCCACTGGTCGCCCGCGCCGCCAGAGTGACGGGAGCACGGCACGCCGCGCCTGCCGTGATACCGCGTCCGGCGTTTCAGCGGCGTTACGGAAAGCCGAAACGCCGGTGTTACGCACTGGCGCGTACTCCTGAAGCCGGTAGCCGATTCCGGTCGCCTTTGCAGAAGGGTACGAAACCATGAAGATCAGTGCACTGGTGTCTCTCACGGGCCGACCGCCGCGATCACCGTCCGGGGCACTGCGGACCCTGGGCGCCGGGCTGGTGGGAGCCGCCGTGCTCGTCCTGGCGGGCTGTGGCAGCGGTCCGGACGGCGGCCCGAAGGTGGACAGCCTGGGCGACGGCAAGAAGAACGCGTCGAAGTCGGCAGACCCGTCCGTGGTGTCGAAGGACCCGAAGCAGGCCGGGCTCCAGTTCTCCCGCTGCATGCGCCAGCACGGTGTGCACCAGCCCGACCCGGATCCGAACAGCAATGTCACAGCCATCGGAGGGCCGAATGACAGCCCGCAGAAGGTCCAGGAGGCGATGAAAGCCTGCCAGAAGTACCTGCCCGGAGGCGATCCGGACAGCCCCGAGACCAAGGAGAAGCAGCGCGACCTGGCCCGCTGCATGCGCCGTCACGGCGTAGCCATGAATGACGACGGCTCGTACCCCAAGGGCCGGCAGCCGGACCCGGACAAGGCCAACAAGGCATCGAAGGCATGCGGCCTCGGAGGCAAGAACAGCGGCTCCGCGCAGGCCCGGGGGTAATGGGTATGAACCGCCGACGGGAACAGGAGCATGGCCCGGCCGCAGTGTCCGAGGACGACAACCACGGTCGTGACGCGGGCCGGGGTACTGAACGGTCCCTTGCCGAGGTGCCCTCTTCTGGCGCCGGGAAGCAGGCTCGCCCGCGTCGTCGGGCCCGGAGATGGCTGCTCACCGGCACCGCCGTGGTGTGTGCCGCGGGGGCCGCGGTGGCACTGCCCGCGATTCGGCAGCCGACCACGGCCAAATCCGCCGGTCCGGTCCACAGGGCGACCGCCCCGGTCGTAAGGACCGACCTGCTGGATCAAGAAAACGTTGACGGCAAGCTCGGTTACGCCGGCTCGTACACCATCAACGCACCCTCCAGCCCGGCGAACGGCAGCCCGACCGACGCCCCCTCCGGCTCTCCGGACCGCGGCCCGGCCGACGGGCCCGGCGCAACGAGCGCAACGCTGACCTGGCTGCCGGCGGAAGGGCAGACGATCAAGCGCGGCCAGCAGGTCTACCGGGTGGACGACCGGCCCGTGCCGCTGTGGTACGGGACAGCCCCGTTCTGGCGTGTGCTGAAGAACGGCATGACCGACGGCGCGGACGTACAGGAACTCGAGCGGAACCTCACGGCCCTGGGCTACGGCGGCGGTCTGACCGTCGACAAGCACTTCAGCGCTGCCACCGCACAGGCCGTCAGGAAATGGCAGAAGGCGCAGGGGCTCCCGCAGACCGGCACGGTCGCCCCCGGCGACGTCGTGCTGGAGCCGACCGCGATCCGGGTCACCTCTGTCACCGCAACGCTCGGCGAGAGAGCAGAGGGCAAGATCCTTGAGGCGTCCGGCACCGAGCGGGTGGTCACCGTCGATCTGCCCGCGACCAGAACGGGCCTGGCAAGAAAGGGCGCGCCGGTACAGGTCCGGCTGCCCGGCGGGAAGACGGTCCCCGGGCACGTGCGGAGTATCGGTACCGTCGCCAAGTCCCCGGGCGGACCCGGGCAGGACGGCGGCCAGCCCGGGGGCGGCTCCGACACGGCCACCATCACGGTCAAAGTCGTCCTCGACCGCCCCCGGGACGCAGGCACGCTCGACGGGGCACCGGTCTCGGTGCTGTTCACCAGCGACCGGCACAAGAACGTCCTGGCCGTACCGGTCACAGCCCTGCTGTACACCCTCGACGGAAGCTATGCCGTCCGTGCCGTGGCCGCCGACGGCACCACCCGCCTGGTCCCGGTCAGCCTCGGCCTCTTCACCGACGGCAAGGTCGAAGTCTCCGGCCAGGGCCTGCACGAAGGCACAAAGGTGGAGGTCCCCTCCGAATGAACCCCGGTACCCACATCCCCGTCATCGAACTGGACGGCGTCGGCAAGTCCTACCCCGGGGGCGTCCACGCACTGCGCGAGGTCACCCTGTGCGTACAGCCCGGGGAACTCCTCGCCGTGGTCGGCCCGTCCGGGTCGGGCAAGTCCACCATGCTCCAGCTCATGGGCACCCTCGACCGGCCCTCCACCGGACACATACGGATCATGGGTCACGACGCGGCCCGCCTGCCCGACCGCCGACTGGCGGCCGTCCGCTCCCGCTGGATCGGCTTCGTCTTCCAGCGCTTCTTCCTCACCGCACACCTGACCGCGCTGGAGAACGTGGCCACCGGCCTGCTCTACCACGGCGTGCCCCGCCGGCAGCGCCTCGCACGCGCCGCTGAGGCACTCGAGCGGGTCGGACTCGGCCACCGGCTCACCCACCGGCCCGGCGAGCTGTCCGGCGGTGAGAACCAGCGGGTGGCCATCGCCCGCGCCGTCGTCGGCCGGCCGGCCATCGTGCTGGCCGACGAGCCCACCGGGGCGCTGGACTCCCGATCCGGCGACCAGGTGATGAACCTGCTGAACGAGCTCAACGCCGAGGGCACCACGATCGCCGTCATCACCCACGACCACGGCATCGCCCGCGCCCTGCCCCGCAGGGTGGAGATCCTCGACGGCCGCATCCGCTACGACAGCGGACCTTCCCATCCCCCGACCGCGCAGCTTGCGGCCTCCACGCGGTACGACGACACCATGGAGGGGTCATGAGCACGACCATACGGCCCAGCCGGGCCCCCACCCCCAGCCCGCTGCCGCAGCCGGCCCGCCTGCAGCCCGACGACGTGATCCGAGTCGGACTCGTCGGCATCCGAGGCCGCCCGCTGCGCGCCTGCCTGTCGGCCCTGGGCATCGCCATCGGCATCGCCGCGATGGTCGCCATCCTCGGCATCACCGCAGGCAGCCAGGCACAGATCACCGCCCAGATCGCCAAGGTCGGCACCAACCTGCTCACCGCCACCCCCGGAAACGACCTCTTCGGCCACAAGGCCGAACTGCCCCGCGAATCCGTGGACATGGTGCGCAGGATCGGACCGGTACGCTCGGTCTCCGCCACCGGCGAGGTTTCCGGCGCCAAGGTGTACCGCACCGACAAGGTCGATCCGGCCGAGAGCGGCGGCATCAGCGTCCAGGCCACACGGCTGGACCTGCCCGCCACGCTCGGCTCCACCCTCGCCAAGGGCAAGTGGCTCAACGCCGCCACACAGAAATACCCTGCGGTCGTCCTCGGCTCAGCCGCGGCCGACCGGCTCGGTGTCCACACCCCCGGCACGCAGATCTACCTCGACGGCCAGTGGTTCACCGTCACCGGCATCCTCAAACCCGTCCTGCTGGCCCCCGAGATCGACAGCTCCGCACTGGTCGGCTGGGACGTCGCCGCGACCCGGCTCGGCTTCGACCGGCATCCGACCAGGATCTACGAGCGCTCCGCCGACGAGGCGGTGGGCGACGTGCACGACGTCCTCGCCCAGACGATCAACCCGCAAAGCCCCAACGAGGTGAACATCAGCCGACCCTCCGACGCACTCACCGCAGCCCTGGCCGTCAAGAACACCTTCCAGATGCTCTTCCTCGGGCTCGGCGCGGTGGCCCTGCTCGTCGGAGGCATCGGAGTCGCCAACACCATGGTGATCTCCGTACTGGAACGACGCGCAGAGATCGGACTGCGACGCGCACTGGGCGCCGGCCGCGGCCAGATCCGCCTGCAGTTCCTCACCGAATCCGTCTCCCTGTCCGCCCTCGGCGGCCTCACCGGCGTCCTGCTGGGCCTGACCGTCAGCACCGGCTGGGCCCTCAGACAGCACTGGCCGCTCACCCTGCCCACCCAGGCGATCGCCGCCGGAGTCGCCGCGGCCGTGCTCATCGGAGCACTCGCCGGCCTCTACCCGGCCGGCCGCGCCGCCCGTACGTCCCCGGCGGAGGCACTGGCCACCTACTGACGGCGTTAGCCGACCCGAGTGTTGCCGGATTCCGCCTCGGCGGAATCCGGCACATCGCAGTTCTCTCGCGCCTGCAAGAGGCTCCGGGCGTGACTACGGACCGAGGCCAAATCCCGCGTACACCGCGGCCGTCGAAGCGGGCGGGCGGCTCACTTTGGAGCAGTCGGTCGCCTATGCCCTGGAGGAGTCGTCGGCGCCCACCCCGCCGCCGCTCGCAGACGAGGCGTCGGTGCCGCTGACCCGCCGCGAACGCCAGGTCGCCGATCTGGTCGCCCAGGGCATGACCAACAAGCAGATCGCCGCCGACTGACGATTTCCAGGCGCCGTGCAGTCCGGGCAGATCCCGGTCCAGCACCAGCACGTCGTAGTCGTTGACGGCGAGCCGCTGCTGGGCGCCTGGGCCGTCGTAGGCGACGTCCACGGCCATGGCGTGCTCGCGCAGGCCCGTGGCCACCAGGTCGGCCAGGACCCGCTCGTCCTCGGCCACCAGTACACGCATGGCTCGTCGGCACGCCGCGCCTGCCCTGGTACCGCGTCCGGCGTTTCAGCGGCGTTACGGAAAGCCGAAACGCCGGTGTTACGCACTGGCGCGTACTCCTGAAGCCGGTAGCCGATTCCGGTCGCCTTTGCAGAAGGGTACGAAACCATGAAGATCAGTGCACTGGTGTCTCTCACGGGCCGACCGCCGCGATCACCGTCCGGGGTACTGCGGACCCTGGGCGCCGGGCTGGTGGGAGCCGCCGTGCTCGTCCTGGCGGGCTGCGGCAGCGGTCCGGACGGCGGCCCGAAGGTGGACAGCCTGGGCGACGGCAAGAAGAACGCGTCGAAGTCGGCCGACCCGTCCGTGGTGTCGAAGGACCCGAAGCAGGCCGGGCTCCAGTTCTCCCGCTGCATGCGCCAGCACGGCGTGAACCAGCCCGACCCGGGACCGGACGGCAGTGTCGCCGTGACGGCAAACGGAGCCGACCCGAAGGTGAAGGCGGCGCTTGAGGCATGCAACAAGTACATGTCCGGCGGCGACCCGAATGCCCGGAAGGCGAAGGAGACGAAGCAGAAGACGCTCCAGGCCGCCCGCTGCCTGCGCAAGCAGGGCCTGAACGTGAGCGACGACGGCCAGATAGCGAGCTCGGGCTCGGACATGAGCAAGATCAACGCGGCGATGAAGGCATGCCAGAAGTACATGGACGGCGTCCCCATCGGCGTGTCCGGGACGGTGCGCGGATCATGAGCGGCGGAGAACTGGGAGTGGAGGCCCGCCAGGCCGCGGCCCCGAGAGCGACGCGGCCGGCAGGACGCGGCACTGGAGGAGGACCGGCGCACGGCAGGAGCACGAACCCCCGCCCCGGACGCCGCGCCGGGCCAGAGGCGCCCCCGCCCACTCCGGCTCTGGCTGCTCGCCGGCACCGCCGTGGTGTGTGCCGCGGGGGCCGAGATGGCACTGCCCGCGATTCGGCAGCCGACCACGATCAAGCCCGCCGGTACGCTCCACAGATGCAAGGGACTGCGCAGGTCAGGCCATTGGGATGGGTTCGAAGCGGAGATTCCGAGGAGGGCCTTGGGTGAAGCCCCAAGGCCGGCAAGCCCTGAGCTTGGCGTTTCACGTCGTCGGTCACCCGACCTGCTGATCTGCAGGTTCTTTCCGAGACAGCGGAGGTGGCTGTTCTCACTATGACTGTCGGTGATGTTCGAGATGGTCTGCTTGGACACGCTCGCGCCGTAGACCTCGGCCAGGTGGGCAGAGATGTCACCGTGCGTCAGGCACGCGCGGACAGCGACAGGACCATCTCGTCGACGCCGGTCAGCCGACGCTGCCGCTTCTTGACGATCTGCGACTCGAAGCTGCCGCCGCGGTCACGTGGCACCGTGCTCTCCACCGGCCCGATGTCGGTCAGCACGGTCTTGGACCGGGTCCCATTGCGGCTGTTGCCGCTGCCGGCACCGGCCGGGTCGTGCTTCTCGTAGCCGAGGTGGTCCGTGATCTCGCCTTCGAGCGCGGACTCCAGCACGCGCTTGGTCAGCTGCAGTCCGCTCGCGCGGGCCCGGTCGACCAACTGCCCGATCAATTGCCCGTCCAGCACGTCCGCCGACAACTCGGCAGGTCGGACCTCTTCAACCGCCTCGGAAGAGACACGTCGCTCATCAGGGGCTACTTCCATGATCGGGAGTTACACCGAAGACCGGGCTCTGGCTCACATCCGGTGGTAACCGTGTGTCATGTTCGTCCAGACCCTGAAATGCGCAGCTCGTGGGCGAGTACTGTCGCTGCATCCGGGGACGAGAATCCAGCCTGACGACCCCCCCAGGGCGGTTTCAAAGTCCGACTGTTCGCGTATCTATGCTGGTCAGCGGAGTCCGAGGAGGCCCAGGGGACGGGTGAATGGCTCGTAGGACATCTCGCGGAGTCCGGCGGCGATGTTGTGGTGGCCGACGGCACGGAGACAGTCGATCGCGAAGCTGCGCAAGGTGGCCATGTTCTCCGGGCCGTGCCCGGTGTGGACCTTGGAGGCGTCCTCGCGGAAGGCGGTGTCCCTCACGAAGTGGAGCCGGTTTTCGATGACCCACTGTGAACGGATGATCTTCGCGAGCCACTGCGGGGAGGCTTCCCGGCTGGTCAGATCGGTGATGACGTAGACCGTCTCGCGGCTGCGCCTGCCGGTCTTCAGGCAGGTGCGGTGGCGTACGCCCCGGGCGGCGTGCGGGAAGTCGAGGTCATCGACGGTCAGGACCTGCACCTCGCGGGTCTCCTTGCGACCGTGCCCCTCGGTGCGGTCGTAGAACTTCTCGGTCACTTCCTCCCAGGGCAGCATGTGCAGCCGCTCGTAGAGACCGGCCTGGTTCTTCTTCACGCACAGCGCGTAGTGCGCCTTCTTGCCCTCGATGAGGAGGCGGGCGTGGCCGCGCTGGGCGTGCAGGGCATCGGCCGTCACGGTCACCCCGGTCAGGTCGAACGGGGCCAACAGGTCGGCGAAGCAGGTGATTTCATTCGTCCTGTCCGGGGCTCGCAGCTGCGTGACGGTCAGCCCGCCACCGGTCATGGCGGCGAGCAGATGCGCGGCCGGGGTGTCACCGTGGCGGGAGCCACGGGCGCTCTTGCCGTCCACGGCGAGGGTGTCGGCGCCGGACGGGTCGCATCCCAGCAGGTCGGCCAGGCCACCCGGGCAGACTCGATTGATGATCCGGCGGATCGTCGCCGTGCTCGGCGCGACGCACACCGTGAAGGCGGACACGGTCCGGGCGCCGAGCCGGGCCAGGGTGTCCTGCGGAGCGTTTCGCGCCCACTGTCCGATCGCCGCGAAGGACCGGGCTCCGCACATGACCGCAGAGCAGGCCGTCAGGAACACACTCACGAACGGGTGACGCCTTCCGCGCCGGTCACGTGGATCGGGCAAGGTCGCCAGCCGGGACGGTAGGTCGCCGATCACGCGGTGCTGACGCGAGGGCGACTTGACCAGACACACGGTGGCAGACTGACGGCACATCGAAGCTCCGGGCGATACAGGCGACTTGGTAGGTCACCGGCATCAACCGGAGCTTCGTTGCATGCGTGGCGGCTTGCCACCCATCGTCATGATGCCGTGACCAGCACGGATCCTTGATCGACAAGACTTTGAAACCGCCCTGGACGACCCCCGTATGCCCCTGCGACCTGCGCGCCTTGCCGTCAGTAGCCATTGGCACAATGCGTCACCACCGGATGTGAGCCAGAGCCGAAGACCGTACAGACCCGGGCGGCGGCGTTCACCACCAGCTGGAACAGGCTCACACAGCTGCCGGCCGCCACCTGACGGCCGGCTCACGCCCCGACGAGGACCAGGAAGGAGGAGAACACGCGGTTTCCGGGCCCGTGGAACCCGGCGCACCCTGCAGCGTCACGCGACGGCCCGTCCTCCAGCGGAGGACATTACGGGCGAACAGCTGCGCCGATCAGCGACCGAAACCCGCTGACGAATCGAGGTCAGGCGTTCTTGTGCGCTGCTGCGACAGGTGTGGGGCCGCGGCGGGTTCCCGGCCCCACACCTGGAGGAATTCACTGTGTGATCAGGCAGTATCGATCACGAATTCCGCGTGCTTATCCGTTCCGATGGTGCCGCGAGTGGCCTTCAGGGTCCATCGGTCGGCGTAGTCGACCCAGACGTACTTTCCGTTGGCGGCGGAATAGAGGGCCGCGTTGCCGTCGTCCAGCTGCTTCAGCTTGAACTTCTCCCAGGGGCCGACGGAGTCGGCGCGCGCCCGAAGGTGTCCGTATTGGGATCCGGTCCAGCCCAGTTCAGCCGACACGTACTTGTTGTTCGCGGTGGACTTGATGGCGACGGTTCCATCGCTCTGCCATATGAACCTGAAGGTCTCCCAGGCGCCGACGGTGCCGCTCCCCGTCCATACCCTGCCGTAGTCGTTTCCGACCCCGGCGAGGGCCGCCCTGGCGTAAGTGTCGTTCGCCACTGACTTCATGGAATTTGCCGGAGTCGGGCGCGTGTCCATGCACACCTTCCTCACGGACTTGGTGCTGCAGTACACGACGTCGCTGTTCATTCCGCCGGTTTCGGTCTGATTGTCTTTTGCGCTCACCGTTGCGGTACCCTGACCGCTGAACGTCCAGCCACGGTCAGTGGTGAGCTTCCAGTTACCCGTCACCGTCTTGTACAACTGCGCTCGGACGACCCACCCTGTGCTGTGTGGGGGGACGTTGAGGGTATACGAGTCCGTGTAGGTCTGCGAGCCGTACCATTCGTGATCGTAATGGACCTTCAGCGAGAGCGTGATCTTGGCGACGATCTCGGCGTTGTATCCGACCTCGTACTGGAATCCGGCTTCAACACCGACCTTGTTGGTCCAGCCTGTTTGTTGCGTTTCGGTACGTGTCCTCGTCTGGACGGTGTCCTGGTCGTTGTATATGTATTCCGTCAGCTTCTGGTACTTGCCGAGGAACGCCGGCGTCTCGTTGGTGACGCTGTAGCTACTGTCCTTGATGACTCGCTTGTCGTCCGGAGTCGAGTTGTCGGCATACTGGGAAACCTGGTGCAGAGCGTATTGGGTAGCCAATGTGTCGACATAGTCAGCCACCGAGGAGCAGGAGCAGGAATTGTCTCGGTACAGGTTCCAGGCCTGAGCCCAGGAATTGGAGTCATCCACCGGGTGGCACGGGTAGAGCTTGAGAGAGGTGCCGTTGCTGGCATCGCCTTGATCGAGGTCCACACACTTGTCGTCGACGTAGTGCCGGATCACGATGTGGCTGCCGTTCGGGGAGGTGGGCTGTGCGTACCACTTCTGCGCGTCCGAACCCTCGCACCACGAAACGAAGAGCCCCGACGTCATGACATAGCCGCCCGGAGTGTAGTTATCGGAAGCCGTGACACAGAAGTTGTCACCGGCGTATTTAGGCTTGATCTCGAACGTCCCGTCCGAATTGGGTACGAATGCCCAACGCTGGTTGGAGGTGTTCGAATCAGTCCGGATCCTGACCGGCACGCCAGGTGTGTAATTGTCCGCGTTCCAGCTGAAATTTCTCCAGTCGTTGTCCTGCGTGGTGTGGTAGACGGCGTTCAGCTCAATGTCTCTCAAAGCCTGGTCATCCAACGCCTGAGCCATCGGTGCGGAGACTGCCGATACGACCATTCCTATGACCAGGGCCAAGCAGGCCAGAAGCAAGGTGGTGACGCGTACTTTTCGATGACGATGCCGAGGGGATTGATTATTCATCGGTCACGCTTTCTTCTCAAGGTGCGGTCTTTTTCGTGTTCGAGTCGGTGTCATGCCCTGGCATACATCAGCCGCGCACTTGTGGTGCCCGGCTGAACGCTCGGAGGAAGGACCGAGACGGCTGCGGACTCGGTGGATCGGGCCGGCGGCAGGTCTCGGTTCGGCGCCGGTTTACCCTGCTTCCTTCGGTGGCGGTGGGCCGGGCAGGGATGCCGTAGCCGGTACAGGTGAGCGGTGCTCGGCAGCGCATGGGTGGTGCGTGAGCCGTGGCACGGCGGCTGCGTCAACTCGTCCCCCCGAAGCCGTTGGACGCGTTCCAGTAGCTTCAGCTACGAGCCACGCACGAGAGAGCGGTGAAATACCTGTCTGCGTACGCCTTTTCCAGCACCCCTCAACCGGCCGGCCTGCACCCGGCCACGGGCATACTGATCCAAAACGGTAAGCCTTCTGGGCTGTTGCATGCTGCGTGCGTGAACTGGTGTGGTGCACGGAAGTTGTCACCTTCGGCGCAACAAGCGTTGCGGCCACGGGTGGTGGCTGCGCTGGTGGAGGGCCCGGACCACGAGGACGTCGCGATGGTGTTCAAAGTCTCACTCAAGGCGGTGGACGGCTGGTGGGCGAAGTGGCAGGTGGGCGGGCGCGAGGCGCTGACCGCGCGTACGCGTGGGCGGTGCGTGGGTGAGCATCAGGTGTTGTCCGACGTCGAGCAGGCAGCGGTGCGGCAGGCGATTTTGGATCACCTGCCGTGTGACCTGGGTCTTCATGGCCAGTTGTGGACGCGTGGCCTGGTGGGTGAGCTGATCGCGAAGGCCGGCGATCCGGGCGACGGCGAAGGCCGAGAACGGTGAGGTGCAGGGGCCGCCGACCGCGTCGGCGGTGACCAGGAACGGTCCGACCGGAGTGGTGGAGTCCCAGTTCCTGCCCTGCAGCCACTCGCGGGTGCGGAACCGCCAGTCGTGGCAGGCGACATCGTTGAGGACGGTGAAGCCACCTGGTGACTACGAAGGCCGCACCTACCGCGGCTTTCACCATCACGTCACCCTCGTCAGTGCCGCCCACCTGTTCTGCCTGGAATCCCGCCGCAGCCCAAAAGGCGAGGCCACAGTCTCAGCATCTACCGGATCCCGGACCTGCTGGAGGCCGACGCCGCCAGGCCCCCGGCCCGTCGAGGCTCTGGAAGAGACCGCGGGCTCAGCACCGCACTCGGTGTTCATCCCGCACCCGGGCTCGGCCGAGCAGCGCCCGCTGTTGGTCCGTGCAGTCCCGGATCGTGTGTCTGCCGGCGGCCGTGAAGATCGTGCTCGTACCCGGGCCCAGTACACAAAAATCACGGTCTCTCCGTGATCCCCGGGGCTGGCCGGCTTGGCAGTGTTTCCGATTGCGAGGACCCCCCTCCTCCACTCGCCCGCCGTGCGGCCCATGGCGGGCGAGCCCCTTGAAATCTTCGCAATGCGCCCATGTACCGCGGTCGCTCAATCTGGGGTACATCAGCTGTCCTGGAGTTCAGCCCGTTGACGGCCGAGCCGAGCAGCACACTGGTGAGGCCCCGGTGGCGGACAGGGACACAAACCCAGGGAGGAACTACGCCGGAACTCCTGACGACCACGATGCAAAGGAACGGGCGGGCGAGCACCGTCGGCGGCCGACCTGGCTGGGCGGGCACACCAGGTGTCGGCCTGCGCGTTTCTGCCCAATGCACAGGCGCAACCGGAATCGGCCGGCAGGTTCCCGGAGTACGCGGCCCCTGGTCGGGTTCTGTAACCCCACTGAAACGCCTCACTCGATATCACAGGGGCACGGCCTGACCCGGGCGTCCATCGCATGCCCCGGCGGCTCAAGCAGGCTGAGGAAGGAACGAACCATGTGTCTACTGGCGGCTGATGGCGCGCGGGTGCTGGCCGACCTGGTGGCCACGGCTATGCGCGGGCAATTGAGAGTTATGGACGTCGCCTGTGACGGTTTTGGCTCCCAGGGGTGCCCAGCAGTCGAAATCGACGAGGCGTTCGTGTCGGACCGGGCTGTTTCCAGGAGGCGTGGCGACCGGATCCGCTGGAACCTTCACGGCGGCGCCCGTAGCCGCATCCTCGCGCTCATTGCCATCCGCTCATGGGTCCACCGGGCACTGGGGAGGCTGCGTACCGCCCGCCACGTGCCCAGGCCCTCGGCGTACGACGAGTCGGTCGTCGGCATCCAGGTATTGGCTCGGCGCACATGGTCGGTGTCGCTCTCGGTAGGAGAGCGCGACGGCATCGTCCTGGATGTGGCGCATCCCCGTCGGCTCTGCTGCAGCTGCCGCGATCCGGAGGTGCTTTTCGAGCGAGGCATCGCAGCGGGGAATCTGCCGCGGGTCGGCGGGTCAGGGGAACTCCGTGAGCACGCCTGGGACCAGACCATCAGCCGAGTCATCACCCCCGTCCGGGCCACGGCCTCCCGGCCTCGCGCCAGGCTCGGCCAACCGGCGGTGGCTGAAACTCGGTTCGGCACGGACCGCCGGATCTGCGGGCGACTGCCATGAGCCCTGCCCCCGCGTCGCCGCCCCAGGCGCGTGTCCGCCTTCGGATACCCAGCCGGCCGCTGACCGTACGTCTCCGGCTGACTGCCCAGTACAGCGTGTTGTTCCTGTTGTGCGGCTCGCTCCTGATCACCGTGATCTGCCTGTGGTACGAGCAGTGGGCAGACCGTTCTGTTTCGGTCACCATGAGCGGCTTCGTCGCCACATCTCCCTCGCAGGTCCAGCACGGGGGACTCTCGGGATCGGCTTCCGCCTCGGTTCGGGCTCCGCATGGGGCCGGGCAGGTGCCCCCCGACGTGCGTGAGGCCGCCGCACAGGTCAGGGATGCCTTGTTGCGGCAACTTCTGACGATCTCCGGTGTCTCGCTCGCCCTGCTGGTCCTCGTGTCCGTCGTCATCGGCTGGTACATGGCCGGACGCGCCCTGCGGCCGGTGCACGGGATCACCGCCACCGCCCGCAGGCTGTCCTCGGAGAACCTGCACGAACGTATCGGCCTTGCCGGTCCCCGCGACGAGTTCAGGGAACTCGCCGACACCTTCGACGCTCTTCTGGACCGGCTGGAGGCCGCGTTCGACAGCCAGCAGCGGTTCATCGCCAACGCCTCCCACGAGCTGCGCACCCCTCTCGCGATCCAGCGCGCCGCCATCCAGATCGGTCTTCTCGGCGGCGGTTCCCCGGACAGGATCGCCAAGGCCAGCCGGCAGCTTCTCGACGCCAACCGCCGGTCCGAGCTCCTCATCGACGGTTTGCTGCTGCTGGCCAGGAGCGAGCGCGGCCTGACCCGCCGCGAACCCGTCGCGCTGGAGGCGACCGCCGCCGAGGCGCTGGCCCAGTACAAGGCTGCCGCACAGGACGCAGACATCACCGTGGATCCGGACCTGCAGCCAGTGACGGTGCTGGGCGACCGGGTCCTGCTCCTCCAGCTCGTGACCAACCTGGTGCAGAACGCGATCCGGTACAACCATTCGGGCGGCAGCCTGCGCATCCACACCTCCCCCGGGCAGGGGCTGATCGTCCGCAACACCGGACCGCGAGTGCCTGCCGAAGCCCTTCCCGAGCTGTTCGAACCCTTTCGGCGGGGCGTCACCGCCCGCACGGGGACCGTCGAAGGGGCGGGACTCGGGCTGTCCATCGTCCGCTCCATCACCGAGGCCCACGCCGGAACAGTCACCGCCCGCACGAACGACGACGGCGGCGGCCTGGAGGTGCGCGTGACCCTGCCATGGCTCCCCGACATGCCTCGGCGCACCACGGGAGCCATCCCGCTCGCACGGCGCAACTCGCTGCAAGCCACCCCGGCACCGAAACCACCGCCCGCCGCGGCCTCGAGAGCCGTTCCGTCAACGGCAGACGGTCCCGGACCCGCCGGCACCGTACGTCCCACGACCACCCCAGCACCGTAACCGCGGCTACGGAGGAATCCACCGCTCACCGGCTCCCGGCGGGCCGGTACGACAACGCGCCTGCGCCACCAAGAACCCGCGCCTGTGGTGTGCGCCGCCTTCCCTGAGCGAGGTCGGTGCGATGTGCGGAAGCGGCGTGCGCGCGGTTCCACACTCGGGGAGGAGATCCCGTCATGACCCCTGCCGACACCCCCGACCGGCGGCTGCGTTCTGCCCCTCTGTCCGATGCGTCTACCACAAAGGGCGCTGTCCGGCGGGTGGGCGCTCTGCCGGCCCAGGTGACCAGCTTCGTCGGCCGCCGCCGGAACGTGGCCGACGTCAAGCGGCTGCTGGTGCGCAGTCGGCTGGTGACGCTGACCGGCCCGGGCGGCATCGGCAAGACCCGGCTGGCGCTGCGGGTTGCCGCGGAAGTGCAGCGTGCCTTTCCCGGCGGTGTACGGCTGGTGCAGTTCGCGGACCTGGAGGAGGGCGACCCGCCGGCCCGGGCCGTCGCCGACGCGCTGGGGCTGGACCAGACGTCGGCGGATGACCCGGTGGCCGCGCTTGTGGCCCATCTGGCGGACCAGCGGCTCATGCTAGTCCTGGACAACTGCGAGCACCTCCTCGAAGCGACTGCCCGCCTCGTGGGCACCCTGCTGGCCGCAACCCCCGAGCTGCAGGTGCTGGCCACCAGCCGCCAGGCGCTGCGGGTCGGTGGTGAGCAGGTGATGATCGTCCCTCCGATGGCGGTGCCGGACCCGGGCGAGGCATCCGCAGCCCAGGAGATGACCTATTCGGAGGCGGTGACGCTGTTCACGGAACGAGCGGTCGCCGTGTGCCCGGACTTCGTACTCACCCCGGACAAGACGCTGGCGGTCGCGCAGATCTGCCACCGGCTGGACGGGGTGCCGCTGGCCATCGAGCTGGCGGCGGCACGGCTGCGGTCCCTGTCGGTGGACGGGATCCTGGCACGTCTGGACGAACGCTTCGACCTGCTCACCGCCGGATCGCGCGATGCCGCGGAGCGGCAGCGGACGCTGCGCGCCCTGATCGGCTGGAGCTTCGATCTGTGCACCCCGAGGGAGCGTCTGCTGTGGGCGCGGCTGTCGGTCTTCTGCGACGGCTTTGCCCTGGAGGCGGCCGAAGCGGTGTGCGGTGGGGAGGGCATCGAGCGGAGTGAAGTCCTGGAGGTACTGACGGGCCTGGTGGAAAAGTCTGTCCTGGCCTGTGAGGAACGCGGCCGACAGATGCGCTACCGGATGACGGAGACAGTCCGCCAGTACGGGCGCGATCACCTCGCCGCGCTCGGAGAGGAACGCCTGCTGGCCGAGCGCCACCTCCACTGGTGCCGGGAGATCGCCGAACGAGCCGAGACGGACTGGTTCGGCTCTCGGCAGGCGTCATGGCTGACGTGGTTCCAGGCGGAGCAGGCCAATATACGGGCCGCGCTGGAATTTTCCCTGACCGAGCACGATTGGGACCGAGCGGGGCTGCGGCTGGCCACCTCGGCATGGGGCTTCCCTCTCGGCCCCTGGCTGGACCTCCGCTCGCTGGGCACGGGGCGGAACTGGATCGCCCAGCACCTCGCGCTGGAACCGGAGCCGAGCGCGGAGACAGCCAGGGCGCTGGTGGCCGACGGCATGCTGGCTCTGCTGCAAGGCGACCCCGGCACCGCGAGCAAGCAGCTCGAGCGGGCCCGCGAAGCCATCCGATGCCTGGGGCCGGAGCCAGACGTGGCACGCGCCGGGATGACGTTGGCCGGGATGGTCGCGATGTTCCACGGCAGGTTCGTCTCAGCGGTTGAACTCTTCGAGGATGCCTTGTCGTTGCACGAGACCGCCGACGACTCCGGGAGCATCGCGACAACCTTGTTCCTGCTGACGGTGCTCTGCTTCACGCTCGACAGCGCGGAGACAGTCGTCCATGCCCAGCGCTGCCTGTCCCTGTGCGAGGAACATGGCGCGCAGTGCTCACGCAGCAAGGCACTGTGGGCAGCGGGACTCGCCCACTATCACCGGGGCCGTGCGCGGCGCGCCACCACGCTGGTCCGCCAGTCGCTCCGGGCGACGCTGGCCCTCGGAGGCCAGTGGAACATCGCCGAGACCTTCGAACTCCTGGGATGGTGTGCCACGGACGAGGAGCGGTACGGCCCGGCAGCCGCTCTGCTCGGCGCAGCCCACGCCGCATCACGGGTGTCCCATTGCGGTCCATACCGGTGGGGCCTCCTCAAGCCCGGCCACGACAGCTGTACGAAGGTGCTGCGCCAAAAGCTCGGAGAGAACGGCTTCAGGGCTGCCTTCACCGCCGGTACGCAGCTCACCCTGGAGCAAGGCATCGCCTTCGCCCTGGAGGAGAAGGGCGACGCTGAAGCTCCGGCCGCGGTGCCCTCGGCGGAGGACGCCGCCTGGGCACCGCTGACGGCCAGGGAACGCGAGGTTGCCGAACTGGTCGCCCAGGGCCTGAGCAACAAGGCGATCGCCGCGAAGCTGGTGATCTCCCGCCGCACCGCCGAAGGCCACGTGGTCCGCATCCTCAGCAAACTCGGCCTCACCTCCCGCGCCCAGATCGCCGCCCGGGCCGCAGCCCAGGCGGCGGCCCGGCACATTCCGGACGCCTGACCGTTGTGGTCCCCTTCTCTGGCCGCCGGCACACCGGCGGCCAGAGAAGGGCTGCCCCGACCCCGGACAGCGATCCTGCTCAGGACCCGGAGAGCAGTCCGCGGACGTCCTCATGGCCTTGGTGGGCGGAGGAAACGTCCAGGTCGGGGAAGAGCGGTCCAGTGGCCTCGCCGGGCAGGACGACGGCCGGCTTGGGACGGTTGTCGAACAGCAGACGGGTGGCGTCGGCCTTGGCGTAGTGGCCGGCCGGGTCTGCGGCGTTCTTCGCCAGGTCGATCAGGGAGAGATCGACGTCCGCGATGACGAGCCCTTCGGCGTGCTCGTCGAGCGGCTTGCCGAGGGGGGCGCCGTCGGGCCCGAAGATGCGGGAGCTGCCGGCGCCGGCGGTGATCAGGGCGCGCTGCTCGTCGGTGGACGCGAAGACGTCGATGCCGGTCTCGCTGATCACCTGGGTGGCCGCGAGGACGAAGCAGCCGCCTTCCAGCGCGTAGGTCTGGGTGGCGGCCATGTTCGCCTCGGCGCTGAGTGCGTAGGCGATGCCCTTGTAGATACCGAAGGCGGGCCAGCCGGCGATGTGGACCTGCTCGTGTTGCGCGTACATCGCGTATTTGCTCAGCGGCTGCAGGTGTTCCCAGCAGTTCAGGGCGCCGAGGCGTCCGAGCGGGGTGTCGACCACCTTGAGGTGGCTGCCGTCGCCTTCGCCGAAGAGGGTGCGCTCGACGTGCGTCGGCTTGAGCTTGCGGCGGTGCAGGACTACAGCGCCGTCGGGGCCGATGAGGGTCTGGGCGATGTAGAGGCTGCCGTGGTCCTTCTCGCTGTAGCCGAGCGCTACGGTGACGCCGGTACGGCGGGCGGCCTGCCGGATGGCGGTGAGGTGCTTTCCGTCCACCGTCATGGAGTTGGCGTGGTACCGGGCGACGTACGGCATCTGGCCGGCCACCGCGCCGAGCCACAGGAAGGTGGGGTAGCCCGGTATCCAGGTCTCGGGGAAGGCTATGAGTGCGACGTCCTGGGCTGCGGCTTCCTCGATCAGCCCGATGGTCTTCTCGACGGTGGCGTCGGCGTCGAGCCAGACCGGCTCGGCCTGGACGGCGGCGACACGGTAGGTGGTTGGCATGGCGGCCTCCTGGCTGGCGAGGGGTGTTGAGGGGTGACCTGACGGTAGGAGCTGCTGATGCCGCGGGTGCGGCGTTACGCGCAGGGATGTGCGGCGTTCCCGGCACGGTGCGGGAGGAGTCCGCATGCCGTGGAGCAGGGTGTGTCTCCCGCTGGGCACGCCGGTGCCGTCGTACAAGAGACCAGCCCACGAACCGGAATCGGCTCGGGACGGTGTGCGCCGGATGTTCGGCGGTCAGGCCGGGCAGGAGGGGCGACGTTGCGGTTCAAGGCCGCCGACGGCGAAGGGGACGGCGGCGGGCGGCCAGGGCGGCGAGGGCAGCCCCGGCGAGGGGCGCCAGCAGATAGGCCCACAGGTACGCGGGCCGCCCCGCCCACAGCGCCGGGCCGAACTGGCGGGCGGGGTTGGCGGACCCGCCGGTCACGGTGCCGAGGACGACGATGACGACGGCCGCGGCGGCGGGGACGGCGAGCGGGATCCACTTCGTCAACGGGGGACGGGACAGGAGGAAGAGGGCTACCGCGATGATCCCGGCTGTGGCGGTGGCCTCTGCGGCGAAGAGCGCGGTGGCAGACCAGCCGGAGCCGGGCCGCACGGCGGCGTATGCCATCCGGCCGCCGACGACCGGGCCCCACACGAGCCGCGCCAGGCCGGTGCCGGCCAGCGATCCACCGAGCTGGGCCGCGGCGTACGGCATGACGTTGCGGCCGGGGAAGACACCTGTCAGCCACAGGGCGAGGGTGACGGCCGGGTTGAGGTGCCCGCCGGAGAAACGGCCCCACCGGGAGGAGAGCGCCAGCGCGAGCGCACCTCCGGCGATCACGGCCACCACCGCGACCTGGAGGTGTACGTCGGGCAGCATCCGGTTGACGGGGGAGGCCGTCACCCATCGGACGGCCGAGACCACGACGAACAGCACCGCACCGGTGAGGGCGAACTCCGCGGCGGCCGCGGCCCAGGCGATGGTCTCTCGCCGGGCCGCGGGCCTTCCGATGACGGTGCCGCCGCCGGAAGCCGTGCCGTTCCCGGGGAAGGCACGGGTGCCTGTGCGCATGGTCAGCCCCAGGTCATCCGGCCGGTGGCGACCTGGGAGCCCAGCTCCAACGCCACCTGGAGGCCCAGGTCCGGGTGGCGGTCGAGCATGGCGGCCTTCAACGCCTCGGCATCGTCGCCGCTCTTGCCCAGCTCTTCCTCGAACTCGGCCAGGTAGGCGCGGGTGAAGGCGATCACGGAGGCGTCGGTGGCTGAGTCCGCGGAGCGGTGGCCGGCGACGACGTAACGCGGGTTCAGCTTCTCCATCTCGGCCAGGACCTCGGACCAGGCCGAGCGCTCGCCTGCCGTGGCAGTGTCCGCGGTCCACACGTGCAGTCCGGCGAAGAGCAGGACACCGCCGACGACCGTCCGGTCCTCGGGCTGCCACAGGTACTCGGTGCGCCACAGCAGGCCGGGGTGCCCGCCGCGGATCTCGAAGTGGTGTCCCTCGACGCTGAGGCGGTCCTCCTGCAGCACCTCGGGGATGATGACCTCGCTCGGGAGGTTCTTGCCGAGGTGTGCCCAGGTGCGGAGCTTGGATTCCCAGCTTGCCTTGATCCGGTCGACGGTGGTGGCCGTGGCGACGATTCTGGCCTGGGGGAACGCCTGGCGGATCACTTCGAGGCCGAAGTAGTAGTCCGGGTCGGAGGTGGTCACCACGACGGTGGTCAGTTCCTTGCCGCTGTCGATGATGTCCGCCAGGACCCGGTGCTGCTCGGCACGCGTGAACTGGCCGTCGACCAGCAGGGCCTCGCGTTCACCGGTGATCAGTACGGATGACTTGTGCAGGCCGGTGTCGCCTGCGGTGTGCACGGTGTAGGTCAGTGTGGACATGGAAGCTGTGCCTCTTTCAAGGGCGAAAGTTCGCAAGGGGGTTGAGGTGCGGGTTCAGGCAGCCGCGGCAGGCAGGTGCCGGGCCAGGGCGCGGGTGAGGGCGTCGGCCGAGGAGACGGGGCCTCCCAGCCGGTGCACGCCCGTGCCGGTGTGCAGCAGCAGCGTCGGATAGCTGTCGACGCCCAGCCGGCGCACCTCGCGGAAGTCGGCCTCGCCCTGCGCTCGGGCGGCGGGAGAGCCGTAGGCGGCGGCCACCGCCTTGGCGTCCAGCTCCAACTCGGCCGCGATGTCCCGGTACACCTGTACGTCGGAGAGGCTGCGGCCGTCGATGTACCAGGCGCGCTGCATGGCCGCGGCCGCGTGCAGGGGATTGGCACCCGGCTGACCGCACAGCGCGGCCAGGCCCGTGGCCGCGTCGGCCGAGTCCATCACCTGCGTGCCGTCGGCGAGAACCTGCTTGTAGCGTCGGCCGAAGGTGACACCGGTCAGCTCGGTGATGCGGGTGTTGGCATCGGGGATATGCGGGTAGGCCGCCACCGGCAGGGCGCGCGGGCCGGTGAACAGCCCGCCCGACAGCACCCGCAGGTCGATCCGGTCGGTGTTGGCTTCGGCGAATTCGTGCAGAGCCGGGCCGAAGCCGTAGCACCAGCCGCAGTAGGCGTCGAAGGCGTAGGTCAGTTGGGCACGCTCCATGGAGCTCACCAGGTTTCCTTTCCAGATTCCGTCACTCGGTGCGCTTGGTTCGCCGAGCAACAGACTCAAAGCTAAGGTCATTACTGGGATGTGCCTGGGTGTGTGTGCGACCGGTGATGGTCAAAAACCGACAGCCCGGTGAGGCGCCGAAATGCGTGGCGGGCCGTCGGTTCTTTGATCCGAAGGTTTTCTGGGGCTCGGGCCCGGCAAGCTGGGGCGGAACTGCTGCAACTGGGTGGGGGGCGGAGATGATCAGCCGTGTTCAGCGGTCAGCGCACTCGGGGGCGCCGGTGCAGGTTGACGTCGGCAGCGTGTCGTCGAGGAGGGGAGGCCGCCGTCGTGGTCAGCCTTGTGGCGGCCGGCGACCTGCACGGACTCCGCGTCCGGCTGAGCCCAGGTCTCCGGCCTGGCGAAACGGACCTCCGTGCCGCGCCTTGGGGACGGGTTTGCGCGTCACCCCGGCATCGCCCCCTCCGCTGCCCGCCGCCGATGAGGTCCTCGGTGGTGCGGCGGACCTGGGGGCAGTGACCTCGGCGACGCAGTCCTCGGGGCTGAGGCGGACCGCGCAGGGCCAACCGGGGGTCGTCGGGTGCTGGTCCCGGCCTCGGCCGTAGGTGTGGCTGAGCAACTGCTCCGCACTCGTCGGCGGGGTCCGGCCGGGCAGCCGGTTGCTCACATCGGCAGGCAGGGCGTGGCCGGTCATCCGTGGCCCTGAGCTACGGCAGTGCGGCCAGTGTGCGCGGCACCCGAGCGGCATCGACACGGCCGCGACTCAGTGCCGCGTACAGGGCGGGCCGTCCGCGCTCAGCCCTCCGCCCAGGCTTCATCCTCTGCGCGAGCCGTGTCATAGGCCAGGCGGGCGGTGGCGACCTGGGGCAGGTGGGCGTCGGACCAGTTGGCGATGGCGTCGAAGACGGGGACGAGGGTGCGGCCCAGCTCGCTGATGGCGTACTCGACCCTGGGCGGGATCTCGGCGTGGTAGGTGCGGGTGATCAGGCCGTCTCGTTCGAGCTGGCGCAGGCGCTGGGTGAGTACCTTCGGTGTGATTGTCGGCAGGAGGCGCTGGAGTTCGTTGAAGCGCGAGCGTCCGTGGTGTTCGAGGGCCCACAGGATCGGGGTGGTCCAGCGGCTGAACACCAGCTCCACCACCGGGTTGATCGGGCATGCCTGCTGCGCCTGATCGGTCACAGCGCCCTTCCTTCCATTCGCTCGCGCGCCCGGCGTCCAGCGACGCTGGGTACTTTCCTCAAGGAAACCACTATGCGAATGATACTAGCGTGGTGGTGTCAGCAAGCGGGCCGGCAGTGGGCCGGACCGCGCGGCGATCAGCCGGCTGCCCGTCGTGCCGACGGGCCGTCCGCACCACCGAAAGAGGCACCACCATGACGTTTCCCGCGCTGCCCAAGCGTGCGGGCGACCGGCCCGAGACCGGGCCCGAGGTCCCACACCTACAGCTCACCCAGTCCAGCCCGCCGCAGATCAAGGAGACGCTGCGGCGGTGGATGGCCACAGAGCTTCCCGGCACCGTCTCAGGCCGCAGCGAGATCTCCGTCCCCAGCACCTGGGCGGTGTTCCTCAGTGATGTCGCCCCCGCCCGCGGCGCCCGGCTGTTCCTGCCGCGCGGGAACGCGGAGTTCGTGCACCTGCACGCCGACGGCAGTCTGCACCTGGCCCTGAACCCGGTCGACCACGCCGCGTTCCTGGCCTCCGGTTGGGGCGAGAAGCACCCGCTCTACGACCGTGGCGCCAATGTCGTCATGTTCTACGCTCCGCGCGACGAGGCCGAACTGGAGGTGGCCAAGCAGGTCATCGCCGCTTCCTACCGTTACGCCACCGGTCACGCACCGACCGCCGGGCCCGCCGCAGTCTGACCCGGATCCGCCTCCTGTGCTGGGGCACCGGCGCGCAGCAGGCAGCGGCACGGCTGCCGCGATGTTCCTATGAGGTCCGTCAGATCACTCGCCGGGTCCCGTACGGCACCGACGCCATCACCTCACCCACACCGTACGAGCCGCAGGGCCAGGGCCCTGCCGCGCCGGGGATCGATCCCCAGCCTGCGGCCTCCGCCTTGCCCGTTTCCCGTTCTCCACCCTGGCCAGCAAAGGCTTCTCCATGTCCTACCTGCTTCACATCGACTCTTCCTCGCTCGGCGCCGATTCGGTGTCGTCCCAGGTCGCCCGGTCTTTCCGGAACACCTGGGAGGAGCCGGTCGTCCACCGTGACCTGGCCGTCTCGCCCGTACCCCACCTGGACACAGCGGGCATAGCCGCTTGGGGCACCGACCCCGCCCGGCGCACGCGGGAACAAGCCGAGGCCGCGGCCGTTCAGGACGAACTCATCGAGGAGTTCCTCGGCGCGAGTGCCTACCTGTTCACCGTGCCGATGTACAACCTCACGATGCCTTCGGTGTTCAAGGCATGGCTTGACCAGGTCATCGTCAAGGGCCGCACCTTCGGCTTCGCCGACGGGCCCGCGGCGTCCGGCCGTCCGGCCCTGGTGGTCTCGGCACGCGGCGGCGGTTACGGCCCCGGCACCCCCAACCACGGCAAGGACTTCGTCGTACCCGCGCTGGAGACAATCCTGCACGATCTTCTCGGCCTCGACGTGACCTCGCTGACGCCCGAGTTGACCATGGCGCCCGTCGTCCCGGCATTGACCCACCTGATTCCGCTCCACGAGGCATCCCTGGCCCACGCGCACCGGGAGGCCCGCCGGCAGGCCGAGAAGTTCGGCGAGCAGATCGCCGCCTGACCCGCCCCGGCACCCGCCCCCACACTCACCACTCGCCCCCCACGGAGGAATCCCATGCCCAAGGTCACCACTGGAAAGGTCCTGTTGACCCTCACCTCACTGGTCACCCTGACCGGTGCCTACATCGCGGACTGGAACAAGACCCACATCTACAACCCCAACTGGCCGCCGCACGCCAAGTTCCACAACGCCCAGACCATGAGCATGGGTGCCGCACTCGGCCTGATCGGCCTGTACCTGCTGTGGGTGCACCGGGGCGCCTGGACGCGCTCCCTGGTCCAGGTCATCGTCGTGGCCGAGTCGCTGTACTGGATCACCCAGCTGTCGGCAATCCTCTATCCCGGCACCGCCCTCGTGGACGGCGACTGGGTCCCGCCCATCCAGCCGGCCCTCGCCACAACCATGCTGGCTCTCAACGCGCTCGCGTACTTCCTCGAGCACCGACGGCTGGAGCACTACATCGCCTGACGCCGTGGCCCCGCCAGGTACTCACCCGAGCCGCCGCCCCGCCCACGCCCTGACGGCCAGGAGCGGGGCGGCTGCCTCCCCGTTCCCGGCCCGGCCGCCGTCAGCCACGACCCCAGCGCCCCGCCACGCAGCGACGCCGAAGGAACCCGGTAGCTGGACCCCGCATCCGGCGTCTACGTAACCGGCGACCCCGGCAGGGCTTTGCGTTTCGGCGGATGCGCTGTCGCCCTTCACCGTAGGTGTGTTCCTGCAGGTGAACGGGGTGGGGAACGGACGCGGCAGGGTAAGAAACCGACAGCCCGGCGGCTCGTTTCCGGCTCGGCTGTTCCGGGGTACAGGGCCATGCTCCGACTTCTCCGGAACGCGTCCCGTGAGGTCAGGCGGGCCGCATCGCACCGGCGCGCAGCTGTGCGGGCGTGATGCCGTATTCCCGCACGAACGCCCGGGTGAAGGTCGTCCGGTCGGTGAAGCCCGATCGGGCCGCGATGGAGGCGATGGTGAGGGGGGTGTACCGGGGGTCGGTCAGGGCCCGGTGGGCGGCGCGCAGCCGTGCGGAGCGGATGTAGGCCGCCGGTGAGGTGCCACTGTCGGCGAACAGCTGTGTGGCGTAGCGAACCGAGACGCCGTGCTGCCGGGCCAATGTGCCGGGTGTCAGGTGAGGGTCGGTCAGGTGATCGTGGACGAAAGTGCGCATGGTGGCGAGTGTCGCCTGGCGGCCGTCCGGTGCCGTGGGCTCGTCTCCGGCCGTGGCGCGCAGAGCGGTGGCCAGCAGGTCCACGGCGGTCCGACCGAGTTCGGAGCGCTGTCCGGGTTCGAGACCTGCGGAGACGTTCGCCAGCTCGCTCAGGTATGCGGCAAGGACGCGGGCCGCGGGGTGCTCGGCGGGCACAGGCCGGCCGCATTGCCTCCTCAAGTGGCCAACCTGGTTGGCTAGTTGTTCCCTGGGGATCTGCAGCACGAGCTGCCTGGCGCCGGTAGGGAAGACCAGCCGGTACGGGCGGGCGGCGTCGCAGAGAGCGCCGCCGGCGATGGGCAGAGCCGCCTCGTGTCCGTCCTGCCAGAGTGTGCCGGTGCCCGCGAGATGGAGAAGGAAGAGGTAGTCGTCGCGGGGCTCGCTGCGGGCCAGCCGTGGTGTGCGCGTCACGACGGACTGTCCGCGCGTGCGGACCTCGGTGAGAGTGAGCCCCGGGCGCAGGGCGTTCTGGCGCACTGAACCGCGGAACTCGGGGGGCGCCGACCCCAGGGTGAGGGGGACGAAGCTGTCGGTGATGACCTGCGCCCATGTGTCGGCGGAGTGCTCGATCAGGACGTCCATGGCAGTCGGTCCGGTCTGTGCAGGGCTTGTTTCGTGCTCGTCGACGTGGTGGCTTGCGGATGCGGATGCGCCCTTTCGGAAGGCCCGTGCGGCTCGGAAGGCCGTCGAGGGCGCATCCGGTCCGGGCGGATGCGTTGCCTGTTCTGCTGGTCAGCCCAGGCCGTCCGCGCCGACCTGTACGGCCGATTCGTCCAGCAGCGCGTCGGAGACAGGTTGCGGGCGGCCGTCGAGGTCGAGGACCGGGGTGGCCTCCTTGTACCAGGACTCGATGACGGCGTTGCCCCAGAAGTCGCGGCGGCGGTCGTCGTGCACCTTCCAGCGGTAGGTCTCGTGGTCGGGGTCGCCGGTGTAGTAGTCGGAGGTGTAGATCTCGACCCGGTGGCCGTCGGGGTCCCGGAGGTAGAGGTAGAAGGCGTTGGAGACGCCGTGGCGTCCCGGGCCGCGTTCGATGTGGTGTTCCTTGCGCAGTGAGCCGAAGAGGTCGGCGGTGCGCAGGACTTGGTGTGATTCGTGGGTGGCGACACCGAGGTGGTGCAGGCGCGGGCCGGCGCCGCCGGTGAAGGCGACGTCGTGGACGGTCTGCTTGCGGTACATCCAGGCCGCGTACAGCTCGTGTTTGTCGCCCTCGATGGTTTCCGAGCAGCCGAAGCCGAGCGACGTGTAGTGGGCGTAGGCGGCCGGGATGTCCGGGGTGCAGAGGTTGAAGTGGTCCAGGCGGGCGATCTCGGCGCCTCGGCGCAGGTCGTAGCGTTGGATGAGGCGTTCGGCGTGCTCGGTCTCGTGGAAGAACTCGACGGGGAAGCCGAGGGGGTCGATGACCCGCACGGCGTCGCCGACTCCGCGGGTGCCCTGGCCCTTGGGGATGCGGCGGACCGGACGGCCGAGTCGGGTGAAGAACGTCTCCGCCTTGTCCAGGTCCTCGGGGGTGCGCAGCCGGTAGGCGATGTGGTCCAGGGCGGCGGTTTCCCCTGCGCGCAGGACGAGTGAGTGGTGGGTCAGCTCGTCGGTGCCGCGCAGGTACAGGAACTGTTCGTCCTCGTACTGGACATGGAAGCCGAGCATGTCGACCCAGAACCAGCGGGCCTTGGCGAGGTCGGTGACGGCGAGCTGGGCGTAGGCGGAGCGGACGACGTCGGGTGCCCCGGCGGTGTGTGCGGGATTCATCGCGCGGCTCCGAAGCGGGGGGTGTGCACGTGGCCGAGGGCGACGTGGACGATCTTCGATTCGGTGTAGAAGTCGATGCTGTGGGCGCCGCCTTCGCGGCCGACGCCGGATGCCTTGACGCCGCCGAAAGGGGTGCGCAGGTCGCGGATGTTGTGGGAGTTGAGCCAGATCATCCCGGATTCGACGGCGTGCGCGATGCGGTGGCCACGCTTGAGGTCGGAGGTCCAGATGTAGGCGGCGAGGCCGTACTGGGTGGCGTTGGCCAGCTCGATCGCCTCTGCCTCGTCGTCGAAGGGCGCGACGGCGACGACGGGGCCGAAGATCTCCTCCTGGAAGATGCGGGCGTCGCGTTCGACGTCGGCGAAGACGGTGGGCTGGAGGTAGTTGCCCTCCGGCAGGTGCCCGGGGCGGGTGCCGCCGGCGACCAGCCGGGCCTCCTTCTTGCCGATCTCGACGTAGTCGAGGACGCGTGCGTAGTGCTCGGGGTGGACGAGCGCGCCCACCTCCGTGGCCGGGTCCGAGGGTAGGCCGACGCGTACGTGTGCGGCGCGCTCGGCCAGACGCCGGGTGAACTCCTCGTACACGGGCCGCTCGACCAGCACCCGCGAGCCTGCCGTGCATCGCTCGCCGTTGAGGGAGAACACACCGAAGACGACCGAGTCCAGGGCGGCGTCGAGGTCGGCGTCGGCGAAGACGACGGCCGGGGACTTGCCGCCCAGCTCCATCGAGGTGGTCTTCAGGTGCTGGGCGGAGGAACGGATGATGTGCCGCCCGGTGTCGGTGGAACCGGTGAAGGAGATCAGCGGCACGTCCGGGTGGTCGACCAGGGCCTGCCCGGCCTCCTCCCCGATGCCGTGCACGATGTTGACCACCCCGGCCGGGACACCGGCCTCGGCGAAGATCTCCGGCCAGAGCGACGCGGACAGCGGGGTCCACTCGGCGGGCTTGAGGATCAGTGTGCAGCCGGAGGCGAGGGCCGGGGCGAGCTTCCAGCTCTCCAGCATGAACGGGGTGTTCCACGGAGTGATCAGCCCGGCCACTCCGACGGGCGTGCGCACGACATAGCTGAACTGGTCGGTGCCCTGCCGGAAGGCCTCCTCGCCAAGGGCCACGATGACGTCGGCGAAGTAGCGGAAGTTCTCCGCCGCCCGGCGGGCCTGGCCGCGTGCCTGGGTGATGGGCAGGCCGGAGTCGTAGGTTTCCAGGGCGGCCAGCCGGTCGTGGCGGGCCTCGACGGCGTCGGCGATCCGGTTCAGCGTGGTGGCGCGCTCGCGGTTGGACAGTGCGGCCCAGGCGGGGCAGGCCGTGCGGGCGGCCGTCACGGCCCGCTCGATGTCGGCCGCAGAGCCACGTGCTGCCTGCGCGTAGACGCTGTTGGAGACCGGTTCGGCGACATCGAAGGTGCGGCCGTCGGCAGCGTCCGTGAGTTCTCCGCCGATCCAGTGCTGGATGACGCGGGGCAGTCCCTCTGGGGTGACGGTCATCTGTCGGCTCCTATCTGCTGGGTGAGGTCGCCGCCCTCGGCGAGCAGCGCGCGGATGCGGGCCAGGCCGGCGTCGGTGGGAGAGGTCAGGGGCGGGCGGACGTGGGCGGAGGAGATGCGGCCCTGCTGCGCCAGCACCCACTTGGCCGGGGCCGGGTTCGTCTCCACGAAGAGCAGGTCGACCAGCGGGTGCAGGCGGTAGTGCAGAGCACGGGCGGCGTCGAAGTCCCCGGCCTCCCACAGCTCGTACATCCGCGCCACCGCCGTCGGTGCGAGGTTGGCGACGGCCGAGACGAACCCCGCGCCGCCCAGCGCCAGCAGCGGCAGACACAGCAGCTCGATGCCCGACCACACCAGCAGCGAACGGCCGCAGACGTGCAGCACCCGCGAGAAGTGCTCGAAGTCCTTCGTCGTCTCCTTCACCCCGACGAAGTTGTCGAAGCCGGTGAACAACCGCCGCACCGTCTCCGGCGCGATGTCGACCGCCGTTCGCGACGGGACGTTGTAGGCGACGATCGGCAGGTCCGGGAATTCCCGGGCGACGGTCGCGTACCACTCATAGAGCGCTTCTTGCGTGGGCCGGGCGTAGTAGGGGGTGATGACGAGTGCCGCGTCGGCGCCCAGGTCACGGGCTGCGGCGGTCAGCTCCAGGGTCTCGGCGAGCTTGTGCGAGCCGGTGCCGGGCAGGAACGGCACCCGGTCGGCGATCTCGCCCGCGACGGTGCGCATGGCGGCGATCCGCTCGGCTACGGACTGGGCGCTGGGCTCACCGGTCGAGCCGCCCAGCGAGATGCCGTGCGAGCCCGACTCCAACTGCCAGCGGACCAGGCCCGCCAGGCTGTCGTGGTCGACGGCACCCTCATGGGTGAAGGGTGTGACGAGGGGGGCTATCGAGCCCCGTATGAGGGACGGGTCACTGCGGAACTTCACAACGGCTCTCCTTCGGCCTGTCGGGCTATGTCGTTCTTGCACCAGAGGTCGTACTGTGCGCGCCACGGCGGGCCGAGGGGGTACAGCCCGTGAATGCTCTCCCCGGCCAGCACGCGCTCGGTGATGAACCGCTCCTGGCGTTCTTGCTCCCGGCAGTCGTCGATCAGCTCCTGGGTCAGGTCGGGGGGGACGACGACCACGCCGTCGTCGTCGCCGACGATCAGGTCGCCGGGCTGGACGAGGGCTCCGCCGCAGGAGATCGGGACGCCGGTGTCCCAGGGCACGTGGCGGCGGCCGAGTACGGAGGGGTGGGCTCCGCTGTGGAAGACCGGCAGGTCGAGACCGGCGACGGCCACGCTGTCGCGCACGGCGCCGTCCGTCACGACGCCCGCGGCCCCCCGCTGCAGGGCGCGCAGCGCGAGGATGTCGCCGAGGGTGCCGGCGCTGGCGTCGCGGCGTGCGTCCATGACCAGGACATGGCCGGGACGCAGTTCCTCGATCGCGCGTTTCTGGGCGTTCATCCCGTTCCCGTAGCGGGCGAACAGGTCCTCACGCAGCGGCAGGTAGCGAAGGGTGTGGGCGACGCCCACCATCCGGGTGCCGGGGATGGCAGGGTGCACGCCGTCGATGGACATGTGCGGCAGGCCGCGCCGCCGCAACTGCGCGCTCAGCGTCGCGACCGCCACCGACCGCAGTCCGTCCTCGGCATGCCTGGCCAGCAGAGGTTCGGGTACGAAGGAGCTCCCGCACGCCGCCTCGCGCTCGGCGGGGCCAGCCTTGGGCTGCGCGCCCCACGGCTCCAGATCGTGGTCGGCGTCGGCGATGGGGTTGCGCAGCCGTCCGGTGCTCAGCTTCCCAGCGCTGACCTCGACCTCGACCACGTCGCCAGGGGAGACCACCCCGGCTCCGGACGGGGTCCCGGTGAGGATCACGTCACCCGGCTCCAGAGTGATCAGCCTGGACAGGTCGGCGATCAGGTCCGCGAAGGGAAACAGGAGGGTGTCGGTGGTGTCCTCCTGGGCAAGTTCGCCGTTGACCCAGGTCCGCAGCCGCAGGGCGGCCGGGTCGATGTCCCGGGCGTCCAGCAGGCGCGGCCCGAGCGGGGTGAAGCCGTCGGCGCCCTTGGAACGGAGATTTGAGCCGCGGTCGGCATACCGCAGGTCATAGACCCCTGCGTCGTTGGCGGCGGTGACATGGGCGACGTGGTCCCAGCCCCACTTCGGCGGGACCCGGTGCGCGCGGCTGCCGATGATGAGCGCGATCTCGCCTTCGAAGCCCATGAGTTCACAACCACGCGGCCGGACGATCGCATCCGTGCTGCCGGACAGAGATGACGGCGGCTTGAGGAAGTACGAAGGCTGTGAGGGCGTGTGGCCTCGTTCGCGGGCACGGCTGCGGTAGTTGAGGTGAACCGCGATCACCTTGCCGGGGGTTCTGCCAAGCGGGTGGGACATCAGTCACGCTCCTGAACAATGTGGACCCGGCCTTGCGTGCGCCGAGGATCCGCCGCGGATGCCAGGTACTGGTCGAGAGCCCGGCTCAGGTCCCCCGCGGAGGAGGCCGGGCCTCCCAGCCGGTGCACGCCCGTCCCGGTGTGCAACAGCAGCGTCGGATAGCCCTCGACGCCCAGACGACGCACCTCGCGGAAGTCGGCCCGGGCCTGGGCGCGCGTGGCCGGGGAGGTGTAGGCCGCGGCCACCGTCCTCGGGTCCAGGCCCAGCCCGACGGCGATGCTCCGGTAGGTCCGCACGTCGGACAGGCTGCGGCCGTCGGCATACCAGGCCCGCTGGAGCGCGGCAGCGGCATCCAGAACGTCCACGCCCGGCTGGTTACGCAGGGCCACCAGTCCGCAGGCAGCGTCGGCGGAGTCCATGACGACCGTGCCTTCGGCGAGGACCGCCTCGTACGCGTCACCGAAGGCCACCCCGGTCAGCTCGGTGATGCGGGCGTTGGCCCCGGGGATGTGGGGGTAGGCCGCGGCGGGCAGAGCCCTGGCTCCGGTGAACAGCCCGCCGGACAGTACCCGCAACTCGATTCGTCCGGCGTTGGCCCCGGCGAATTCACGCAGGGCCGGGCCGAAGCCGTAGCACCAGCCGCAGTAGGCATCGAAGGCGTACGTCAGCCGGGCGCGATTCATCGCGGACATCCGGATTCCTTTCCTCTTTCCGCTGCCAGACCATCGCCCGGCCGCGGCGGTACCCCTCAAACTAGGGTGTGACCAGGAACCCATCCGGATACGTTGGCGACTGATGATGGTGAAAAAACGACACAGTCCCGTGGGCGAGATCGCCGACATCGGCTTTGCGGCTCCCGTCGGCACGCCGACCGGAATCGAGATCATGTCCCTGGCCGAACTGCGGAAGCGAGCCCCCGTCCGGATGGGCAAGGCCGGGCTCACAGCACCCCAGCGGCCGGCCTTTCACCATCTGCTCACCCTCACGAGCGGCTCCCTTTGGCACACGGTCGACTTCACCGGCTACGCCCTCAAACCCGGCTCCTGGCTGTGGGTCCGCCCCGGCCAGGTACAGCAATGGGGCAACCTGGACGACGCCGAGGGCACACTGATCCTTTTCGAACGCGATTTCCTGGATCCCGGCACCGTGGCCACCGCGGCGGTGGACGACCGACACGCCCCGGTCCTGCAAGTCCCGGTCGCGGAGGACCGCCATGCCCTGGACGTGGCCACCTCCCATCTGGCGCTCGAGTTCCAGGCTGTGCGCCGACTTCCTTTGGAAGCCCATGTGGCGGTGCTGCGTCATCTCCTGGCGGTGCTCGTTCTGCGCCTGGCCCACCTCACGGCCCCGGTCGGCAGCCCGGCTCCCGGACCCGGTGAGACCTATCTCCGCTTCCGGGACGCGGTCGAACGCGACTTCACCCGCACCCGCCGCCTGGACGACTACGCCCAGACTCTCGGCTACTCGACGCGAACCCTCTCCCGTGCCACGCTGGCCGCCGCGGGCATCGGCGCGAAGGAATTCATCGACCGCCGGGTGATCCTCGAGGCCAAACGCCTGCTCGCACACGGCGACCAATCGGCCTCACGCATCGCCGCCCAGCTCGGCTTCTCCAGCGCCACCAATTTCAGCAAGTACTTTCATCAGCGCACCGGACAGTCGCCGATCGCCTTCCGTGCAACTGTGCGTGGACAGGCCCTATAGGCCGGTTGCGAGGGCCGTCGGTGAAGAGACTGGTGCGGGCACCGACGACCAGTCCTGCCCTCGTGCAGCGGTACACGGCTCTGCGTGTTCCTTGAACGTTAGCCGCCCGCAAGGGAGGCGCAGGTCACAGGGCCGAACACTCCCATGGGGTCGCCGGTGAGGCTGCGGTTGTGCTGGTACTGGGTGACGCCGCGGAGGGTTGCGTGGTCAAAGGCCCCGGTAGGCGAGACGTACGTGAAACCCTGTCCGAAGAGCAGCTGTTGGAGGCGCTTGACGTCAGGGCCGGCGTCGCCTGGGCTGAGGGTGCGGAGGCACCGGGCCGAGGACCCACTGTGATGTGCCGAGGCGGACTTGAGGGGTGGCACGGAGGCGGATGGACGGGTCTGCCTGCCCACGCTGGCGGAATCCGACACGTGTCCGGTCGTCGGCATCACCGGTTCATCTGGAGCGGCTGGTGAGGCTGGCGGGACCGCCATGCCGGTCTGGTCCACCACCGGCATACCGCCCGAGGACTCACGGGGGTCCGTATCGCCAGGGCACAGCATCGTCGTCAACACCGTTGTCAGCAGCAGTCCGGCACTGACCACGCCCGAGAGCAGCAGGTCCGACCGGGTCCACCCGGCCAGGAGGGTACGGCGGTGCTGCTTGCGCCGATGCCTTGGCCCGGGACGCCCCACAGGCCTTTCCGGAATCGTCGGACCAGTCGTGGCCTTGGCTATAGCCCAGTACTCATCGAAGAGTCTGGCCTGCGGTATGTCTTCCACCTCGGACCGGAGCACTGACCGCACGAAGCCTGTGACCGGCTCCGGGCCGAGATCGTACGCAGATGGTGATCGGTGCACTGCACTTCTCCTTACTGAATTCTCCACGACACACTCACTGCGTTTGCGGTGACCACGCAGGCTGGCCCGGTCGACATCGGTCTGCGCCGGAGTGGCGTAGTCGTGCACGTGAAGCTGCAAGGCACTCCTGCGGCTGGCCGGCTTTCGACGCTGGCGCCAAGGCAGCAGCCGACTCGGGCGCAATGGGCGAACGTGGCTTCTGTGGCTGCCAGGCGCGGGGCGGCGTCGGTTTGTTGACGCCTATTCAGGGCCCTAGTCCGGGCACGAGCGATGCGGCCGGTATCACCTGTTCGTACGGCTGTGACCAGGCGTCGCAATCCCAGCTTTGCGTCCGTGCACGGTCCGACATCCATGGCGATGTCTACGGACGCCTTAACCTGCGCTCGACGACCTGGCGCATCACCGGAGCCATCCCTGCTCCTGCAGTATTCCTCTGAGTTCCCGCAGCCCGTAGTACACCCGCGACTTCACCGTGTCGTGGGGAAGAGCGAGCACTGCCGCGGCCTGCCGGGTCGTGCGTCCAGCCAGGTAGGACTCGACGATGGCCTCGCGGTGCGCGGAGGGCAGGCTGGCCAGGGCGTCCGCGACGACCACGGCGGACGGCTTGAAGTCCGACTGGTCTGCGCCGACAAGAAATCTCGTCGTTTCCCTGCGCATGCCGTTATTTCACCCAGTTCGTTCTATGGCTGCCTAGCGCGCGCCAGGCGGGAAGAGCCCCGGATGCGGTCAAGGCGTTCTGTCTGTCCGGGACGATGAATCTTGCACAGTGGTACGCGGCTGGAGGGATTGTTGCGCGCACGGCAGGAACTCCTGGGAAGAAGAATGTCATCGCGGTCAATGTCGGTGAATGATGGACATCCTTTGGATGCGCCCGAGGCAGGCGTTGCGAGGCGGCGCCACTCCGGGAGGTCCGGCATGAGCCATATGTCACCTTTCCTCGAGGTTTTACCGGGAGGGCGCGTGAAGAGGGCCAGTCTTCTACGAGCCGCCGCCCGGGCCGGTATTCGGCCAACTTGGCTTGTTCGCGGGGCTCCAGTGATCAGCATGCTACTCATGCCGTTCGACGTAACCCTTGGTAAGTTGCGGCGGTCGAGCAGGCTTATGGCTCCCTTAAGCAATGTTTGAGGGTGTGTTACTGAAGTTGAAGACGGGTTGTCGTGGGTGTGATGGACAGCCCGGTTCCGGATGCATCCGTTGATCAGGTCGGGGCAGTACTGGATCGCTCTCAGACCAGGTCGGATGGTCTGGATCAGATGCTCGGGTGCGGCGAACGCCGTGTCGGACAGCCAGCCGCGCCGCAGCAGGGACCAGATGCTCCACGGGATTGAGGTAGGGCGCGTAGGAAGACAGCCGGTAGACGGTGCGCCAGTCCCGTCCGGCGATGAACTGGTGCATCCCGGCGGCGAGGTGGACATTGAGGATGCTCAGACCGAGACGCTCGATCCGCTGCCTCCGCCGCGACCGCTTGCCGCCTTCCGACCGCCGTCGAACCCACCGCATCGCCGCCTTCACCGCACGACTCCGAGAGCAGGCCGAGGCGTGGATACCCGAACCGCTCCTGACGAGGTCGCGCAGGAGGTTCAGCGCGGCGCTCGCCCGCCGTCGCCACCGGGCTGGTGCCGGTGCGGGCTCGTCCCAGCTCATGGCCGCGGCGTGGGACCTGCGGTCACACTCCCGCCGTGACCAGCGCAGACGCGCCAGCTCCAGGGAGCCTCGAGGCGGGCTGGTTCGCAGCCGGGCCGTTGCCCCAAGTACAGCCTGTCAGCCGCACGCCGCAGAGCAGCACGTTTTTGTGAAGAGTCAGGTGCGGTCACCGACGACCGCAGAGCCAGCGCACCTCGGTGCCCAGCCCCGGTGCGGCCCGCCACCCTGATCCAGGCGCACACAGGCTGAACCACGGAGCCCCTCAAACGAGTTGGACAACAGTCCGTTCACTCCGCTGGCATCTCCGGACGCGCCTGCGTGAGGCAAATTGACCCGGAAAAGTCCTCCGCCCGAAGCCTGACACGGCCCTCGCTGTGGACCAATCCGCGATGATCCGTGCACAGCCGGATCACTACAGCCCGGTCGAACACACCGTTGCCGCTGTCACCTATCTCGGAATCGATCCACTCCAGTACACAGTGCCAGTGCTGGAAGTGCCGCCGGTCGAAGTAACCCATGCGGGAACTGAACACAAGCGTTTCATAAGTCCACGAATACTGGTCAGCCGCCATGGAAGACTCCCCTCGTGTACTCGTGGGAACCCCTCAGCCGTTGTGCCCGACGATCAACTCGACGGCGACCACTCGCCGTGCGCGGCACCGTCCGACGTAACGCTGCTCGCTGAGAGCCGCACGGTCACCCCCAGGAGCAGCATCCGTCCAGCGGCCATGCGGGGCGAGCGTATATGTACCTGCCCAGACACTCATCTTCTGGTCAGGCGCGCATGCTCCAGGGACGCTGCTCGACCGCTGCTTGCCCATGCCCCGCCGGAACCGAATCAGCTCGGCCAGTGGCTGTACACCTCAGCGGGACACGATTCGGCGAGCCGCTGTTCCTGCAGGAAGCCGTTCTCGGTGTGACGAGGGGGGCGGCGACGAGTACGTAGGCCGAGGAGGCGTGGCGGTTTACGTGTTTTCCACCTCTTTGGTTGCGGGGTGACCGTGCAGGGTTGGTCCTGTTCGGTCACTCATCGCCCTCAATGTCGGATGACCATGATGGAAAGCTCGCGATCACAGTGGTTCTCTCGCCCGATCTGCGCACCGATGGTCGGCCCTGCCGCCGACGGGTATGGCGACATCGCCCACGGCTTCGCGGACGCGCTGAGCGTTCCGAGTCACGCGTCGTGCCCTCTCGTGCACCGTGCGGAGGCGGTCGCTCATGCTCGCCGGATAGTGGGTTCGATGCTGAGCATCTGGCAGGTCGGTGAGGGCGCGGCTGAATCGGTGCTGCTGGTGGTGTCCGAACTGGTGACCAACGCCATCGAGCACGCCCAACCGCCGCTGGCTCTGCACCTGCGCCGCGAGCGGGCGGACCTCCGGGTATGGGTGGGGATCACCGACGGGGGACCGGCGACGCGAGAGGGAGCCTGGGCGGCGTCCTGTTCGCAGGAGGAACGCGGGCGGGGTCTGTGCATCGTCGATGCTCTGGCCACAGCGCACGGGACGCACGACCGCTGCGGCCGCATCACTCACTGGGCCCGCTTGCCTGTGACGGAACAGCCCGCTTGAGGCCAGTCACTGTCCGCGGAAAACGAATCAGCTTCACTCATCGCAGGCGCTCTCAGGCGCGTGTCGCCACGCAGGGGTTTTGCCGACCTTGCAGCGCGCCTGTCTGCGGGCTGCAGACGCTTCGCCATGCGCGTGTTCCTCAGAATGCCGTCCCGGATCCGACAGTCACAGTCGGGGCATTGCCTCGATGACCTGACCACTCCGTACCGTCACCATGCGGCTGGACGGACTCCCCTGGGTCCGGGTGTGGGTCAGTAGAGCGTGTGAGAGCCGTCGGGTAGCCAGCCTTCGAGGTATCCGGCAAGAAGGGTGACGACCCCCTGAGGGGTCACCCGTCTGCGATGACGGCGCAAGTCGTCCAAGGTCCACAGGGTGTGCCTGCTTCCGCTGTCGCATGCCGAGCGCGCTTCCGCGTTGCTGATATGGGCGATCAGGACGTGGGCCTGCGTCACCCGCTCGCATTCCCAGGCCTGGTCCCTGCCTGAGGTGTGGGCTCCACGGACGGCGGCGAGTCGTGCGTTGCTGATGCCGAAGGCCCGCGCGAGATGGCCACGGGCCTGGTGGGCGGGCTCGTCGTCAGTGCCAAGGTGGATGGACGGGATAGTCCAGTCGCCGCAGCAGGCGCCGCACAGCAGTAGCTCCCGATCGTCACTCACGAGCAGCAGGAGTGCCCGCCGATCCTGCTGCCCGCCGGGGATGTGGCGGATGGGCACACCTCCACCTTCCCCTCTTGCTACTTAAATAGCAAGCATGTCTCAGGAGTGTTCCACTGCCGCGGGCGTGCGGCCACAGGAGGGAGCCGGGGTGACGTGGTGAGGTGCGACCTGCGTCGCCATGCTGAACTTGGTCGGCGGCCGGCACCTAGGGCGGCGGACTCGGGTCGCGGGCGCGGGATCGCTCCCGACCCGAGCCGACGAGCTGACTCAGGGGCGACCGAGGCGGGACGACGCACTGCCTGATCTCGGCGTTTGGAGAATCGGGATCCTCGTTTTTAGGCTCTGAGGTGAACCCGCCCTGGCCTGGGGATTCTCTGTTTCAGACACATCCCACGAAGGCAGTGCCTTGCGTGAAACGTGGCTGAATGCTCTGTGTGAGCCTCCGGCCCCGCTGCGGCAAGGATGGGGACCGCCACGAGGGCGGTCCCTGACAGAGCAGCGGATCAGCGGGACGCCGTTGGGCGAGGCTGAGGTCTCAGTTCTGGCATGCGGTGGTTCCACAGGGAACGGGAGGTGCTCCGCGTGGTGGAAGCCGGTCTCGGTGTCGCTCTGCCCCTCGTCTCGTTCGCCGGCCGCCGTGGTGACACCGACTGGTTCGCGGTGCTCGGGATCTCTGGGGCAGACGATGGTGATCAAGTGGTACCAGCGGCGTGCGTGGATGCCGGAGCGGCGTTCGTGTTTCCGGACGGGCGGGGGGACGAGGGTGCTGGTGCCATCGTCGAGGTAGGCACGTTCGTGGACTCGGCCGCCGTTGGACCACAGTTCGTGGCGGCAACGGCCGTAGCCGTCGCCGCGTCCAGGATGGCGCAGGCAAGGCCGAGGGCTACGGCGGCTTCGCCGCCGGGATGGTCGCGGGGGACGTGGGCGTAGTTGAGGCAGACACGGCGAAAGTAGCCACGCCGGCGGGTGGAGAAGACCACGAACTTGCTTCCCGACACCATCGCTTCCTGGATCATCGGCGATGTGGCCCGTGGGCGACGGGGCACGCCGCCGCCGTTGCGCGGCAGAGTCCGGCGTGCTCTCAGCAGTCTGGGCGGCGGAGGGCCGAGGCGAGGGTCGCCTCGAGAGCACCGAGGGCCTCCTCGGAGGTGAACTGGCCGGCTTCGACCTGGTCTCCGGCGGCCTGGACCAGGGCGTAGATGGTGCCGACCAGCCAGTGGGAGGGGAGGTCGTCCCGGAATGCTCCTTCCTGCCGCCCTCGGGTGATGAGCCGTTCCATCGCCGACAGGATGCCGACGTGGTGATCGTGGACCGCTTCCGCGGGCAGGGCACGGCGGGCGGCGTGCAGCATGCGCAGGTTGCGGTCGAGCAGTTGCCAGGAGGAACGGATGAGGGCCCGGAGTGTCTCGTCGGCCGGGCCCTGGTCGAGGTCGGTGGCGTCGAGAACCGCGGCGACCTCGGCCAGGGCGCGCTCCATCAGTTCGCTGAGGAGCGCCTCGCGCGAGGAGAAGTGGCCGTACAGGGTGACCCGGCCGACTCCGGCCGCCGCGGCGATCTCGGTCATGCTCGCGTTGGAGTTCTTGCCGAAGCATGTGGTGGCGGCGGCGAGGATCGCGGCGATGTTGCGCTCCGCGTCGGCCCGACGGGGGTGGGCGGAGCTGCCCCGTCGGGCTTTCGCGGTGCCGTTGTGGTGTCCGGAGTCCATGGGGTGGAGTCTAAGGACCGTGAGTGGTTCCTCTCAGTGAACGTGGACACCCTCGGGGAGCTCGGCCTTGCCCCGGGGAATCACCGCCAGCGCGATGACCGCCGCCACCGCTGCCACGACGGCCAGCGCGGTGTAGGCGGCGTGGAAGCCGGTTGCGGAATGCTCGGCGATTCCGGTGGCGGCGATGGTCGAGACGGTCGCGGCGCCTACGGCTCCGCCGACTTCGTGGAACGTGTTGACCACTCCGGAGGCGATGCCGGCCTCGTGATGGGAGATGAATCCGAGCGCGGTGGTGGTCGCGGAGACGAAGACGGGGATGATGCCGATCGCGCCGACGGCCAGGCCGGCGACCGTACCGGGGGTGCCGTCGACCAGAGCGAGAACCAGGCCTCCGCTGCCCGAGACGAGCAGTCCGCCGACGGCGACGGGGCGCGCGCCCGCGTGGGCGATGAGGTGCGCCGCGAGGTGGCCGCCGATCGCCGTGGCGACGGCGACGGGCAGCAGCAGAGCCCCGGTGGACAGGGCGGAGAGCCCGCGCACGTCCTGGAGGTAGAGGGACCCGAGGAAGACGAAGCCGAGCAGCAGACCGGTGGCGACCAGCATCAGGAACGAGCCGGCGGCGACCGGGCGCTTGGCGAGGATGCGGAGGTCCATCAGCGGGGCGGAGATCCTCCGCTCGACGAGGGCGAAGACGGTGTAGAGGACGGCGGAGCCGAACAGCGGCACCAGCGTGTCGGCCGAACCCCAGCCCGCGTCGCCCGCCTTGATCAGGCCGTAGATGAGTGATCCGGTCGCCGCGGTGACCAGGACGGCGCCCGGCAGGTCGACCCGGCTGTTGCCGTGCGGCGCGGACGCGGGGAGAAGCCGGGGCAGCAGGAGGAAGATGCTCAGGCCGACCGGGACGTTGATGAAGAAGACCCAGCTCCAGCCCGGGCCGGCGGTGAGTACGCCGCCGAGGATCGCACCGACCGCGAAGCCGATGCCGCCGAGCATGGCCCAGATGCCCAACGCCTTGTTCCGCTCGGGGCCGTGGAAAGTGCGGGTGATCGTGGCGAGCGCGGCCGGGGAGAGCAGGGCCGCGCCGATGCCCTGCGAGAGCCGTCCGCCGATCAGGACGGTGGCGTTCTCCGACAGGCCGGTCACGAGTGAGGCGACGGTGAACAGCACCAGGCCGGTCAGCAGCAGGCGCCGGGCGCCGAAGGCGTCGGCCAGGCGGCCGCCCAGCAGCATCAGACCGCCGAAGCAGAGTGTGTAGGCGGTGACCGCCCAGGTGAGGGTTTCGCGGGTGAGGTGGAGATCGGTGCCGATGCTGGGGAGCGCGACGCTGATCACCGTCACGTCCACGATCAGCATGAACTGCGACAGGCAGAGCAGGGTGAGCAGCATCCAGCGCCGTGGGTGAACCGCCGGTTCGGGATGGGGCTTGGCGGTGGCGTGGGTGGCGTGAGCCATCAGTGGGCCTCCGAATTCATACAAGGTGTATGAGTTACGGTACCGCACAGAGGGATAACCTGAACAGCAGTGTTTGAGTTGCTCGGAGTTGCTCGCGTGCGCTTCGATGCGCCAGTGCGTGTCTCGGGCCCTGATGGCGGCGTCCTGGCAGTTCATCGTCTCCAGGACGGTGTCGTCATCTGCTCGGCAGTCAGGGCCAGGCTCATCCACAGGCCGTCGAGTGCAAGGCTTTCCGGCTCGACTGCAGCCGCGTCCCAGAAGTCCCTGCGGCATGGCTGGACTCGCCGGACGTGCCCGACGACCACGTCATCGTCATTGCCGAGGCGGTCCTCCTCCGCGACATCCGCACACCGCTGCAGCGGGAGATCTTCCTCCGCGCCCTGACCCAGACGCTGCAGGTCCTCGGCAGCGCCGAACTCCAGGCCGCATCCGCTCAGTGGCTCGACGCCCGGGCACCGCACACCGGGGCACATCCACATGAACCTGCAGCGCAGGCGCTGACTCCTCGCCCCCATCCGCCAATGCCAGACACGCCGCCTCATGACACAGCACGGACCATCTCGCACGTACACGACCGCCTGGGCGCTCATCGCCCTGTGCACGAGCCCGGACGAGTTCACCCCTTGTGCAGCAATGGGCCAGGGAATCAGGTGACTTCGGTGAGCCAGGCCTCCACAACGATGAGCGGAGCGAACCGAGCGGCGCTGAACGAGCCCGCCGGAAGCGCCGGCATCCACGTCATCGACTGGGGGCGGCCAGGCGCTGAGACATGACCACCCGCCTGGAAGCCGCCGCCAGTGACTGAGGCGGCAGAGGACAGCAACCCCTCAGGGCTACGCGGTCAGCGCGGAGACGCGGCGGAGTACCTCGTCGCGGCCCAGCGTACGGGCCACGGCGAAGAGGTCCGGGCTGCGGGTCGAGCCGGTCAGGGCCACCCGGATCAGCTGGGAGGCCTCGCGGATCGAGCCGGGGTAGGCGTCCGGGTTCTTCTTGAACTCCTTGGGCGTGGGGGCGAAGCCGTGCTTGGTGGCGAGGGTCCGGATCTGGTCGAACCAGGCCTGGGGATCGTCCAGTTCCGCGTACTGCGCCGCGAAGTCCTGCGCGAAGGCGCGGACCAGGTCCTCGTCGAGGCCGCCGAGACGCTCGTCCCCGGCGGCGACGAGGGTGAACAGCTGCGGGAAGAAGAAGCCGTAGGCGTCGCGGAAGTCCGACCACTTGCGGAGATCCTTGCGGGGGTTGTCCACGCCCACGCGTTCCACGTCCACGGCCGCCAGTGCGAGCGCCCGCTCGGCGTCCAGCACCGGCACGAGGTCGGGGTCGTGGGACAGGGCCCACTCGCGCACGGCGGTGAGGATCTGCCCGCTGCTCAGCGTGGCGATGTGGTCCGCGCTGATGCCCTCCAGCTTCACCAGGTCGACCAGCGGACCCGCCACCCCGCAGTCCTCGAGCCTGATGGGCTCCTGCAGCGCCTGGGCGAGCGGCAGTTCGGCCAGCCGGCCGTTCGCGAGCCCGCGGAGGTAGTAGAGCACCGGCTCGGCCGGGTAGCCCTCGCCGAGATAGAAGTCGACCGTGGACTCGGGGTCCTTGCGCTTGGAGAGCTTCCGCTTGCCGCCCTTGATCTGCTTCATCAGCGGCGCGATGTGCGCGTACACGGGCGGCTCGAAGCCGAGCGCCTCGAAGAGCTGGAGGTGCACGGGAACGGAGGAGATCCACTCCTCGCCCCTGACGACGAGGTTGACCCGCATCAGGTGGTCGTCCACGACGTGCGCGAAGTGGTACGTCGGCAACCGCAGCGCGCTGTCGGAGGACTTGAGGATCACCACGTCGTTGCGGTTGTCCTCGTGCTCCAGGCGCCCGCGGATGGCGTCCGTGAAGGACCGGCGCGCACCTCGCAGGGCGGGCGAGCGGAACCGCACCACGTAGGGCGCACCCTCCGCGAGCTTGGCCGCGACCTCGCCGGGGTCGGCGTCGCGCCAGATCGCCCAGTCGCCGTAGTAGCCGGTCGGGACCTTGGTGTCCTCCTGGCGCTGCCGGATGTCGGTCAGCTCCTGCTGGGTCGCGAAGCAGAGGTAGGCCTGTCCCGTTCGCAGCAGCGCACGCACGTAGCTGAGGTAGATCTCCTGGCGTGCCGACTGGAGGTAGGGGCCGTAGTCGCCGACGGCCGTGGCGTTGTCGGCGGGCAGGGTGAAGTAGTCGAACGCCCGGTTGAACTGCTCGATGGCGCCCTCGACTTGGCGCGACTGGTCGGTGTCCTCGATGCGTACCAGGTACGTGCCGCCGGTGCGGTGCGCGACGGCCTGGTTGATCAGGCCCGCGTAGATCCCGCCGATGTGGACGAAGCCGGTCGGCGACGGCGCCAGCCGGGTGACCTGCGCGCCGGCGGGCAGGTCGCGGGCCGGGTAGCGCTGCTCCCAGTGCGCGGGCTCCGGAAGGTCCGCGGGGAACAGTGCGTCGATGGTGCTGGCGTCGAGCATGGAGGGTCTCGGCTTCCGGCCTAGAAGGGACGTAGAAGGGACGTAGAAGGGACGTAGAAGAACGTAGCGGGACGTTCGTTCAGGCTATCAACGGGCTGCTCGGCCTCCGCGGGGCGGATGTCGGGCGAGGGGCGGCCGGCTGTCGCTCAGGCCGCCGGGACCCGGGTGAAGCGGGACGCGGTGTGCAGGTCCGTCTGGATGTGGTCGGCGGTCGCGCGGAGGGCGGGGAGGAGGTCGTGGACGCACTCCTCCAGAGTGCGGCGGGCCGGGTGGGTGGCCACGTTCACCGCGGCGACCGCCCGGCCCGTCCGGTCCCGTACCGGTACGGCTATCGACCGCAGGCCCGACTCCAGCTCCTCGTCGACCAGGGCGTAGCCCTGTGCGCGGACCTCGGCGAGGGCGGGGGACAGGCGCCCGGCGCCGTCCGCGAGGAGCACGCGGCCCAGGGACGTCGAGGCGGCCGGCAGCCGCGCGCCCACCGTGACGTCCACGGTCAGCACCCGGCTCGCGCCCGCCCCGGCCGTGTACTGGATCTCCGCCTCCGTGCCCGGCACGAGCACCGCCAGTGCCGTCGGCTCGTGCAACCGGCCGGTGAGGGCCCGCAGGTGGGGCTCGGCGAGGCGGGGGAGCGTGGTGCGGGACAGCGGCGGGAAGCCCAGGTCCAGGACGCGGGGCGTGAGGGTGTAGGTGTGGTCGGGGCCCGCGGACACCAGGCCCAGGTGCTCGTACGTGATCAGGGCCCGCCGGGCCGTGGCGCGGGCCAGGCCGGTCGCCCGGGCCACCTCGGTCAGCGGCAGTGCGGAGCGGTCCCCGCCGAACGCGGTCAGCACGGTCAGGCCCCGGGCCAGGGACTCGACGAACTCCCGGCCCAGCTCGTGCTTGGAGGCCGTCGTCCAGGTCGCCAGGCCCGAGGGCGGCGGGCCGGGCCGTGGCCGCGGTGCCTCGCGCAGGTCTGCCTCCATCGCCGCCACCGCCGTACGCAGCCGGGGGAGCAGGGAGGTGCGCAGGTCGGCCGCCGAGTGGCGGCTGGTGTGGCTGACCACGCTCGCCACGCACGCCACCCGGCCGGTGTCCGGCTCCCGTACCGGCACGGACACCGCGACCAGGCCCGGTTCGATCAGCTGGTCGTCCAGCGCCCAGCCGTCCCGGCGAGCCCGTTCCGCCCGCCGTTCGAAGTCGTCCGCGGCGGATGCCGAGCGGGGCGGTACGGCGGGGAAGGAGGCGTCCTCGGGGTCCTCGGTCCACCGGGTCCGCCACCGCTGCCAGTCCGCGTCCGTCCATTCGGCCGCGAACAGCGGTCCGGGCGCGGTGCGTTCGGCCGGCAGCAGGTCGCCGATGCGGAAGCTCACGGACATCGCACGGCGGCGGGTGGCCTGGTGGATGAAGCGGATGCCGTCCAGGTCGGCGACCGCGAGCGACACCGACTCGTCCAGCTCGTCGGCGAGGGCGTCCGCGCGCGCGTCGAGGAGTGCGGGCAGGCGCAGGGCGGCCAGGTAGGCGTTGCCCAGCTCCATCACGCGGGGGGCGAGGACGACGTCCCGGCCGTCGAGGCGGACGTACCCCATGCGGGCCAGGGTGGCGGTGATCCGGTCGACCGTGGACCGGGCGAGCCCGGTGGCCCGCTCCAGCGCGCTCGGACTCAGCGTGCCGCCCGCCTCGGTCAGCCGCCGCAGCACGGCGATCCCACGGATCAACGGCGCGACCGCCTCGGTCGGCACCCCTGCGCGGACCTCGGCATCCAGTGCGGTGTTCGCGGGCATCAACTCTCCGATACGGCATCCAGGCACGCCTACGGTAAACCCGCCCGCGCGGGGGCGTCCGCGCGAGCACGTCCGCGTGGGTGGAGCGCTACGCGAGCTCGCCGGCCCGGGGGTGACCGCGTGAGGCTGTCCGCGTTGGGGGTGACTGTGCGAGCTCGCCGGCCTGGGGGTGACCGCGTGAGGCTGTCCGCGTTGGGGGTCACTGTGCAAGTCCGTCTGCGTGGGGGCGACTGTGCGAGCCCCCCCGGCCCGCCAGCCACGGCGCGAGCCCGTCCGCGCGAGCCCGCCCGCGCGTAGGCCACCACGCAAGTCCGTCCGCGTGGCGGCGACCCCGCAAACCCGCCCACCCCCGTGCAGCCCCGCCCGCCCGATCGCCCCCGCGCACCCCCCGCACCCGGGGCGCCCCCCAAGCCCGTCCCGGCGGCGGCCACAGCGCAAACCCGCCCGCGCGGAGGCCTTCACGCAAGTCCGTGCGCCCTGAGGTCATCCCGCCCCGGCCCCACCCCCGCTAGCTCCGCGTGATCCGCACCTTGTAGTTCTCGGATGCATCCGCCCCGAGTACCTCGATCGTGATCCCGTGGCGTGGGTCCTTGAAGGACTCGCCGGTGGTGAAGGGGGCGTCGGAGAGTTCCGCGTGGACGTTGGGGCTGCGGGTGCAACCGCCGCTGTTGCGGTGGGCGTCGTAGACGGTGACCGGGCCGCGTCCGGTGTCCACGGTGGCGTCGACCTTGTAGACGAGGATGCCCGGCTTGCACACCGCCTCGTCGTTGCCGCCCGGGGCGCGCAGTTCCAGTGCGTACGTGGTCCGCGCGTCGACCGGCACGAGGATCAGCTTCCCGCCGCCCTCCTTGTACAGCGGCGTCAGCGTGTACTCGACCGTGCCCGGGGTGGCCGCGCAGCCGACCTGGTTGCCGTCCAGCCAGCCCAGCTTCCACTTGTGCCAGCCGAGCGTGTCGTTGTTGGCCCCCCAGTCCTCGCTCATGATGTCCCAGTGGCCGACCGTGCCCCCGCCCTCCTGGGTGTAGAGGTCGGGCAGGCCGAAGGTGTGGCCGTTCTCGTGCGGCAGGACGCGGTAGCCGGTGCGGGTGTAGGAGCCGGAGCCGTCGTCCTGGCGGGAGTAGACGAAGGACGCGTTGGCGATGGGAACGCCGTCGGCGACCGGGGCGTCGGCGTTGCCGGCGAAGGTCACGGACAGCACCGTGTCCAGGGCGGAGGGGCCGGCGTTCGGGGTGACCAGCACGTTCAGCAGGTCGTACGAGCGGAAGTCCACCTCGGGATCGGCGGCGGCCACGATGTCCTGCACCAGCTGCCGGTAGCCGGGGTCGAAGGGCGCGCCGCGCTCTATGCCGTACGCCTTGAAGGACTTCGGCATCCGCAGCCACGTGGTGATCGGGCTCTCGGCCTGGTAGTCGAGCCGGCCGTACGACGCCGTGCGGAACCACTCCTGGGTCTGCGGGAAGAACTCGTGGAAGCGGTCGAGCGCGCTGCCCTGCCCGGGCGCGTCGGAGAAGTCGACCATCAGGGTCAGGGCGTGGACCGTGCCGGTGGAGCGGGAGTAACCGGCCGGGGTGGGCAGGCCCTCCGTCATCTGTACGTCCAGGCCGCTGTGGATCAGGCACGGCGAGAGGGCGGAGGAGCGGGCGAGGCCTATGGGGCCGGCGGCGGTGGGCGTCGTGAGATGTCCGGTCCCGGCCGAGGTGCTGACCGCGAGGGTCAGGACGGTCACCGCGCCGAGGGCGGCCACGCGGCGCGGGCGTATGCGGCGGCGGGGCGAGTGCGGCTGCATGCATGGACCTTCCGCTCCACGGCAGCCGCCGGTCGCCGGCTGCACCCTTGCGCTCACCCTGGGTCGGCAGGGTGGGGGGCGCGCGCTGAAGGAGACCGATCGTGGGAAATCCCCGCGCGTGCGGGTGGGAACCGCGCCCGGCAGGTGTGGTTCAGGTCACAGGAATTCATTGCGGCGGCGGGAAATAACCGGGGAACCTCTCCCCGTTTAGACCTGTGTCCGAGCGAAACGGGGACTCCTTCCCCGGATCGCCGACGCAGACTCGACCACCGTCAACGACTCAGGGAGGACGCCGTGCAGACCGCAACCCCGACCCGCAAGGTGTCCCGGCCCCGCGCCGACGCCCTGCGCAACCGGGAGCGGATCGTCACCGCCGCCCGGGAGATGTTCGTCGAGCACGGCCCGGACGTGCCGCTCGACGAGATCGCCCGCCGGGCCGGCGTCGGCAATGCCACCCTGTACCGCAACTTCCCGGACCGTGACGCCCTCGTCCGCGAGGTCGTCTGCTCCGTCATGGACCGTACGGCCGAAGCGGCCGAGCAGGCCCTCGTGGAGACCGGGGACGCCTTCGCCGCCCTGGAGCACTTCGTGCACACCGCCGCCGACGAGCGGATCAGCGCGCTGTGCCCGATGGTCTCCAGCACCTTCGACAAGGACCACCCCGACCTGGTGGCGTCCCGGGAACGGGTCGAGAAACTGGTCGAGGAGGTCATGGACCGGGCCAGGGAGGCGGGCCGGCTCCGCGCCGACGTGGGCGTCGGCGACCTGCTGGTCGTCGTGGCCCAGCTCAGCCGGCCGCCGGCCGGCACCGACTGCCTGAGCAGCGACCGCTTCATCCACCGCCATCTGCAGCTGTTCCTGGACGGGCTGCGGGCCCCCGCCCGCTCCGCCCTGCCGGGAACGGCCGTGACCATCAAGGAGCTGCGCCGGTGCTGAGCGATTAGTTCCGGCCGCGACTGCGGTCTCCCACACACCAGCACCCCGGTCGTCAGCGACGACGAGCCGGCCCCTCCAGCGCGTACGTCCGACAGTTCTCCGCTTTCTGATCATTTTCCCGTCACGAAGTCCCGAAGTGGGTACCCCCATGTCCGAAACAGCCCTCAAGGCTCCCGGCGCCGCCGCACCGAGCGGCGACGCCAACCGCTGGAAGGCGCTCGTCTTCATCGCGCTCGCCCAGCTGATGGTCGTCCTCGACGCCACCATCGTGAACATCGCCCTGCCCTCCGCCCAGCAGGACCTCGGCATATCCGACGGCAACCGGCAGTGGGTCGTCACCGCCTACGCCCTCGCCTTCGGCGGTCTGCTGCTCTTCGGCGGCCGCATCGCCGACCTGTGGGGCCGTAAGCGCGCCTTCGTCCTGGGCCTGACCGGCTTCGCCGCCGCCTCCGTGCTCGGCGGTGTCGCCACCACCGGCGCGATGATGTTCGGCGCCCGCGCCCTCCAGGGTGTCTTCGGCGCCCTGCTCGCCCCGGCCGCGCTGTCCCTGCTCGCCGTGATGTTCACGGACGCCAAAGAGCGTGCCAAGGCGTTCGGCATCTACGGCGCGATCGCCGGTGGCGGCGGCGCGGTCGGTCTGATCCTCGGCGGCTTCCTCACCGAGTACCTGGACTGGCGCTGGACCTTCTTCGTGAACGTCCCGTTCGCGGTCGTCGCCGCGCTCGGCGCCAACCTCGTCATCCGTGAGCCGGAGGGCGGCCGCAACCGCTCCCCGCTCGACATCCCGGGCGTGGCCCTGTCCACCCTCGGCCTGGTCGCCCTCGTCTACGGCTTCACCCGTGCCGAGTCCGACGGCTGGAGCGACGCCGTGACCGTCTCGATGTTCGTCGCGTCCGCGGTGCTGCTGACCGCCTTCGCGCTGGTCGAGTCCAGGGTCAAGGCCCCGCTGCTGCCGCTGCGCGTGGTCACCGACCGCAACCGCGGCGGGATCTACCTCTCCCTGGGCCTCGCGATCATCGGCATGTTCGGCCTGTTCCTCTTCCTGACCTACTACCTGCAGGTCGTGAAGGGCTACTCGCCGGTCAAGACCGGCTTCGCGTTCCTCCCGATGATCGCGGGCATGATCACCGGCTCCACCCAGATCGGCGCCCGGCTGATGACCCGGGTCCCGGCCCGCGTCCTGATGGGCCCCGGCTTCCTGGTCGCCGGTCTCGGCATGCTGCTGCTGACCCAGCTGGAGGTCGGCTCCTCGTACGCCACCCTGCTGCTGCCCGCGATGCTGCTGCTCGGCCTCGGCATGGGTACGGCGTTCATGCCGGCGATGTCCCTGGCCACCTCGGGCGTCGAGCCCCGGGACGCCGGTGTCGCCTCCGCGATGGTCAACACCTCGCAGCAAGTGGGCGGCGCCATCGGCACCGCCCTGCTGAACACGATCGCCGCCTCCGCGACGACGTCGTACGTCAGGGACCACATCGCCGGTGCGGCCTCCAAGCCGCAGCAGCAGCTGGTCCGGCTGCAGGGCATGGTGCACGGCTACAGCGCGGCGATCTGGTTCGCCGTCGGCATCCTCGGCCTCGCCTCGCTGATCGCCTTCACCTTCGTCAACGCCGGCCGCCCGGGCGCCACCACGGTGGCCTCCGGCGAGGGCGCCGAGGACGAGGTGCCGGTGCCGGTGGTCGCCCACTGACCCCCGGGACCGTGACTTAGCGGAGCCAGGGCAGGTCCGCACCCGCTTCGTTGGGCTGAAGGCCCTCGGCGACGATCTCCATGATCTCGCCGAGGGTCTTCTGCTGTTCCGGGCTCAGCCGCTCGAACAGCGCCTGTCGTACGGCGGCCACATGGCCCGGCGCGGTCCGGCGCAGCACCTCGGCGCCCTCGTCGGTGAGCACCGCGAACTGGCCGCGCTTGTCGGAGGGGCAGTCCTCGCGGCGGACCCACCCGTTCTTCTCCAGGCGCGCGACGGCGTGCGACAGCCGGGAGCGGGTGATCTTCGCCTTCATGGCCAGCTCGGTCATCCGCAGCCGGCGGCGCGGCGCCTCGGCGAGGCCGACGAGCAGGCCGTAGTAGATGTGCGGCATGCCCGCGTCGCGCTGCAGCTGCCGGTCGAGGTGGTCCTCCAGCAGGGTGGTGGCGTGCAGATAGGCACGCCAGACGCGCTGCTCCTCGTCGGTGAGCCAGCGGTGCCGGCCGGCGGAGTCCGTTGCCGTGTTCATGTATTCCACTGTACGGGGCATCTCCTTGAAACTTGAACAAGTCGGGCGTACTCTGTTGGCCAGAGCTTGAGAGTTAAAACATCTGGCCCGCAGCAACCGGACCGCAGCAACCGCAGTACACGACCGAAGCATTGGGAGCCGCCGTCATGTCCGCCGCCACCCAGGAGCGCATGCCCGCCCTGTACCTCAGCCATGGCGCCCCGCCGCTCGCCGACGACCCGATCTGGCCCGGCCAGCTCGCCGCCTGGTCCGCGGACCTGCCGCACCCCAAGGCGATCCTGATGGTCTCCGCGCACTGGGAGGAGGCCCCCCTCGCCCTCGGTGCGACTCGGACCATCCCGCTCGTCTACGACTTCTGGGGCTTCCCCGAGCACTACTACCAGGTCCGGTACGCCGCCCCGGGGGCGCCCGAACTCGCCGAGTCCGTCCGTAAACTGTTGCGCGCCCCCGGCACCCCCGTCCAGGACGTCCCCGACCGCGGCCTCGACCACGGCGCCTACGTCCCCCTCGTGGAGATGTTCCCGGCGGCCGACATTCCGGTCCTGCAGATCTCCCTGCCCACCCTCGATCCCCGGCGTCTGATGGACATCGGCCGCAAGCTCGCCCCGCTGCGCGACGAGGGTGTGCTGATCGTCGGCTCCGGCTTCTTCACCCACAACCTGGCCGCCCTGCGCCACACGGGCGGCGTGCCCAGCTGGTCCTCCGAGTTCGATGACTGGGGCCGGCACGCTCTGGAGGCCCGTGACTGGGACGCCCTGCTGGACTTCCTCCACAAGGCCCCGGCCGGCCGTTACGCCCACCCGCGCACCGAGCACTTCGCCCCGCTCTTCGTCACCATGGGCGCGGCGGAGGCGGGCGGCGAGCTGGACGCGCAGAAGTCGGTGATCGACGGGTTCTGGATGGGAATGGCGAAGCGCTCGGTGCAGTTCGGACAAGTGCTGACCGAGGGCTAGCCGAGATCCTTCTCGTACCAGGCCACGTCCCAGTAGCGGCCGAACTTGCGCCCGACCTCCCGGTAGGTGCCGACGTACCGGAAGTCGAAGCGCGTGTGGAGCCGCTCGGAGGCCTCGTTGGGCTGGGCGATGCCGGCGTACGCGCGATGGACGTCCTCGTCGGCCAGGGCCTTGAAGAGGGCGTCGTAGAGCAGAGTGCCGATCCCGCGGCGGCCGGCGTCCGGGGAGACGTACACCGAGGTCTCCACGGATGTCGTGTACGCGGGCTTCGGTCGGTAAGGGCTGGATGTGGCGTACCCCAGAATCCGCTGAGTTCGTCCATCCGCGGCAACCATCAGGCGGTACGGGCCGTCTTCCGGGTGGGAGAGCAGCCAAGGGCGGCGCTCTTCCCGCGTGAAGATCGCGGTGTCGAACGTGATGGGCGTCTCGCGTACGTAGTGGTTGTAGATGTCCGTGAGGGCTTCGAGGTCGCTCTCGACTCCCGGCCTGACCTGCACTTCTGTACGTGCCGACGACATCTGGCCTCCCTGTGGTCGGACAGGGTACTGCATGATCAGAAAAATTGAGGGGCGGGTTGGGAATTCTGTCCGGATTCCAGTCGTTGTTTCCACCAGATGCCGGGCACTCGTGGAGAGTCCCAGGAGTTCCAGGAGTGCTGAGCATCCCTTAAGGACCACGCCCGCCCACCATCGCAAGGGAGCACGCATGGCAACCCGTGCCGTCGCCCGTCGTCAGTCCGCCACCGGCGAGACGGCCGACTCGGCAAGCAGTGTTCGCGCCCATGGCGGCGAGATCGCCGACCGCGATCTGGTCGGTATGTATCTCGACGAGATCGCGCGTACGCCGCTACTCGATGCCGCCAAGGAGGTCGAGCTGTCCCAGACCATCGAGGCGGGTGTGTTCGCGCGGCAGGTCCTCGACGGCGAGGAGGAGTCACAGACGGACGCCTCCCGCGAGGAGCTGGAGGCCCTTGTCGCCGCGGGCGAGCGGGCCAAGGACGTCTTCATCCGCTCCAACCTCCGCCTGGTCGTGGCGGTGGCCCGGCGCTACCCGCGCAGTGGCCTGCCCCTCCTCGACCTGATCCAGGAGGGCAACGCCGGTCTGGTGCGCGCGGTCGAGAAGTTCGACTACCGCAAGGGCTTCAAGTTCTCGACGTACGCCACCTGGTGGATCCGTCAGGCCATCACCCGCTCCATCGCCGACCAGTCCCGCACGATCCGGCTCCCCGTCCACCTGGTGGAGGAGCTGGGCCGTATCCGCCGCGTGCAGCGCGAGTTCAACCGCGAGCACGGGCGCGACCCGGAGCCCGCGGAGATCGCCGCGGAGCTGGGCTCGACGCCGGAGCGCGTGACCGACGTGCTCGACTGGTCCCGTGACCCGGTCTCCCTCAACATGTCGGTGGACGACGACGGCGAGACCCAGTTCGGCGACCTCCTGGAGGACACCTCGGCGGTGTCGCCGGAGCAGTCGGTGCTGACGCTGCTGCGCAGCGAGGAGCTGGACCACCTGATCGGCCGCCTGGACCAGCGCACGGCCTCCATCATCAAGATGCGGTACGGCATAGAGGACGGCCGCGAGCGCACGCTGACGGAGGTCGGCAAGGAGCACGGCTTGACCCGCGAGCGCATCCGCCAGATCGAGAAGCACGCGCTGCTCGAACTGAAGAAGCTGGCCCGCAGCACCGGCTTCGACGCGGCGGCGTGACGGACGGGGCGTACAGCCCGTGGCCGAAACCGGGCAGACGACCGCGTACGCCCGGTGGCGAAAGACGGCGCAAACATGGCGTGGTCCCATCGCTTCAACCCCGGGGCCCGAGGGAACAACCCTTCAGGGCCCAGGAGTTGGACCCCAGGGCCCGCACTCCCGCCTTTCGCAGACACCCCACACCTGCCATGACGAGCACGTAGTAGTTCCTACTCGACAAGTGAGCCACGTCCCCGCGCTATCCCCCCCCGGCGCCGGGACCTTCCCAGAGCCGGGCTTCGGCGCCTACCCCCCCCAGGCGCCGGGGCCCGGCTTCTTGCTGTGGGGTGGAGGGAGGAGCGGAGGGAGGAGAGGGGGAGAGGGGGGAGGGAGCGCGTGGGCTCGCCGGAGGCCGGCGGTGCGGACATGCTGAAGCGGCGGGCCACCCCGTACCTGAACCCCGGGGTGGCCCGCCGGATGGCAGATTCTGCCACATCGGCATAGCCTGCCGAGGTGAGCACCCCCAGCGCCACCGGCAACACCGCACACCAGCCCTTTTCCGCCTCCGCCCCCGCCTCGGCGTCCCTCACCGAACGCCGCAAGGCGGAGACCCGCATGGAGATCGCCCGCGCGGCAGCCGCCCTCTTCGTCCGCCGGGGGCTGCGCGCCACCCGCGCGGAGGACATCGCCCAGGCGGCGGGCATCGCCCCGCGCACGTTCTACCGCTACTTCGCCTCGAAGGAAGAGGCGGTGGCCCCCCTCTACGCGGCAGGTGCCCAGCGCTGGACGGAAGCGGTCCGTTCGGCCCCGCCCGCCCTCACCGTCCCGGAGGCCCTGCGCCACGCGGTCCACCAGACCCTCACCCCGGGCGCCGGCGTCTCCGCGTCGTCCTGGGAATGGGTCCGCACCCTGATCCGCCTGGCCGACGCGAGTCCCGCCCTGCGCAAGGTCTGGGCGGAGGTCTGCCAGTCCTCGGAGAAGACGCTCGCGGAAATCCTGGCGGAGCGCTTGTCGGTGTCCCGGGGGCAGGCACTCTCCGCTGACCCCGAGTCCGGCGACAACGTTGCCCGCCCGGCTCCGATCCCCCCGCACCTCCACTTCGCCGCAGCGGTGGCCGGTGCGGCGGTCCGCGTAGCCGTCGAATCCTGGTCCACCACCACGTCCCCACCCGCAGGCCCCACCGGCCCGGCAGCCCTGGCCCTCCAAAACCTGGAGGCGCTGGGGGAGTTCGAGTGGGGCGAGGAGTAGCCGGCCGCAGCACCGGCCACCTGGAACCCGCCTAGGCTTTCCCGGCTCCCCCCGCCCGGCTCAGCCGCTCACCCAACTCCCGTACACAAGCCGCCAGTTCAGCCGGCTCCCGAACCGCGAACTCGCACCCCGTCATCGCCAACCGCACCGCCAGCCACTCCACCGGATCCCCGCTGCTGCCCCGCACCACGCACCAGCCCTCCCCGTCCGCCTCCGGTACCCCGACCCACCCGGGCACCCGCGACGACACCTCCTCCACCGACCCGGCGAACCGCACCTCGAACGCGTACGTCCCGGTCTCGGGCCGTCGCTGAATGGACCGCCGTAGGTACTCCGCCGCACTCCCCAGCGGCACCTCCCGCGGAGCGAACCGCACACCGGTGGCGAACGGCTCCCGTACCCGGTCCACCCGGAACGTCCGCCAGTCCTCGCGCCCGAGGTCGTACGCGACGAGGTACCACCGCCGCCCCGTGGACACCAGTTGATGCGGCTCGGCCAGCCGTCGTGACTCGCTGCCGTCCTTGTCCCGGTAGGCGAACCGCAGCCGCTCCCGCCCCGCCACCGTCGACGCCATCACGGTCAGTGTCTCCGGCGCGATGCTCGCCCCGTCCCCACTGGTCAGCGCCGTCGTCGCGGCCTGAAGCGTCGAGACCCGGTGCCGCAACCGGGACGGCAGCACCTGCTCCAGCTTCGCCAGCGCCCGCACCGACGCCTCCTCCACCCCCTCCACCGCGTGCCCGGCCCCGGCCCGCAGCCCGACCGCGATCGCCACCGCCTCCTCGTCGTCGAGCACCAGCGGCGGCATGGCCTTGCCCGCGACAAGGCGGTAGCCGCCATCAGCGCCTTTGCTGGCCTGCACGGGATAGCCCAGCTCCCGCAGCCGGTCGATGTCCCGTCGCACGGTACGGCGGGACACCCCGAGCCGGTCGGCCAGCTCGCCGCCGGGCCACTCGCGGGGAGTCTGGAGCAGGGAGAGCAGCTGAAGAAGCCGAGCCGGAGTGTCCGTCGTCATGTGTTCGAGGATGCCGCACTACTAGGACATGATCTGACCTAATAGGGTCCTAGCTTGGACGCATGACCTCCACGGAACAGACCCTCAGCGCACAGCAGGACCCGGGCGACCGCCGCCGGTGGCTGGCGCTCGCGATCGTGATGACCGCGGCTTTCATGGACCTCGTCGACGTCACGATCGTCAACATCGCGATCCCCTCGATCCGGCACGACGAGGGCGCCTCCTTCAGCCAGATCCAGTGGATAACCGCGGGCTACGCCCTGGCCTTCGCCGCCGGCCTGATCACCGGCGGCCGCCTCGGCGACATCCACGGCCGCCGCCGGCTCTTCCTCATCGGCATCGGCGGCTTCACCCTGGCCTCCGCCCTGTGCGGCTTCGCCGCGAACCCGGAGATGCTGGTCGCCTCCCGCATCCTGCAGGGTGGAATGGCGGCGATGATGGTCCCGCAGGTCCTGTCGATCGTGCACGCCACCTTCCCCGCCCACGAGCGAGGCAAGGTCTTCGGTCTCTTCGGCGCGATCGTCGGTCTGGGCGCGGTCTCCGGCCCGCTGCTCGGCGCCCTGCTGACGGAGTGGAACCTGTTCGGGCTCGAGTGGCGCCCGATCTTCCTGATCAACCTCCCCGTGGGCGTCGTCGCCTTCCTCCTCGGCCGCCGCTACATCAGCGAGTCCCGCGCCCCGAAGGCGCTGAAGCTGGACCTCGTCGGCGTCGCCCTGGTGACCCTGGGCCTGCTGATGCTGCTCTATCCGCTCACCCGCGGCCGCGAGCTGGGCTGGCCGCTGTGGGGGTACGTCTCGATGGCCGGCGCGTTCGGCGTCTTCGCGGCGCTGGTGGCGTACGAGCGGCGCAAGGCGGCCCGGGACGGCTCCCCGCTGATCGAGCTGTCCCTGTTCCGGGTGAAGAGCTTCGCCGCAGGCATCGCCGTGCAGACCGTCTTCGGTGTCGCGCTCGGCATCTTCTTCCTGGTCTGGACGCTGTACATGCAGGTCGGGCTGGGCTGGAGGCCGCTGCGGGCCGGCCTGACGGGCGTGCCGTTCTCGCTCGCGGTCTCGACGGCGGCCGGTATGTCCGTGCAGAAGCTGGTGCCGCGCTTCGGCCGCAAGGTGCTCCAGGCGGGCGCGCTGGTGATGGCCGCGGGTGTCCTCATCTACATCTGGGAGTCGCACCGCTACGGCCTCGCCATCGCCTCCTGGCAGATGGCCCTCCCGCTGGTCGTGATGGGCACCGGCATGGGTCTGATCGTGGCCCCGCTGACGGACGTGGTGCTGTCGGAGGTGCCGCGCGAGCACGCCGGTTCCGCGTCCGGCCTGATCAACACCGTGCAGCAGATGGGCAACGCGCTCGGCCTCGGGCTGGTCTCGGTGGTGTTCTTCGGCGTGATCGGCGACCGGCTGACGCGCGCCGAGGTGGGCCCGGCGTTCGTCCACGGCTTCCAGCACGCGCTGTGGTGGGTGGCCGGTGTGATGGGTGTGATCTTCCTGCTGATGTCGGCCCTGCCGAAGCGTCCGGCGCAGCACGTGGAGGGCGCGTCCGACGCTCCGGCGGTGGAGAGGGAACCCGAGCTGGTGTCCTGACCAGGCAGGAGGGGGCCCGGTACCGGCCAGGTACCGGGCCTTTCTGCTGCCCGGACAGAAGCGGAAGTCCGTTCATGCCCGATTGCGGCCCGAACCTGTTTACTTTCCGGAAACCTGGGCGTACTCTCGCGGTGAAACCACACGTTCGGGCATGAGTCGGAGGCGAACAAACATGTACGCACCGGAGCGGCAGCAGGAGATCCTCCGGATCGCCCGTGACGGCGGCCGGGTGGACGTGCTGTCGCTGGCCGAGGAGTTCCAGGTCACGGCGGAGACGATCCGCCGGGATCTGAAGGCCCTCGACCGCGCGGGCCTCGTCCGCCGGGTGCACGGCGGCGCCATCCCGGTCGGCCGTCTCGACTTCGAGCCGGACCTCGCCGAACGCGAGTCCACCGCCGCCGACGAGAAGGACCGCATCGCCAAGGCGGCCCTCGCCGAGCTGCCCGTCGAGGGCACGATGGTCCTCGACGCCGGTACGACGGTGGCGCGGATGGCCGCGGCCATCCCGCTGGAGGCGACCCTCACCGTCGTCACGCACAGCCTGCCGATCGCCGCCCGCCTCGCCGACCACCCGGGCATCCAGCTCCACCTGGTCGGAGGGCGCGTACGGCACCGTACGCGCGCCGCCGTGGACGCCTGGGCGCTGCGCGCGTACGGCGAGATCCGCGCCGACGTCCTGTTCGTCGCCGCCAACGGCTTCTCCGCCGAGCACGGTCTGACCACCCCCGACCTCGCCGAGGCCGCGGTCAAGCGCGCGGCCGTCGCCGCCGCCCGCCGCGTCGTCCTCCTCGCCGACTCCTCCAAGCACGGCCAGGAGCACTTCGCCCGCTTCGGCGACCTGAGCGACGTGGACCTGCTGATCACCGACAGCGGGCTGAGCCCCGAAGACGCCGCCGTCATCGAGCGCGGCGGCACGGAAGTAGTGCGCGCATGATCCTCACCGTCACCCCCAACCCGTCCCTCGACCGCACCTACGAGGTCCAGAAACTGAAGCGCGGCGAGGTCATCCGAGCCGAGACCGAGCGCCTGGACCCCGGCGGCAAGGGCGTGAACGTCTCGCGCGCCGTCGCGGCAGCCGGACGGCGCACGGTCGCCGTTCTGCCCCTGGGCGGTGCGCCGGGTGCGCTCGTCGCCGATCTGCTCGACGCGCAGGGCATCGAGGTCGCTCCGGTCCCGGTCGCCGGAGCCACCCGCTCGAACATCGCGCTCGCGGAGGCGGACGGGGTGCTCACGAAGATCAACGCGCCGGGCCCGGAACTGTCCCCGGCCGAACAGGAGCTGCTCCTGGACGCCGTCCGCGAGCAGTCCCGCGACGCGGACTGGATCGCGTGCTGCGGGAGCCTGCCCCGGGGGCTCGCGCCCTCCTGGTACGCCGACGTCGTCACGCGGGCGCACGCCGGAGGCTCGCGCATCGCCCTCGACACCTCGGGGCGTGCGCTCCTGGAGGCGCTGCGCGCCCGGCCCGACGTGGTGAAGCCGAACGCCGAGGAGCTGGCGGAAGCCGTCGGGCGCCCCCTGGCGACGGTGGGCGACGCGGTGAAGGCGGCCGAGGAGCTGCGCGAGATGGGCGCACGCGCCGTGCTCGCGAGCCTGGGCGCCGACGGGCAGTTGCTCGTGGACGACGCCGGCGCCTGGTTCGGCAGCGCGCGCGTCGACGCCGTACGCAGCAACGTGGGTGCCGGCGACTCCTCCCTCGCCGGCTTCCTGATCGCCGGCGGCCGCGGCCCGGAGGCCCTCGCCTCCGCCGTCGCCCACGGCGCCGCCGCCGTCCAGCTCCCCGGCAGCGTGATGCCGACCCCCGCCGACCTGGATCCGGCCGCGGTGACGGTCACGGCCGACCTCCCGGTCGACCGCGGACTGACGGAGCCGGTGTCATGAACGTCCGCAAACCCCGTACGGCCATGCCGATCATGCCGGCCCTGCCGTCGGCGCCGCTCCAACCACCGGCCCTGAAGCGGCGGGGCTCCCCGTTACTCGCCGCCTCAGCGGGCCGGCAGGGCGCCCCGATCCGTCCTGCCGCCCCGGGGCCCTGTCGTCCAGTCCGACGACACGGCCCAGGAGGCGGGGTCTCCCCGTCCCCGCCTCCGTCCAACCCGCTCTCCCCCACAGCACCCCCGTCCCCACCCCCGCCCACCCCACTCCCCGGGCGATACGCGTGCATAGGAGCCCGCGATGAGCGACATGATCACCGCGGACCTGGTCGACCTCGACCTGTCCGCCGACACCAAGGAAGCGGCGGCGCGCGCCCTCGCCGAGCGCATGGTGGCCCAGGGCCGGGTGACCGACCTGGAGGGCTTCCTCGCCGACGTGGCCGCCCGTGAGGCCCAGATGCCGACCGGCCTCGACGGCGGCATCGGCATCCCGCACTGCCGCAGCGGCCACGTCACCGAGCCGACGCTCGCCTTCGGCCGCAGCGCCGCCGGCATCGACTTCGGTGCCGCGGACGGTCCCGCCGACCTGATCTTCCTGATCGCGGCCCCGGCCGGCGCCGACGACGCCCACCTGACGATCCTCTCCTCCCTGGCCCGGCAGCTGATGAACACCGAGTTCACGGACGCGCTGCGGTCGGCGGGCGACGCGGGGACGGCGGCGGCGCTGATCAGCGGGGACGAGGCGCCGGCGACCGCGGGCGGCGCGTCCGCCGGTGCACAGGCGTCCGAGGACGCCTCCGAAGACTCCGCTGCGACGCCGGTGGCGGCCTCCGCCGGCGCCGCAGCGGGCAGCACGGCCCCGGCGCCGGGTGCGGCCGACGCGAGCGGCTCCGCCCCGGCGCCGGGCGCCACGGGAACGGGCGAACGCCCCTTCCGCATCGTCGCCGTCACCTCCTGCCCGACCGGCATCGCCCACACCTACATGGCGGCCGAGTCCCTGGAGAACGCGGGCCGCGAGGCGGGCGCCGAGGTCGTCGTAGAGACGCAGGGCTCGGCCGGCTTCACCCGGCTCGACCCGGCGGTGATCGCGGCGGCGGACGGCGTGATCTTCGCGCACGACGTTCCCGTACGCGACAAGGACCGCTTCGCGGGCAAGCCGACGGTCGACGTCGGTGTGAAGGCGGGCATCAACCGTCCCGCCGAGCTGATCGCCGAGGTGCGCGGCAAGGCCGAGCGCGGCGAGGTCACCGCGGGCGCCGCTCCGGGGACGCCCGTCGAGCGCGCGGGCGACTCCACCGAGGGCTACGGCACCAAGCTCCGCAAGTGGCTGATGTCCGGCGTCAGCTACATGGTCCCGTTCGTCGCGGCCGGCGGTCTGCTCATCGCCCTCGGCTTCGCGATCGGCGGCTGGAAGGTCAACAAGGCGCCGTCGGTCATGGACCACTTCGTGTGGACCCAGACGGGCAGCTGGGGCGCGCTGCTCTTCCAGATCGGCGTGGTGTCCTTCGGCTTCCTCGTCCCGGTCCTGGCCGGCTACATCGCCTACGGCATGGCGGACCGCCCCGGTCTCGTCCCCGGCTTCGTCGGCGGCTCCATCGCCCTCACCATCAACGCCGGCTTCCTCGGCGGTCTGGCGGCCGGTCTGATCGCCGGTGGCGTGGTGATGGCGATCCAGAAGGTCAACATCCCGGCGGCGTTGCGCGGCATCATGCCGGTGGTGGTGATCCCGCTGATCTCCTCGGCGATCGTCGGATTCCTGATGTTCGTCGTGATCGGCAAGCCCATCGCCGCCGCCCAGAAGGGCCTGACCGACTGGCTGGGCGGCCTCACCGGCACCAACGCCGTCCTGCTCGGCGCCCTGCTCGGCCTGATGATGTGCTTCGACCTGGGCGGCCCGGTCAACAAGGTGGCCTACACCTTCGCCACGGCGGGCATCGCGGTCGCCAGCCCGAGCGACTCCGCGATGAAGATCATGGCCGCGGTGATGGCGGCCGGCATGGTCCCGCCGCTGGCGATGGCCCTGGCGACGACGGTCCGCGGCAAGCTCTTCACCCAGACCGAGCGCGAGAACGGCAAGGCGGCCTGGGTGCTGGGCGCCTCCTTCATCTCCGAGGGCGCGATCCCGTTCGCCGCGGCGGACCCGCTGCGGGTCATCCCGTCCGCCATGGTGGGCGGCGCGATCACCGGCGCCCTGTCGATGGGCTTCGGCGCCACCCTGCGCGCCCCGCACGGCGGCATCTTCGTGGTCCCGCTGATCGGCAACCCGTTCCTCTACCTGATCGCCATCGCGGTCGGCGTGTGCGTCAGCGCGGCCCTGGTCGTCCTCCTCAAGGGCATGCGCAAGCAGGCCCCGGAGACCACGCCCACGGACCCCGCCGCGAACCCGGCGTCACCGAAGGAGGCGAAGCAGCCCGTCGCCGCCTGACGGGGTACCGCCACCTCTTGTCCCTTTGGTGAGATGTGAGCTGTTCACGCCACCTGCGAGATACGTCACGGTCCGGGACCAAAGTCCCGGACCGTGGTGTCTACTGGACCGCATGCCTGAGTACGTCCCGACTCTTCAACTGATCGGCGTGACCGTCCTCACCTTGGCGGGCGTCGTCTGGGCCGTCGCGGTGACGCGCCTGATGCGCCGCGCCCGCGTCGAGGCCGCTCTGTCGTCCTTCCCGCACCAGCGCTTCGGCCCCCCGCCGCAGGAGTACGTCGAACTGTCCGCGGCGGAACAGGACGCCTTCGCGGTCCTGGTACGACGACTCGGAAACCGCTGACGGAAGCGGGCGCCTAGGCCTGTCGCGCCGCGCGCCGTTCCATGGCGTCCCGGGCCGCGTCCTCCGACGTGTAGACCTCGCACATGTGCCGACCGTCGGGCGTCGCCGTGTGCTCGACCTCCCACAGGGAGACCTCCCGGCCGTCCGGCAGCAGGAAGGCGTGCTCGTACAGCGTGTAGCTCAGCCCCGCCCGGCCGGTCCGTCCGGGCCGCCCGAACGCCTGGGTGATCTGATGCGCGGCCGCCGTCGCCAGCAGTGCCGCCGTCTCCGCGTCCGGACGGTCGGGGTTCTCCGCACGGCGCAGCAGCCTGCGCGCGTGGTCCGCCGAGTCGTCCGGGGCGTACACATGCCGGGGCTCGGGGATCGCCGACAGCTGCATCAGCACCGGCAGCTCGAAGTCCGGGGTGTCCGGCGGCAGCGCGAGCCGGGCGGTGGCCGTGTGCAGCTCCTCCTCGTCGACGTAGACCTCGTGCTGGGCGTCGCCACCCGGCACGGTGTTGTGGACCAGCTCCCACAGGGTCACCGCCGAGCCGTCGGCGAGCAGCCAGGTGTGCCGGTACGTCTCGCTGTGCAGCCCCGCGCTGTGGTGGGCGGAGTGCAGAGAACTGTCGTGCGCCAGAGCGCAGTCGAGCCGCCGTATCACCTCGTCGGGCAGCTCGAAGGAGTTCAGGGCACGGCCGAGGAGCCGCTCGAGATGCTCCTCCGGAGACTCGGGCGACTCGGCTGGTTCGTACGCTGCCGTCTCGTACGGAACGCTCAAGGCTTCTCCCGGCGTTGCTGCATGTCACCTTGTGGGTGCATACCGTAGCCCCTCGGTCGGACATCATGTCCGGGAACCGAGAAAACGTATGCCGGGAAAACGCGAAGGCCGCGCGAGAAGTTCCCGCGCGGCCTCACGATGCGTCAGAACCGGCCGGTCAGGCGGCAGTTCCGGCGGTCCAGGCGCTCCACGACATGTTCCAGCCGTTGAGACCGTTGTCCGGGGACACCGTCGTGTCCGGGGAGTTCTTCACGATCACGACGTCCCCGACGAGCGAGTTGTCGTAGAACCACTTGGCCGTCGTGGCGCCCTGGGCGCCCTGCACGTCCGCCAGGCCGACGCAGCCGTGGCTGGTGCCCTCCCGGCCGAACGGCGGGTTGCCCCTGTTGTACCAGTAGTTGCCGTGGATGAACGTGCCGGACGAGGTCAGGCGCATCGCGTGCGGAACGTCCGGGATGTCGTACTCCCCGCCGAAGCCGACCGTCGAGCCGTTCATACGGGTCTGCACGAACTTCTCGGAGATCACCATCTGCCCGTTGTAGGTGGTGTGCTGCGGGCTGCCCGCGGAGATCGGCACCGACTTGATCGTCTTGCCGTCCCGCACCACCGTCATGGTCTGCGTGTTGACGTCGACCGTGGAGACCTGCGAGCGCCCGATCGTGAAGGACACCGTCTTCTTCTGCACGCCGTAGAGGCCGCTCGCGCCCTGCACCCCGTCCAGGTCGATCTTCATCGTGACCTTGGAGCCGGCCTTCCAGTAGTCCTGCGGCCGGAAGTCGAGCCGCTGGTTCCCGAACCAGTGCCCGACCACCTGCTGGCCACTGCTGGAGTTGACCGTGATGTGCGACTGCACGGCCTTCTTGTCGGTGATGGCCTTGTCGAAGGTGAACGACACCGGCATGCCCACACCGACCGTCGAGCCGTTGTCCGGCGTGTAGGTGCCGATGAAGCTGTTGGCCGAGCTGACCGTGGTGAAGATCGAGTTGGCCGCCGCCGTACGCCCGCTCGCGTCCTTCGCGGTCGCGTCGATCTCGTACTTCGTGCCGCGCTCCAGCTGCTCCTTCGGCTTCCAGCTGCTGCCGTCCGCCGATATCGCCCCCTGCACCGCCTGCCCCGACCCGGCCACGGTCATCTTCACGTCCGTCAGCCTGCCGCCGCTGACCTTCACGCCGGTCGCGTTGATGGAGGCGCCGGTCGAACCGTCCTTGGCCGAGATCACGACCTTCGCCGTCGACGTCTTGGGCGAGCCCTTGCCGCCCTTGCCTTCGTCGTCGGCGTTGGCGTTGCCGCCGCAGGCGGTCAGGGTGAGGGCGCCGACCATCAGGGCGGCACAGGCCCCCAGTGCGCGCCGCGCTGCAATGTCCGGCGTTGTCACGGGCTGCTCCATGTTCGTGTGATGTGCGTGATCCGTTCCAGTGCGTGATGAGAGAGGGCCCGGGCCCGGGGGGAGGTTCCCTCCGGAGCCCGCTGACGTCATCACGTGACAGAACCGCGACAATCCATGGCTCAACCCGCGGCCCGACGGCCTCCGGGGCTCATCGCTTCCCGTACAACTCCGCGTACGACGGCCACACTCCGCCCGGCCCGTCGACCGACTCGGCGGCGCGCACGGCGCGTACGATCGCGCGCGTCACGACGTCGGCACTGGCCGCGAAGACGTCGTTGAGTGCCAACGGGCTGCCGCTGTCGAGCGTGCGGGCGCCCGTCGCCAGCGTGAACACCGTGTCGCCGTCGTGCAGCAGGTGCACCGGCCGCACGGCGCGCGCGATGCCGTCGTGCGCCGTGCCCGCCATCTTCTGCGCCTGCGCCTTGGTGAGGTCCGCGTCGGTCGCGACCACCGCGAGCGTCGTGTTCAGCGGCGGGAGCGCGTTCTTCGAGGCCACCTCGGCCAGGCGCCGACGCGCGGCCTCGTGCACGTTCTCCTCCGGGTACCGCACGCGTCCCTGGAACAACTCCCCGTACAGGACGCCCGTTTCCGGGTCCAGCACCGACCCCGCCGCGTTCGCCACCACCAGCGCGGCCACCGTGACCCCCGAGTCCAGCACCGCACTCGCGGTGCCCACCCCGCCCTTCAGCTGCCCCGCCACGGCGCCCGTGCCGGCGCCCACACACCCCTCGTGCACGGCCGCACCCTGCGCACTCGCCGCGGCCGCCTCCACCGCCGCGCGCCCCGTCGCCGCGTCCGGCCGGGCGCGGAAGTCCCCGCCACGCCCCAGATCGAAGACGCACGCGGCAGGCACCACCGGCACGACGTGCCCCGGGTCCGGCCCGACCCGCACCCCACGCCCCTGCTCCTCGAGCCAGGCCATCACCCCGGACGCGGCGTCGAGTCCGTAGGCGCTGCCTCCGGTCAGCACGACGGCGTCGATCTTCTGCACCACGTTGCGCGGGTCGAGGGCGTCGGTCTCCTTGGTGCCGGGGCCGCCTCCGCGCACGTCCACGGCGGCGACGGCGCCGCCCTCGGGCGCGAGGACGACCGTGGTGCCGGTGAGCCGGCCGTCCCCGCCGAGGGTGGCGTGTCCCACCCGCAGCCCGGCGACATCCGTCAATGCGTCAACTGTCATGAGGTCAGTCTGGCCCAGCCCCAGGACGCGTCCGCGGGGTTCAGGCGGCCGGTGCCGTCGCGTTCGCGCGCCGCTCGCGGGCGGCCATGCGCGCCGTGAGCGTCACCCCGACCGCCACCGCGGCCGCGGACACGAGCCCCGCGGCGAGCACCGCCCACTCGCCCAGGAAGGTGCAGCAGACCACCAGCAGCGCCGTGGCCGGAAGCACCAGCTGCTGGCTGATGCCGACCTTGAAGTGCCGCGAGTGCAGCGCCCACACGGTCAGCAGGTACAGCGCCGTCGGCAGGGTCACGGCCGCCGAGGCGGACAGCGTCGAGATGTGCGCCTTGCCGACGGCCTGCTCCACCGCCACCTCCAGGCCGGCGCCGATCGCCGCGGCCGAGGCGAAGATCAGGTAGTGGCCGTAGCCCCAGAGGAACGCCTGCCTGCTGGAGCGCAGGTGATCGTGGATGGGCACCACGAAGTAGATCCACCACGCGGAGAAGACGATCAGCAGGCCGCCCGCCGCGATCGGCAGCAGCTCACCCAGCGCGTCGTGCTCGTCCACCGCCGACTTCACGGCGACCGTGGCCGCGGCGATCGTCTCGCCGAGCACGATGATCGTGAACAGGCCGTACCGCTCGGCGATGTGGTGCGGATGCCAGGACGTCATGCGGGCCTTCTCCGCGTAGACCGGCACGCACAGCTCCGCGATCACCATCACCAGGAACACCCAAAGCCGGGCCGGCTCGGGCAGCAGGATCAGCCCCAGCCAGCCGACCTGGCACAACAGCACACCGCACGCGTATCGCAGCGCCGTGGTCCGCTCCGGCCCCTCGGCCGATCTCGCCGCTCTCAGCCATTGCGCGACCATCGCCAGCCGCATGATCACGTAGCCGAGCCAGACGACCAGGTAGTCGTGGTGCTCGAACGCCCGGGAGACGCCCGCGGCCAGCACCAGCACACCGGCGATCTGGACCAGGGTGACCACCCGGTAGAGCGCGTCGTCGTTGTCGTACGCCGAGGCGAACCAGGTGAAGTTCATCCAGGCCCACCAGATGGCGAAGAACACCATCGCGTAGTTCAGGATCCCGGTGCCCGCGTGCCCCTCGGCCACGGCGTGCACGAGTTGCACGCCCGCCTGCGCGATGGCCACGACGAAACACAGGTCGAAGAAGAGCTCCAGCGGGGAGGAGACCCGGTGTGCCTCGTAGCGCCCACGCGCGGTGAGCCGCCGCAGGGGCCCCTGGGGCCCGTGCGCACCCGGGGCGGGCGCCGGAGCGGAACTGGACGTCATGCCTCCCAGGACAGCAGAAAACCGCGGCCAAATCTTGTGAAGGGGTTCACGAGTGCTCCAGTGTCCGATGTCCGGGAGAAACTCTCAGGTCAGAGGCTCCGCAGGACCGCCCGGGTCGGGGCCGTACCCTTGTGGGCATGAGCACCGCCCCCGAACCCGAGCCGCGCGATCCGAAGCCCGCGCTGATCTTCGACGACCCGCTGAGCCGGCAGTCCTCGGACGACACCGACCGTGGGTGGGGCGAGCGCCCGGACGGCGACAGCGCCGCCGACCTGAAGCGCTTCCTCGACGAGAAGCCGCCCCACCACCTCTGAGCCGCCCGCGGGAGCGTCGTCAGCGCTCGTCGTGCCCCGACCTGCGCTGGGCGACCAGTGCGTCGCGGATCTCCTTGAGGACCTCCAGCTCGGTCACCTCGATGATCTCGTGCGTGCCCTCCTTCGCCTTCCGGCGGGCCTCCACCCGGGCCAGGTACTTCGCCATCGGCAGAACCATCAGGAAGTACACGACGGCCGCGGTGATCACGAAGCTCAGCGTCGCGCCGAGTACCGAGCCCCACATCAGCTGGATGCCCTGGTCGCCCCTGCAGCTGCTGCTCAGGCACGAGCTGTAGTGGTCCAGGTTCTGTGTGCCGATCGCGCCCACCAGCGGGTTGATGAGCCCCTTCACCACCGAGTTGACGATGTTGGTGAAGGCGGCGCCGATGACCACCGCGACCGCCAGGTCGACGACGTTGCCGCGCATCAGGAAGGCCTTGAAGCCCTGCCAGATGCTCGGTTCCTTCTTCGCGTTCACCTCGGGGACTCTCCTCGCGTGCACAGGGTGTGGAACGAAACGCTCCGCAACCTACGGCACGGTACGGCCATTGTCTCCAATTCCTCAGCTCGATCGAAGGACTTGACGGCGGGCCGCAGTGACACCGGCCGAAGTGGCTCAGCACAGCGTCACCGCCAGCCGTGCCGTGGCACTCGCACCGACGAGCCGCGCCGCCGTGGTGCGCGGCACCGACAGCACGACCAGCGCCCCGCTCTCGGACGCACCCTCCACAGGCTCCGGCACCTTCGTCACCCGCACGCCCCGCGCGAGCACCCGGGCGCCGCCTCCGGCCGACGGGTCCTCGGCGGCGATGACGTCGACGCGGTCGCCGGGCCGGAGCAACCTGACGGTGGCGGCGTCCGAGATCCGCACCGGCGCCGTCACCACGTCCACCGCTCCGTGCCGTCGTACGGGTTCCGTGACCGGGTGCCCGCGGGCCCGTTCGGCGCGGTGGGGTTCGGTCGCGGTCCGCGGCCCCGCCGCCACGAGCGCGGCCGCGGTCACGGCGAGGCCGGCCGCGAGAGCCCGCCTGCGCTGCCGCACGAGCCGTTACAGCTGATACCGGCCGCCGCGCACGCGCACCGGGGCGAAGTGCGGGACCTCGCAGGTCGCCGGGGCGTCGGTGCCGAGGGGGCGCGGGAGGCGGAGGGGAGGCGCGGACGGACTGGGGGACGAGGGGGCCAAGGGCATGGGGATCACCGCCTGCGACGAGGGGATTTCGGCTTGCGATGCCACGATGACGCCTCGCGCCGAAGCCCGCCGGAGCCGGTGGACCACTGACCGGTTGTGGACAACTCGCCCACCCGAACGGGGAATTCCGCTCGCCCCGTCCCTCGCGTCGCCCCGTCCCTCGCGTCGCCCCTCCCGCTACGGCAGCTCGAAGCCCGGATCCATCCCGCCGAGCGCGTTCCTGCACAGGCAGTCCCGCGCCCCGGTCTCCGGCAGCGCCGCCACCGTGTCGAACAGCACGCCCCGCAGCCGGTCCACGTTGGCCGCGAACACCTGCAGCACCTCCTCGTGCGAGACCCCCCCGCCGGTCTCGGCACCGGCGTCCAGGTCGGTGACCAGGGTCAGCGACGTGTAGCACAGCTCCAGCTCACGGGCGAGCGCCGCCTCGGGGTGGCCGGTCATGCCCACCACCGACCAGCCCTGCGCCTGATGCCACAACGATTCGGCACGGGTCGAGAAGCGCGGCCCCTCGACCACGACCAGCGTGCCGCCGTCCACCGGTTCCCAGTCCCGTCCGTGCGCCGCCTTCAGCGCGGCGGCCCGTCCGGCGGGGCAGTAGGGGTCGGCCATGGACACGTGCACCACGTTGGGCACCGTGCCGTCGGGCAGCGGCAGCCCGTCGAAGTACGTCTGCACCCTGGCCTTCGTACGATCCACCAGCTGGTCGGGTACGAGCAGGGTGCCCGGGCCGTACTCGGGGCGCAGCCCGCCCACGGCACACGGTCCGAGTACCTGCCGGACGCCGACCGAGCGCAGGGCCCAGAGGTTGGCGCGGTAGTTGATCCGGTGCGGGGGCAGGTGGTGGCCGCGGCCGTGCCGGGGCAGGAAGGCGACCCGCCGGCCGGCGATCTCGCCGAGGAAGAGGGAGTCGCTGGGCTGCCCGTAGGGGGTGTCCACCTGGACCTCGGTCACGTCGTCGAGGAACGAGTAGAAGCCCGACCCGCCGATTACACCGATCTCTGCGTTCGCCATGACGAGCACATTAGCTGGCTGCGAAAAGGCGGGGGAGCCGGTGCCCGGGTACACCTGAGGCCCTGCCGTCACGCGACGGCAGGGCCCGGGGAGCGAGAACTCAGGCCGCGGAGCTGCTGCTGGAGCCCGACGAAGACGCGGACGAAGAGGACGCCGAGGACGCCGACGAGGACGACTTCGAGTCGGACGACGAGGAGCTGGACGACTTGGACGCCGGGCTGCTGCTCGACGTGGAGCCGCGGGAGTCGTTGCGGTAGAAGCCGGAGCCCTTGAAGACGATGCCGACCGCGGAGAACACCTTCTTCAGGCGGCCACCGCAGTTGGGGCACTCGGTCAGGGCGTCATCGGTGAACTTCTGAACCGCCTCGAGGCCCTCGCCGCATTCGGTGCACTGGTACTGGTAGGTCGGCACTGTCTTCCTCCTGGCACTCTCACTCGATGAGTGCTAACGACGGTCCATAGTGACGTATTCCCGGGGATCAGTCCACCGTCACCGGCACGCGGTGACCGACGCCACGTGCGACCGTGCGGGTCCGGGCTCGGGCGACCAGCAGCGAACGCAGGGCGACCAGGGTGGCCAGCGCGAGCACGGTGCCGGCCATCGGCACCAGGAATCCGGCACCGCCCCACAGGCGGTCCTCCAGCTGTCCGGCGACGGTGACGGCGGCCGCCTGACCGAGCGCGACGGCGCCGGTCAGCCAGGTGAACGCCTCGGTGCGGGCCTCGGCCGGGACCAGGTCCTCGACCAGCGTGTAGCCGGTGATCAGGGCCGGCGCGATGCACATGCCGACCAGCAGGCCGAGACCGGCCAGCAGCAGCACCGAGTGCGCCGTCCACAGTGTGGACGCGGTCAGCGCGAGCGCGGCGTAGCCAAGGACCAGGCGCCGCTGCGGGGCGGCCTTCCAGGCGATCGCGCCGCAGACGATGCCGGAGAGCATGTTGCCCGCGGCGAAGGTGCCGTAGAGGACACCGTTGAGGCCGGGCTCGCCGATCGACTCGGTGAACGCCGCCAGCGACACCTGCATGCCGCCGAAGACCGACCCGATGCCCAGGAAGGTCACCACCAGCACCCGTACGCCCGGGACGCGCAGGGCGGAGGCGTGCTTCACGCGCGCGTGCCCGCTCTCGCCGGACGCCGGCGGCTGCGTGCTCTTCTGCGCGGCGAACAGCAGACCGCCGACGAGCGTCAGCGCGGCCTCGGTCACCAGGCCCGCGGACGGGGTCACGGCGGTGCACAGCGCGGTCGCCAGCAGCGGCCCGAAGACGAAGGTCAGCTCGTCCGTGACGGACTCGAAGGCCGCCGCGGTGGTCATCAGGGGCGAGTCCGGGAGCTTCACGCCCCAGCGCGCACGCACCATGGGGCCGACCTGCGGGACCGAGGCGCCGGTCGGCACGGCCGCCACGAACAGCGCCCACAGGGGCGCGTGCGCAAGCGCGAGCGCCGTCAGGGTCAGGCCCGACAGCGTGTGCACCAGGACACCCGGGATCAGGACGGCGCGCTGCCCGTGACGGTCGGCGAGGCGGCCGCTGTACGGCGCGAACAGCGCCATGGAGACACCGGTGGCGGCCGCGGCGGCGCCCGCGGCGCCGTACGAGCCGGTGGTGTGCTGCACGAGCAGCACGATGGAGATGGTGAGCATCGCGAACGGCTGGCGGGCCGCGAAGCCGGGGAGCAGGAAGGTCCAGGCGCCGCGGGTGCGCAGCAGCTGTCCGTATCCGGGGCGGGAAGGGACCGGCGAGGTCGTCTCCGGTGCGGTGGTGGTGACCGTGGATCCCACGGCCCGTGCCTTTCTGCCGCCTGGTAGCGCGGGCCCCGTTGCGGGCCCGGGCGCCGAGAGCTGTCCTCTTGCGCGGACTGCGGTAGATACCGGCGCCCACTGTGGGTGGGGGTGGCCCGGCCGCCATACGGTCGCGCCAGCTCTGCGTCAGGCAGAGTTGGTTCGATCAGGGTGCGCCTTCATCGTACAGGGGGCACCGCCTCGCTCACCTGTGAAAATGAGCACCACCAGGTGCGGTCGCCTGTGATTACCGAAGGTGTGAACCGTACGAAACGCCCCCTTAACGAGAGCCGCCCGCCCCGTTCGTGCCCAGCCAGCCGGCCAGCTTGCCGCCGTGGGCGACCGCGCGCAGGCGCCGTTCCGCCGCGTCGCGCACCGGGTCGGTGGCGACCACGAGGAGTTCGTCCCCGTGCCGCAGCACTGTCGTGGGCAGCGGCACAAACGATTTTTCTTCCCGGACGACGAGGGTGACGGCCGCGCCGGGCGGCAGTCGCAGCTCGTTGACCTCGACGCCGTGCATCAGGGAGCCCTCGGGGATCGAGACGGACAGCAGATGTCCGCGCAGCCGCTCCAGGGGTGCCGACTCGATGCCGAGGTCGGACGCCTCGCCCGGCTCGCCGAGGCGCAGCCTGGCCGCCAGCCAGGGCAGGGTCGGCCCCTGCACGAGGGTGTAGACGACGACCAGCACGAAGACGATGTTGAAGATCCGCTGGCTGCCCGCGACACCGTTCACCATGGGGATGGTCGCCAGGATGATGGGCACGGCGCCGCGCAGCCCCGCCCACGACATCAGCGCCTGCTCCGGCCACGGCACCCGGAACGGGGCCAGGCTGAGGACGACGCTCAGCGGGCGGGCCACCATGGTCAGCGCGAGCCCGATGATGAGGGCCGGCCAGACGTCGTCGCCCAGCTCGTGCGGGGTGACGAGCAGGCCGAGCAGGACGAACATGCCGATCTGGGCGATCCAGCCGAGCCCCTCGGCGAAGCCGCGCGTGGCGGGCCAGTGCGGGAGCTTGGCGTTGCCGAGCATCATCGACGCCAGGTAGACGGCGAGGAAGCCGCTGCCGTGATTCAGCGCGCCGGCGGCGTAGGCCGTGACGGCGATCGCCAGCACGGCGATCGGGTAGAGGCCCGAGGCGGGCAGGGCGACGCGCTTGAGGGTCCAGGCCCCGAGCCAGCCCACCGTGAGACCCACGGCCGCGCCGATGGCCAGTTCCAGAGCTATCTCGCCCACCAGGACGTACCAGTGTTCGACCGGGCCGGCCGTGGAGAAGGCGACGACCAGGATGACCACCGGGGCGTCGTTGAAGCCGGACTCCGCCTCCAGCGTGCCCGTCACGCGCGCGGGCAGGGGGATCCTGCGCAGGACCGAGAAGACCGCCGCCGCGTCCGTCGAGGAGACGACCGCGCCGATGATGAGCGCCTGCCGCCAGTCCAGCCCGACCAGATAGTGAGCTCCCGCAGCGGTCGCGCCGACGCTGATCGCGACACCCGCCAGCGCCAGCATGGAGGCGGACCCCAGGACCGGCCGGATCTCCTTCCACTTCGTGCCCAGACCACCCTCGGCGAGGATCACGACCAGGGCCGCGTACCCGATGACCTGGGTCATCTCGGCGCTGTTGAAGTGGATGTTCCCGATGCCGTCCTGGCCCATCAGGACGCCGATCCCCAGGTAGACGAGCAGGCTGGGGAGCCCGCTGCGTGAGGAGATCCGGACGGCCGCGACGGCGACCAGGAGGACCAGGGAGCAGACGAGCAGGAGCTGGTCGAGGTGGTGGACAGTCAGCGGCGGTTCCCTTCCTTGGCCCGCGCGGGGGGCGCGCGAGCTCACGTACACAAGACCCGAGGCTGCGGCGCACCGCATCCAAGTACTTCGTTACCTTACCTAACTCTTGACGTTTTCTTGACACTCGCCGAGGCAAGATCGAACGTCCGTGCGCGCCTGTTCCCGACTCCGCGTCAAGTGGCTCGGGGCCCTGCGCCTATGGTTGCTCCAGCGCTCATTCAAAGTCACAGCCCGACCTGCCGCTCGCGTTAGGACAGCAAGGACAGCGATGCCCCCCAACACCACCGCCACAACGGGCGACAAGCCCGGCAAGTCCGGCAGGAAGAAGGGGCGCAAAGCCCGACTTATCGTGCTGGTGCTCGTCCTGGCCATCATCGGCGGCGTCGCCTACGGGGCGTACTGGTCGATCAGCACCGTCCGTGCGTCCTTCCCGCAGACCAAGGGTTCGATCACACTCCAGGGTCTGTCGGGGCCCGTCGACGTCAAGCGGGACGGGAACGGCATCCCGCAGATCTACGCCTCGTCCGACGAGGACCTGTTCATGGCGCAGGGCTTCGTCCAGGCGCAGGACCGGTTCTACGAGATGGACGTGCGCCGGCACATGACCTCCGGGCGCCTGTCGGAGATGTTCGGCAAGGGGCAGGTCAAGAACGACGAGTTCCTGCGCACCCTCGGCTGGGACCGGATCGCCAAGGAGGAGTACGACACCAAGCTGTCGGCCTCCACGAAGAAGTACCTCGACGCGTACGCCAAGGGTGTCAACGCCTACCTCCAGGGCAAGGACGGCGAGGACATCTCCCTGGAGTACGCGGCTCTGGGCTTCACCAACGACTACAAGCCGGGGAAGTGGACCCCGGTCGACTCCGTCTCCTGGCTGAAGGCGATGGCCTGGGACCTGCGCGGCAACATGCAGGACGAGATCGACCGCGCCCTGATGGCCAGCCGCCTCGGCCCGCAGCAGATCAAGGACCTGTACCCCGAGTACCCCTACAGCCGCAACAAGCCGATCGTCCAGGAGGGCCAGTACAGCGACGCGGCCAAGGCCTTCCAGCAGGGCGGCGCCACGAGCGGCTCTCAGGGTACGACCGGCACGACCGGCTCCTCCACCTCGTCCGCGGCCGGTTCGGCCCTCACGAGCCAGCTGGCGGGCCTCTACAAGGTCCTGGACAACGTGCCCACCGCCGTCGGAGTGAACGGCCAGGGCATCGGCTCCAACTCCTGGGTCGTCGCCGGGAAGTACACCATCACCGGCAAGCCGCTGCTCGCCAACGACCCGCACCTGTCGGCGTCGCTGCCGTCCGTCTGGTACCAGATGGGTCTGCACTGCCGCACCGTCTCCAGCAAGTGCCAGTACGACGTCACCGGCTACACGTTCGCCGGCATGCCCGGCGTGATAATCGGCCACAACGCGGACATCGCCTGGGGCATGACCAACTCCGGTGTCGACGTCACCGACCTGTACCTGGAGAAGCTCAGCGGCAGCGGCTACCTGTACGACGGCAAGGTCCGGCCCTTCAAGTCCCGCGAGGAGACCATCAAGGTCGCCGGCGGCAAGTCCAAGACGATCGTCGTACGCCAGACGGCCGACGGGATGCCGCTGCTGTCCGACCGTGACGACGAACTCGTCCAGGTCGGCAGGAAGGCCGCCGTGAACACGGCCGCGCCCGACCGCGGCGACGGCTACGGCATCGCCCTGAGGTGGACGGCGCTCGACCCGGGCACCTCCATGGACGCCGTGTTCGCCATCGACAGGGCAGCCGACTGGAGCGACTTCCGCTCCGCCGCCGCCCTGTTCGACGTGCCCTCGCAGAACCTGATCTACGCCAGCACGGACAACCACATCGGCTACACCCTGCCCGGCAGGATCCCCACCCGCTCCTCGGTGGACGACGGCTCCATCCCGGCGCCGGGATGGGACTCGAAGTACCGCTGGACCGGCTTCGTCAAGCAGGACGAGCTGCCCTACGAGTACGACCCCGAGCGGGGCTACATCGTCACCGCCAACCAGGCCGTGGTCGACAAGGACAAGTACCCGTACACGCTCACCACCGACTGGGGCTACGGCACCCGCAGCCAGCGCATCACCGACCTGATCGAGTCCAAGATCAAGGGCACGGGCAAGATCTCCACCGACGACATGCGCCAGATGCAGCTGGACAACAGCAGCGAGATCGCCAAGCTGCTCGTGCCCAAGCTGCTGAAGATCAACCTCGACGACAAGAACGTCCGGGAGGCGCAGAAGCTGCTGGAGGGCTGGGACTACACCCAGGACGCCGACTCCGCGGCGGCCGCCTACTTCAACGCCGTGTGGCGCAACGTCCTCAAGCTCGCCTTCGGCAACAAGCTCCCCAAGGAGGTGCGCGTCAAGGGCCAGTGCCTGTGGGTCGACAAGATCGACAGCACCGGTCCGGTGGACGACGACACGAAGGTCCGCGAGTGCGGCCGGCGCGACGCCGACCAGGCGCAGCCGGACGGCGGCGACCGCTGGTTCGAGGTCGTGCGCACGCTGATGGACAAGCCGGACAGCGACTGGTGGAAGACGCCCAAGTCGGGCACCCGCCCGGAGGCCAACAACCGGGACCAGCTCTTCGCCCGCGCCATGATCGACGCCCGCTGGGAGCTGACCGCCAAGCTCGGCAAGGACATCGACACCTGGAGCTGGGGCCGGCTGCACCGCCTGTTCCTGAAGAACCAGACGCTCGGTACCGAGGGACCCGAGTTCCTCCAGTACGTCCTCAACCGCGGCCCCTGGAAGCTCAGCGGCGGCGAGGCCACCGTCAACGCGACCGGCTGGAACGCCGCCGGCGGCTACGGCGTCGTCTGGGTGCCGTCGATGCGCATGGTCGTCAACCTCAAGGACCTCGACAAGTCCAAGTGGATCAACCTGACCGGAGCCTCCGGACACGCCTACAGCGCCCACTACACGGACCAGACGAGCAAGTGGGTCAAGGGCGAGCTGCTGCCCTGGTCGTTCTCCGGCAAGGCGGTCGACGCGAGCACGAGCGACACACTCGTCCTCAAGCCGTGATCCTCTCCCAGTGCCTCAAGGTCTGGGGGACCCCATCGGCAAGCCGACGGGACGGGCCCCCTCCACGCGCGCGTGGAGGGGGCCCGTCCCGTACGAGGGCCGAGGACCTCGCCTTGTCAGGCGCCCGGGAAGCGGCGCACACCCGACGGCGTCACCACCGCGTGCACGGGCTGATCGTGCGCCTCCTCCGGGACGCGTGCGACGACTTCCGTGTCGTACAGGAGCACCACGAGCGCGGGGCGCGCGCCCGCACGCTCCAGGCGCGCGAGCACCCGGTCGTACGACCCTCCGCCGCGCCCCAGGCGCATCCCGCGCGCGTCCACCGCGAGCCCGGGCAGCAGAACGACGTCCGCCGCGATCACCGCGTCCGGGCCGAGGCGCTCGCCGGAGGGCTCGAACAGGGCCATCTTCCCGCCGTGTTGGATCCGCGCGAGGGAGTCCGGGCCGGCGTACTCGCCCCAGTCCAGGTCGTTGTCGGGCAGCAGCGCGGGGAGCAGGACCTGCACGCCCCGCGCGCGCAGCGCGTCCAGCAGGGCGAGTGTGCCGGGCTCGCTCCCGACGGAGACGTACGCCGCCACCGTGCGCGCACGCGCCAGTTCGGGCAGCTCGAGGGCGCGCTCGGCCAGCGTGTCGCCCGCCTCCCGTACGACATCCTCCGTCAACCTGTTCCTCACCGCGAGGAACTCCCGTCGCAACATTCGCTTGTCAGGCTCGCTCGTGCGTCCGTCGTGTACCACTGGTCGCTCTTGCACCCTTCGTTAATGCGCTCATATGAGGGCCAATTAACCGGAGCCACAGATTCCTTACAAAGGCACCGGATAAGGTTGCGGGCATGACTCAGTCGCACCCCAGGATCAGCAAGGCTGTCATTCCCGCAGCGGGCCTCGGTACCCGGTTCCTGCCGGCCACCAAAGCCACTCCCAAGGAGATGCTGCCGGTCGTGGACAAGCCGGCGATCCAGTACGTGGTCGAGGAGGCCGTGTCGGCGGGGCTCGACGACGTCCTCATGATCACCGGACGCAACAAGCGTCCGCTGGAGGACCACTTCGACCGCAACTACGAGCTCGAGTCCGCCCTCGAGAAGAAGGGCGACGCCGAGCGGCTCGCGAAGGTCCAGGAGTCCAGCGACCTGGCCACCATGCACTACGTGCGCCAGGGCGACCCCAGGGGCCTCGGTCACGCCGTCCTGTGCGCGGCCCCGCACGTCGGCCACGAGCCCTTCGCGGTCCTCCTCGGTGACGACCTGATCGACCCGCGCGACCCGCTGCTCCAGCGCATGATCGAGATCCAGGAGCGGCACGGCGGCAGCGTGGTCGCGCTCATGGAGGTCGCGCCCGAGCAGATCCACCTCTACGGCTGCGCGGCCGTCGAGGCCACCGCCGACGGCGACGTGGTCAAGGTGACCGGCCTGGTCGAGAAGCCGGACCCGGCGGACGCCCCGTCGAACTTCGCGATCATCGGTCGCTACGTCCTCGACCCGCACATCTTCGACATACTGCGCAAGACCGAGCCCGGCCGCGGCGGCGAGATCCAGCTGACCGACGCCCTCCAGCAGCTCGCCCAGGACGAGAAGGTCGGCGGCCCGGTGCACGGCGTCGTCTTCAAGGGCCGCCGCTATGACACCGGCGACCGTGGCGACTACCTGCGTGCCATTGTCAGACTGGCGTGCGAACGTGAAGACCTGGGCCCGGACTTCCGGACCTGGCTTCGCAGTTACGTAGCCGAGGAGATGCAGCAACGTTGAGCAACGCCGCGACCAGCCCCGCCGGCCCGGACCACCTCTGGTCGGTGGACGAGCACCTGGAGGACATCCTCACCACCGTCCGTCCCCTCGAACCCATCGAGCTGCAACTGCTCGACGCCCAGGGCTGCGTTCTGGTCGACGACATCACGGTGCCGGTCTCCCTGCCACCGTTCGACAACAGCTCCATGGACGGGTACGCGGTGCGGGTCGCGGACGTCGCCGGCGCCACCGAGGAGTTCCCGGCCGTCCTCGAGGTCGTCGGGGACATCGCGGCCGGCTCGGCTGACCTGGTCCGGGTCGGACCCGGCCAGGCCGCCCGCATCATGACCGGCGCCCCGCTGCCACCCGGCGCCGAGGCCGTGGTCCCCGTCGAGTGGACCGACGGCGGGTTCGGCGAGGGGCCCGCGAGCGGGATGCGGGCCCGCAGCCTGGCCCCCGAGGGCGCCGAAGGGCAGGTTCGCGTGCACCGCCCCGCCGAGGCACGCGCGCACGTGCGCGCCAGGGGCAGCGACGTGAAGGCCGGAGACCTGGCCCTGCAGGCCGGGACGATCCTCGGTCCGCCGCAGATCGCGCTGCTCGCCGCGATCGGCCGGGGCTCGGTACGGGTGCGCCCGCGCCCGCGCGTGGTCGTCGTGTCCACGGGCAGCGAACTCGTCCAGCCCGGCGAGGGACTGGGCAACGGCCAGATCTACGACTCCAACAGCTTCGCCCTCACCGCGGCCGCCCGCGACGCGGGCGCGATCGCCTACCGGGTGGGCGCCGTCGCCGACGACGCCGACACCCTCCGCTCCACCATCGAGGACCAGCTCGTCCGCGCCGACCTGCTGGTGACCACGGGCGGGGTGAGCGTCGGGGCCTACGACGTGGTCAAGGAGGCGCTGGCGCACGTCGGCGACGAGGACGAGGCGGGCGGCGGCATCGACTTCCGCAAGATCGCCATGCAGCCCGGAAAGCCGCAGGGCTTCGGCTCCATCGGCCGCGACCACACGCCCCTGCTGGCCCTGCCCGGCAACCCCGTGTCGTCGTACGTCTCCTTCGAGCTGTTCGTCCGCCCCGCGATCCGCACCCTGATGGGTCTCGAGGACGTCCACCGGCCCCGCACCCGGGCCACCCTGAAGGCGGACAAGGCGCTCGGCTCCCCCAAGGAGCGCCGGCAGTTCCTGCGCGGCAAGTACGCCGACGGCGAGGTGACTCCCGTGGGCGGCTCGGGCTCCCACCTGATCGCGGCGCTGGCGCAGGCCGACGCGCTGATCGTCGTCCCCGAGGACGTGGAGTGCGTCGAGCCCGGTACGGACGTGGAGGTCGTGCTGCTCGGCTGACGAGCGGGCGGTACCGTGTCGCGCACAACAGGCCCGTGCACCGCACTGCGACGGGCCCGGACCAGGAGCGCTACACACCATGACTGTGCCTTCCCGGGGGGAGACCCCCGGACCCCCTGTGCAGGACCGACTGACACACATCGACGACGCGGGCGCGGCCCGCATGGTCGACGTGTCCGGCAAGGACGTGACCGCGCGCACCGCCCGCGCGAGCGGCCGGGTCCTGGTGTCACCCCGGGTGGTCGAGCTGCTGCGCGGTGAGGGGGTTCCCAAGGGGGACGCCCTGGCGACCGCGCGCATCGCGGGCATCATGGGCGCCAAGCGCACCCCGGACCTGATCCCGCTGTGCCACCCGTTGTCGGTGTCCGGTGTGAAACTGGATCTGTCGGTCGCGGACGACGCCGTGGAGATCCAGGCCACCGTGAAGACGACGGACCGTACGGGCGTCGAGATGGAGGCCCTCACCGCGGTGACGGTCGCCGCGCTCACCGTGATCGACATGGTCAAGGCGGTCGACAAGGGAGCGGTCATCACGGACGTGCGGGTTGAGGAGAAGACGGGCGGCAAGTCGGGCGACTGGAGCCGGGCATGACGTACCGCGCTCTGGTGGTCACCGCCTCCAACCGGGCTGCCGCAGGGGTCTACGAGGACAAGGGCGGCCCCCTGGTCGCCGACGGCCTGCGGGGCTTCGGCTTCGAGGTCGACGGCCCTCGGGTCGTCCCGGACGGGGACCCGGTCGAGGCGGCGCTGCGCGCCGGCGCCGACGCCGGCTACGACGTCGTCGTCACCACCGGTGGCACCGGTGTCTCACCCACCGACCGCACGCCCGAGGCGACCCGCGCGGTGATCGACTACGAGGTGCCGGGCATCGCGGAGGCCATCCGGGCGTTCGGACGGGAGAAGGTGCCGACCGCGGCGCTGTCCCGGGGTCTGGCCGGGGTGGCGGGGCGGACCCTGATCGTCAATCTGCCGGGCTCCACCGGCGGGGTGCGGGACGGTCTCGCCGTCCTGGAGCCGCTGCTGGTGCACGCCGTCGACCAGATCCGCGGCGGCGACCACCCGAGACCCAGCAGTGGGGGTGCGAGCTGAACAGCCTTTCCTGGCCCGTCGTGCTGGCGGACGGAGATGTCGTCCTCCGGCCGATAAAGCTGCGCGACCAGCGGGCCTGGCGTGAGGTGAACCGGCGCAACAGGGACTGGCTGCGCCCCTGGGAGGCGACCATCCCGCCGCCCACGCCGAGCGGGCCGATAGCACACCGGCCGACCTACCGCCAGATGGTCCGGCACCTGCGCTCCGAGGCCCACGCGGGCCGGATGCTGCCGTTCGTCATCGAGTACCAGGGGCAGCTCGTCGGGCAGTTGACGGTCGCCGGGATCACCTGGGGGTCGATGTGCTCGGGCCACGTCGGCTACTGGGTGGACGAGGCGGTGGCCGGGCGCGGGGTGATGCCGACGGCCGTCGCGCTCGTGGTGGACCACTGTTTCCGCACCGTCGGGCTGCACCGCATCGAGGTCTGCATTCGCCCCGAGAACCGGCCCAGCCGCCGGGTCGTGGAGAAACTCGGATTCCGCGAGGAGGGGCTGCGGCCGCGCTATCTGCACATCGACGGAGCCTGGCGCGACCACCTCGTCTTCGCGCTCACGGCGGAAGAAGTGCCGGAGGGGTTGCTCGGGCGCTGGAAGCGGGCACGGTCTCAGCGGGCGCGGCACACGCAGGAGAACACTCCGGGGAATCCCGCCTAGGCTCGAAATTGAATAAGTGTTCGAAATTGATCGGCTGATGACCGTCTCGGTGCGTTGAATTGGCGGCTCGGACGGTCCACTGATCGCATCGGTCGCAAAAAAAGCTGGAAATATCAGCCAGATCGTGCGACACACCGGCCCAATTGGCGGATGGCCTCACGCAAACCCCTCTACCGTGTGAGGCGTGAGCAGCAGCGGCCTCATCTACGCAGTCATTGTCGGGGCCTGGGCCGCCTACTTGGTGCCGATGTGGCTCCGTAGGCAGGACGAGCTGAACGAGGCCCGTCCGACGGAACGCTTCAGCACCGCCATCCGGCTGCTGTCCGGACGGGCGGGGATGGAGCGCCGGTACGCCAGGGACCTGCGGGCGCGCTCCGCCCAGGAGGGGGAGCCGGACGCCAGTGATCCGGACGCCGTCACCGACTCGGTGGACGTCCGGGCCTTCGCCATGCCTCCGACCCGCCGTCAGGTGCGCCCGGAGAGCGGGGCGGAGGCGCCCGGGCGGGCGGAACCGGCACGCGACCAGCCCGTCATCCCGGCGCCCAAGTCTCCTTCCGCGTCCGGGCATCGCGCGCCCGGCGCCTCCGCCTCCGCCTCCGCCTCCGCGCCCGCGCAGAAGCGCGTGCCGGCCGCACGGCGCGCACCCTCGGCGCAGGCGTCCGCGGCGCGTGCCCGGCGCTCGAAGGTACTGGCGCGCCGTCGGCGCACCACCGTGATGCTCTTCCTCGCCTTCACGCTCGGCGCCGTCGTCGCCGCCGTCGGCGGCCTCGCCTTCCTGTGGGCGCCCGGTGTACCCGCCGTCATGCTCAGCGCGTACATCGCCTACCTGCGCTCCCAGGAGCGCCGCCGGTTCGCCTACCAGATGGACCGCCGGCGCGCCGAGGTCGCGGCCCAGCGGCTGCGCGAACGCCAGCCGCGCCGGCGCGCGTCCCTCGACGCGGGCCCAGCCGCCGACGAACCGGACGGGGGGCCGGAGACCGAGACCGACACCGGTCTCTCCGCGCTCGCCGCGGACCGCCGCGCCCTCGTGGAGCAGACGGACCACGCCGAGTGGGTCGACCAGCAGCAGCGTGAGCGGCAGCGGCGACCCGGGCACGGGGACAGCTGGGACCCGGTGCCGGTGCCCCTGCCGACGTACGTGACCGCGCCGGTCGCGCCGCGGGCCGCCTCCGACGTGGACCTGGGGGCGCCCGACACATGGAGTTCGGCGCGTTCCAGCTCGGTGGTGCCGGAGCAGGAGGCGAGCCGCGCGCCGGAGGCCGACGAGGGCGAGGCGGCGCTCGACTCGGAGGACAAGCCGGCGGACGGCCGTAGCGACGCCCGCCGCGCGGCCTCCGCCCGCCGCTCGCGCGAGCGCGGACGCACCCCCCTCTTCGACCAGTACGAGGACGGGGACCGGCCGCGCGCGGCCAACGAGTGACCGCCGTCACGGGGCTGGAAGCCCGCCTCTGACCAGTCAGGGAACGGATTTCCAAGCACCCCGATGGGGATGCTAGAGTTTCACTCGTTGCAAGGGCCTGTGGCGCAGTCCGGTAGCGCACCTCGTTCGCATCGAGGGGGCCAGGGGTTCAAATCCCCTCAGGTCCACGCATCATGAAGCCCCGGTCGGCAGTAGCCGACCGGGGCTTCGTCGCTCATCTCAGCTGCTTGGCGTAGCAGAGGCTCTCCTCGTAGTGGCGGTAGTAGCCGAACTTGGCGCAGGGCTCGTAACCGCTCGAGGTGTACAGGGCGATGGCCTCCGGCTGCTTGGTGCCGGTCTCCAGGACCATGCGGACGCGGCCGGCCGTGCGGGCGTCCTCCTCCAGGACGGCGAGGATGCGGCGGGCGAGGCCCCGGCCGCGCATCGCCTCGACGACGAACATGCGCTTGAGCTCGGCGTCGCCGTCCTCGTTGCCCTCCTCGTTGAGGTCCTGGCTGCGCCAGCCGCCGGTGGCCACCGGGCGGTCGTGCTCGTCGTAGGCGATCAGGTAGGCACCCCGGGGCGGGGCGAAGTCGCCGGCGTCGAGGGTCGTGGCGTCGCCGCCGTCGCCGTAGCGCAGGTGGTATTCGGCCTGAACCTCGTCGTTGAGCTTGACGGCGTCGGGGTGATCGAAACGAACACGGCGTATATTCATGCTGGGCATCGTACTTCTATGCAGAGGGTGGGAGGCGCGAACCACGACCAGTGTGCCGGTATCGTGCCCTGGTGCTGACTGTGACCTCGGTGAACGTGAACGGGCTGCGGGCCGCCGCCAAGAAGGGCTTCGTGGAGTGGCTCGCCCAGACCTCCGCGGACATCGTCTGCCTGCAGGAGGTGCGCGCCGAGCCCCACCAGCTGCCGGAGGAGGTCCGGCAGCCCGACGGCTGGCACGTCGTGCACGCCCCGGCGGCCGCCAAGGGGCGCGCGGGTGTCTCCCTGTACACGCGGCGCGAGCCCGACCGCGTCCGGGTCGGCTTCGGCTCGGCCGAGTTCGACGGCAGCGGACGCTACGTCGAGGCCGACCTGCCCGGTGTGACCGTCGCCTCCCTCTATCTGCCCTCCGGCGAGGTCGGCACCGAGCGCCAGGACGAGAAGGTCCGCTTCATGGGCGAGTTCCTCGTCCACCTCAAGGAGCTGCGCGAGCGGGCCGCCGCCGACGGGCGCCAGGTGGTCGTCTGTGGCGACTGGAACATCGCCCACCAGCAGGCCGACCTCAAGAACTGGCGCGGCAACACCAAGAACTCGGGCTTCCTGCCCGAGGAGCGGGAGTGGCTCACCCGGGTGCTCGCCGCGGAGGACGGCGGCTACGTGGACGTCGTACGCGCCCTGCATCCGGACGCCGAGGGGCCGTACACCTGGTGGTCGTACCGGGGGCGGGCTTTTGAGAACGACTCGGGATGGCGCATCGACTACCACGTGGCCACCCCGGGGCTCGCGGCCAAGGCCGTCAAGGGACTCGTGGAGCGCGCGGCCACGCACGCCGAGCGGTGGTCCGACCATGCGCCGGTGACCGTCGTGTACGACCTGTAGGAGCGCGGCTCAGTCCCGCTTGTTGAGCCGCCGGTCCAGCGCCAGGGACAGTTCCGCCTCCACGACGCTCCGGGCGAGCGGGCGCAGGCGGTGCAGGTCCTCCTCGGGGGCGTGGCGCAGGATCAGGTCGCGGAAGAGTTCGGCGAGGGCGTCGGCGTGTTCGCGGACGCGTTTGCCGGCCGCCAGGACCTCGGCGAGGGGTATGCCCTCGCGGACCAGGGCCGAGGAGACGTCCAGCAGGCGGCGGCTGATGTGGACGATCTCGTCGCCGTCGGTGCCGAGATAGCCCAGCTCCATGGCGGCGGCGAGGTTCTCTGGGGTGACCTCGCCCTCGAAGCGGGCGGCGAGTTCCTCGGGAGTGAGGTGGACCGGCTCCTCCTCGGTGGGGGTGCCGACGCCGAGCAGGTCGGCGACATCGCGGCCCTGGTCGAGGGCCTCCGCGAGTTCCGCGATGCCGTTGAGGGTGTGGCCGCGCTCCAGCAGCGCCGAGATCGTGCGCAGGCGGGCCAGGTGGCGGTCGTCGTACCAGGCGATTCGGCCCTCGCGGCGGGGTGGCCGGATCAGCTTGCGCTCGCGGTAGAAGCGCAGCGTGCGCACGGTGATGCCGGCCAGGCGGGCCAGCTCCTCCATGCGGTACTCGCGCGGTGCGCCGACCTTGCCGCTGCCCTGCTCGTCCTTGCGTTCGCCGTCGTCTGCCACGTCCGAAGCCTATGTTGTACCGCCGGTAACTTTCCCTCGCCTGCCCCTACCGCTCGGTACGGAGCTGCTCTACAGTCCCATTGTGCCAGTGTTCACTGGCAGAGTCCAAGGCGATGCGTGGAGGCTTCGGGATGGCCGAGCACGAGCATGTACGAGTGGCGGTGATCGGGTCCGGGTTCGGCGGACTGGGAGCCGCGGTGCGGCTGCGCCGCGAGGGGATCACCGACTTCGTCGTCCTGGAGCGGGCCGACAGCGTCGGCGGCACCTGGCGGGACAACAGTTATCCCGGGTGCGCCTGTGACGTCCCCTCCCACCTGTACTCCTTCTCCTTCGCGCCCAACCCGGACTGGCCGCGCACCTTCTCCGGGCAGCAGCACATCCGCGCCTATCTGGAGCACGTCACCGACGTCTTCGGGCTGCGCCCGCACATCCGCTTCGACTCCGAGGTGAAGCTGATGACCTGGGACGCCGAGCAGCTGCGCTGGGAGATCGGGACGACCCGGGGGACACTGACCGCCGACGTCGTCGTCTCCGCCACCGGGCCGCTGTCCGACCCGAAGATCCCGCGGATCCCGGGGCTCGACTCCTTCCCCGGCAAGGTGTTCCACTCGGCCCGCTGGGACCACGACTACGACCTGCGCGGCAAGCGCGTCGCCATGGTCGGCACCGGCGCCTCCGCCATCCAGATCGTCCCCGCCATCCAGCGCCAGGTCGGCCGGCTCACCCTCTTCCAGCGCACCCCGCCCTGGGTGATGCCCCGCGTGGACCGCGCCATCAGCGGCGCCGAGCGCCGGCTGCACCGGGCGCTGCCCTTCACCACCCAGCTGCGGCGCGGACTGCTGTGGGGACTCCGGGAACTGCAGGTGCAGGCGTTCACCAAGCATCCCGACGAACTCGGCCTGGTCGAGCGGCTCGCCAAGCGCAACATGGCCCGCGCCGTCAAGGACCCGGCCCTGCGCGCCAAGCTCACCCCGGACTACCGCATCGGCTGCAAGCGGATCCTGCTGTCCAGTGAGTACTACCCGGCGCTCACCCGGCCGAATGTGGACGTCGTCGCGAGCGGGCTCACCGAGATCCGCGGGTCGACCGTGATCGCCGCCGACGGCACCGAGGCCGAGGTCGACGCGATCATCTTCGGTACGGGCTTCCACGTCACGGACATGCCCATCGCCGAGCGCGTGGTCGGTGCGGCGGGCGGCACGCTCGCGGAGTCCTGGAAGAGCGGCATGCAGGCGCTGCGCGGTGCCTCGGCCGCCGGGTTCCCGAACTGGATGACGATCATCGGGCCCAACACCGGCCTCGGGAACTCCTCCATGATCCTCATGATCGAGTCGCAGCTGAACTACATGGCCGACTACCTGCGCCAGCTCGACGTCCTCGGCGGCCGCACCGCCCTCGACGCCCGGCCCGCGGCCGTCGACGACTGGAACCACAAGGTCCAGGAGCGCATGAAGCGGACCGTGTGGAACACCGGCGGCTGCACCAGCTGGTACCTCGACGCGAGCGGCCGCAACACCACCATCTGGCCCGGTACGACGACCGAGTTCCGGCGCGCGACCCGGCGGGTGGACCTGGCGGAGTACGAGGTGATCCGGAAGGCCGACGCCAAGCCTGCCGAAGCGGACACGGCTGTCAAGCAGGAGAGCGAGGCCGCCGCATGAGCCGTCCCACCGCCGTGGCCTCGGGCCCCTACGCCCCGCCCGCCCCCGCCCGCACCCTCACCGTGGTCTCCGCCGACGGCGCACGCCTGCACGTCGAGGTCCACGGGCCCGAGGACGCGCCGCCTGTCGTCCTCTCCCACGGCTGGACCTGCTCGACCGCGTTCTGGGCGGCGCAGATACGGGAGTTGGCGGCCGACCACCGGGTGATCGCGTACGACCAGCGGGGGCACGGGCGCAGTGCCGCGAGCTCCGCGTGCACCACCGACGCGCTGGCGGACGATCTGGAAGCGGTGCTCGCCGAGACCCTCGCGCCCGGTGAGAAGGCCGTGATCGCGGGGCACTCCATGGGCGGGATGACCGTGATGGCCGCGTCCGCGCGCCCCCGATTCCGGGAGCACACCGCTGCGGTTCTGCTGTGCAGTACGGGAAGTTCGCGGCTGGTCGCGGAGGCGCGGGTCGTACCCTGGCGCGCCGGGCGCGTGCGCACCTGGATCACGGCGCGCATCCTGGGCTCGCGCGCCCCGCTCGGTCCGGTCACGGCGGTTGCCAAGGCGATCCTCAAGTACGCCACGATGGGCGCCGGTTCAGCACCGCACATGGTGGAGGCGTGCGCGCGGATCGTGCACGCTTGCCCGCGCTCCGTGCGCCATGTCTGGGCGGAGGTGCTGAAGCGGCTCGACCTCGACCACGGCGTACGGGAGTTGCGCGTGCCGACGGCGGTGATCGTCGGTGCCGCCGACCGGCTCACGCCTCCGGTGCACGCCCGCTCGCTGGCCGCCGCGCTGCCCAACTGCCTCGGCCTCACCGAGCTGCCGGGGCTCGGCCACATGACTCCGGTGGAGGCTCCCGAGCTGGTGACCGGAAAGATCCGGGAACTCGTCAGCACCTACACGTACACCAAGGAGGGCGCATGAGCAGGGTCAGCCTCGAAGGGCAGGTCGCCGTCGTCACCGGAGCGGCGCGCGGCGTCGGCGAGTTGCTCGCGCGCAAGCTGTCCGCGCGCGGCGCCAAGGTGGCGCTCGTCGGACTGGAGGAGGAGGCGCTCAAGGAGGTCTCCGGGCGGCTGCACAGCGACAGTGCGCACTGGTACGCCGACGTCACCGACCACGAGACGATGAGCCGGGTGGCGCAGGAGGTCAAGGACCGGTTCGGCAAGGTCGACATCGTCGTCGCCAACGCCGGTGTGGCGACCGGCGGGCCCTTCGCGGAGTCCGACCCGCAGGCCTGGCGGCGCGTGATCGAGGTGAACCTGATCGGTTCGGCGGTGACGGCCCGGGCCTTCCTGCCGGTGCTCACCGAGAGCCGCGGCTACCTGCTGCAGATCGCCTCGCTCGCCGCGATGACCCCGGCGCCGATGATGACGGCGTACTGCGCCTCCAAGTCGGGCGTGGAGGCGTACGCGCACAGTCTGCGCGCCGAGGTCGGCCACCAGGGCGTGCGCGTCGGCGTCGGGTACCTGTCCTGGACCGACACCGACATGGTGCGCGGCGCCGACCAGGACGACGTCATGCGGGAGCTGAGGCAGCGGCTGCCGTGGCCGTCGAACAAGACGTACCCGCTGGGCCCGGCGGTCGACCGGATCGTCGCCGGTATCGAGCGGCGCTCGGCGCACGTGTACGGGCAGTGGTGGCTGCGCGGCATGCAGGGCGTGCGCGGGTACCTGCCGGCGCTCATCGGCACCGTCGGCCAGCGCGAGATGCGGCGGTTCGCGCCCCGTCTGCAGGGGATGCGTTCCGGGCTCGTCGGCGCAGGTGGCGCGGCCGACGAGGCGGCACGCGCTACGCACCGTAACTGATCGACATGCGCTCCGTGTTCCCCCGTGTGAATCTGGTCGAGGCCCCTCCCAGGGGCCGCCCCCCCACCCACACCCACCACGGGAGTGAACCCACATGGGTATGAAGGACAAGTCCAGCAAGATCGGTCAGTCCAAGGAGAAGGCCGGTCAGCAGGGTCAGCCGCAGCGTGGCCAGCAGGAGCGCGCTCAGCAGCCGCAGCGTGGCCAGCAGCAGCGCGGTCAGCAGCCCGAGCGCCAGAACTACCGTGACATCCAGGACACGGAGCGGGAGATGCAGGACCGCCTCGACCAGGACTACGACGCCTAGTCGCCGCGCTCGACTTCACCCCTGAGGCGGGGTGCCCGGCCAAGACGCCGCTGGCTGCGTATACCAGGTGTCCCCGTGCGTGCGACTGCACTGCGCTTGTTCCGCCGGATGGCCAAAGGTGGCGCCCGCCAGA